>NZ_AP018050.1:0-336230 GCF_003609775.1 Prevotella melaninogenica
AAAAAAGCGTTTTAGGTACAAAGAAAGCAAAAAACAGCAGAAAAATAAGCGAAAAAAGCAAGTTTAAAGGTCATTATAGTTAATTTAATGTTAAAGCGCGAACAATCTAAATAAAAAATTTGCTTGTTTGAATATTATATCCTATCTTTGCATATATAAAATTAGAGGATGACAACAACAACATAACACAGATTGTTAAAAACAAAAAGAAATAAATCCCCTATAAATATTCACAAGCCAAGTTGAGATTTACTTTGACTTGTATGAGATGAAAAGAGGTTATAAAGAACTATTTTACTAAGGACACCAAAATATACATAGTTATTTATTTGCGTTAACCACGCAGGGATAATTCGCGCAAGTAAGAGATTGAAATACATAGGTTAGTTTTTTAAGGTGAAGGATAACAAAATTGTCACGAGTCCTACACAGCATATTGTTGGGATATCGAAGACACTCAGCCAGTCCTGATTTCACGTCGGTGAAATCAGGATTTTTTATTTCAAATATTTTGTTTTATCCGTGAAAGTACCTAAATTTGTAACCATATATGTTTAAGAATAGATACAAGCGGTTTGGCTGTCTGCTACTTTTCATCCTCCTTGTAGGAAAAACTATGGCACAACAGCCCTTGACCTTTGAGTTAGAACGTGTCAACGATTCGCTTTCATGGCTGTGCCTATACCCTAAGGTACAAGTGAATACGGAGCAAAAAGGACACAAAAACTGGTGGAAAACCAGAAAAGCAATTGCAAAATGGAAACTTCCCTACCCTGTTTATCAACTGGTAACAGGAGATGTTAATGGAGATGGAAAGGACGAAGCAATCGTTGGCGTCATCAAACCGACTCGCTTCTACCCACAGCCTGCACGTAGACTCTTCATTTTTAAGCAGATAAATGACAAAATACGCCCCATGTGGATGGGATCGCGAATGGGTGGAATACTATGCGATTTTCGTTTTATAGAACCATACGTACGTACATTACAAGCAACCATCGATAATAAATACGTTGTTGCAGACTATGTTTGGGACGACTTCGGACTTTCTTTCGTACGCTTTTTAACTGAAGCTGTTAGCCACGAAGAAGCCGTTAAACGATTTATTGCAAGCGAATAAATATAAAACATAACTATTAAAAATAAAACAAGATGAACCACAATTCCTATTACAAGCTAATGCAAAAGAACGCATTCAGAACAGTAGCTATTGCATTCCTGATTTTGTTGTTCTCACCTACTGCATGGGCACAAAGTGAAAAGACAGATGGCAGCAGAGGTGATGCCTATATTGAACGTACAGAGGAAAAGAAGACTCCTCTTATTCTCCCTGGTACTGGAAAAATAAATATTGAAAAACTAAAGGGTAAGATTGATACGCAGATGGACATCTCTAAACTCAATCTTGTAGAACTACGTGCAATCAGAAACGCCTTTGCTGCAAGGCAGGGATACCCTTTCAAGGATGCAACCTTACGTGCATTATACAATACAACAACATGGTATAACGATGCACTTTGGGATGTCTATGAAAAAGAAGAGACCCCTGATAAGAAGTTCTCACCACGTTATACGAAAGAACAACTTGCCTTTACAGAGCGCATCCGTGCACGAGAAGCTGAATTACGAAAGCTGAACTTTAAACCAGCGAACAGTAAGGACGTGGTGAATATGAAGAATCTTATCAACCCGTTCCAGCTGAAAGAGTTCGACCCAAAGCTATATAGCATGTTGGGACAGAATGGTTTTGCTATCGTTCCTGCCGAACATAATCAGCTTTTCCACGTATATGAGAAGAACGACTATGCTGATTTTCCAAGCTTCGTAACCACTGACCTCTACCTACAACTGTTCCATCTCTATTTTGATTGTGTATTGCGCGATGTGGAGGAAAAGCACTTAGACTCACTGATGATTGTCTTTTCTTCCAAAATGGGAGCAGAGATGAAGACACTTACAAGCAGTCAAAATGCAGAAATAAAGGCTGCAGCGGAATATGGTCAGGCATGGTTTGCCGTCGCATCTTGGCTCTTTAGTCATGATAAAGCACCAAAATCAATAGCTACACTGAATGCCCCAGAAGCATACAAGAAGATGGTAATGGAAGAAATTACTAAGTCTTTCGAGGCTGAAAATGAATATTCTGAGATGCTTGAATATGACTCTCAGACAGGAATGTTTGCTTATTCGCTCTTCCGTCCACGTGGTCACTATACCCGTTCTAAGGTTTGTAGTCGTTACTTCCGTGGTATGATGTGGTTACAAACAGCCCATTTCGGCACGAATAAACCTGCTAAGATGAAGCAGATAGCACTTATTGCCAATGTCTTCAACCAACAACCAAAGCTTAAAACCATCTACAACAAGGTAAGTGAACCAATCACTTATCTTATGGGGACACCTGATAATGTTACCCTCATACAGGTTGCAGAACTTGTTAAGAAGATGAACTTACCTATAGAAAAGCTATTATCTTCAAATAAAGACATGGGTAAACTGACAGCAAACATTGAAGCAATAGCAAAGAAACAGACACGTATCGAGTTGAAGAAAACACATGGAACCAAATATGTTGTAGATATTATGCCACAGCGTTATCAACCTGATGCAGAGGCATTGATAGCTACTACGGATCAAGATAGCCCTATCTCTCTCCGCCCATGTCCAAAGGGACTCGACTGGATGGCTGTCATGGGATTGCCAGGTGCCGAACGTATTCTCATGGACGAGCTGAAAGAAGCACAGAAATGGAAGGATTTTCCAAAGGCATTAACCACTGCTCGTAAGAAAGTTGCTAATACTCCTTGGGAGGCTTGTGTAGCAAATCAATGGATGTACACGCTCCAGTCATTAGGTGACACCGCACAGTCGCTTCCTTATTTCATGCAGACACCACAGTGGCAGAAGAAGAATTTGAACACAGCACTTGCTTCTTGGGCTGAATTAAAGCATGATGCTATCCTCTATGCAAAGCAGCCTATGGTGGCAGAGTGTGGCTCTGGAGGTCCAGAACCACCTGTCGTAAAGGGTTATGTTGAGCCTAACGTGAAGTTCTGGGAGAAAGCTATTGCACTTGTAACAAAAATGGATAAAGTTCTCACCACTTACAATTTACAGACTGAAAAGGCAAAGGCTGTATATGAACGAATAAAGGAAATGGCTGAATTCTGCCGTGACATCAGTATAAAAGAACTGAATGGTGGAAAGATAACTGACGAGGAATACAACCAGATTGAAATCATTGGTTCGACTGTGGAGAACATCTCTTTGGAGCTTGTCAGCGAGGACAATCAGATGTTGCAGGGATGGTCTGATGTAGTGAGTACCGACAAGAAAGTCGCAGTTGTTGCTGACGTCTTCACTGCTGGAGGCGAGAATGTTGCCATAGATGATAAGTGTGTGCTATATGAAGGAGTTGGTCCTGCTTACGAAATATACGTAGTAGTTGAGATAGACGGCTCCCTTTACCTTACACGTGGCTCCGTCTTCTCTTACCGTGAGTTTACAAGATTGATGTCAGACCCACGTATGACGGACGAAGAATGGCAAGAGGAATTAAAGAAGTCACCAACAGGTGGAACACCATCATGGATGAAAGAGATTATAGCTCCTGTAAAGGGAATGAGTGCTGATGATGAAGAGACATTCTATAGTTCAGGCTGTTAAAGTTATTATATGCTTATTAACTCCTATCCTACTATCTTTCAATGGGATAGGAGTTGGTTTTATCCATCAAAAGAAATCGGCTCAAAAAAGAGCTGACGACACCTTACGTATCGTTATTACAGGTGATCTTCTACTTGACAGGGGGGTAAGACAGAAGATTGACATGGCAGGAGTTGATGCTCTTTTTTCATCTGGTATCGACTCATTGTTCCAATCTTCCAACTATGTAATTGCCAATTTAGAGTGCCCTGTGACTAAAATTAGAGAGCGTGTATTCAAACGTTTCATCTTTAGAGGGGAACCAGAATGGTTGCCTATACTACATCGTCATGGCATAACTCACCTCAACTTAGCCAATAATCATAGTATTGACCAAGGAAGAAATGGACTTTTAGACACACAAGAACAGATTAAAAAGGCAGGAATGATACCTATCGGAGCTGGTAGAAATATGGAAGCAGCAGCAGAGCCAGTACTCATTTCTACAAATCCACGCCATGTTTGGGTAGTTTCATCTCTACGCTTACCATTAGAAAACTTTCCCTATCTTCCTCAAAAACCTTGTGTTAGTCAGGAGAGTATAGATAGTCTTATCATGCGTGTTGAACACTTACGCGCAGCAGATAAGAATTGCTATATTCTCCTTATACTACATTGGGGATGGGAACACCATTTCAGAGCTACTCCACAACAGCGTGAGAATGCACGCAAACTAATTGACGCAGGAGCTGATGCTATTGTTGGACACCATAGTCATACGCTCCAAACAATAGAGATTTATCGAGGAAAACCGATTTACTATGGTATTGGAAACTTTATTTTTGACCAAAGAAAACCGATGAATTCACGGGCTTGTGTAGTGGAGTTATCCATTACTGCAGACAAGTGTAAAGTAAAGGCTTTACCTATAGAAATCAAGAACTGTGTACCCTACCTTAGCAAATAGCTTTTTCAAATTGTACTTATTTCTCACTTTTAGATAACTTTTCAGCAAAAAAGTTTGGAAGTTTACGTTTAAGTATATACTTTTGCAGCAGGTCTGAGGGTACAACCTTGCACAACGTTATACCTAAAAGCAAAATGAAAAAGTAAACACAATATGAAGCGACAAGGACAAGCACTATCATTAAAGAATCTAACAAAAAGCAATGTGTGGGACATTCAGGAAAACGATGTCTTCCGCCTTTGGGCACAAGCAGAGCGTGACGCCGACTTAAGGGATAATGAGCGTCATTATATTGATGTAATCAAAAGTGCCTTTACCATAGAAGAAGTTAAGATTGATAAGCCTGAAGTTATCAAGAAATACGAAGAACGTGGCTGCCAAGTTGGTCAAGTTAGACTTGATGAGGGTACCACAGTAAAGTGGGCTTTAAAGAAAAAGCCAATCCAACGTATTACTGATTTAACTTGGGAAAATATCCATCATATATCAGCTCAGAAACTAATTGAAATTCTTGAGCGCAACTTTGGCGGTGGCTGGGAAAGCCTTCCACAGAGCGTACAGGATATTATCTTGAGTGGATTTGATATAAGTACAACCACCCTTCCAACAGCTCGCTTGAAAAAACCAGGCGGTCTTTATGAAAAGAAGGTGGCTGATGGTTTCGAAGTTCTTGAGATTTCTAAGGGCTCATGGACAGAAGCGATCTTTGCGAAAGAGAAGCCTATTTCAACTATGACCACAACAAAGCTTTCATCACTTGAGGAGATGGAAGACGAGGATCTTTTAAAGAATCTGGATGATGAGGACGATATAATGCCTGAAGAGGAGAGAAATGCAGATGATGAGGACGATGAGGATTTCGATGAGGATAAGCTCACGGAAGAAAGCTATCGTACCACTTTCGATACCAACCCAGAGGAACTCGAAATGCAGGCTGATGAGGTTGGAGAAGATTTAGACTTCTAAACAATCATTACAAGTATATTAAGTGATTAAGTAAATCACAATAAGAAAAGACCCAATCAACATAAAGTGATTGGGTCTTTTCTTGCTCTCTAACTTTAATCTTGTTACCGTTTTCTTTCCTAATTCGCATCACCAAGCTATAAAAAGCTGCAACAGCGAATAGTTTCTTTTAGTGCTTTTTAGCCTTCTCAGCCAAAGCCTGACGACGAGCGTTCTGAATCTCGAGAAAACGAGCATCCATACTGCTGTCAAACTCCTGGTTCTTAATAATTAACCTTTCCATAAACGTATTGTTATCTTAAATACTTAATCGGATACAAAGATACGTTTTCTAAGTAATTATGACAAATTTATACGTCTTTTTTTGAACTTATTTCAGTTACTTTTTGATTATAATCAATACTAATGATTTATGTCAAATAAACACCTCTATTGTTGCAAACACAACGAAAAGGATTGGCTATGTCAAATATCTTTTCTACCTTTGCACTGAATTCCCAAAGAAAAATAAGTAATAATCGCAGAACCAAAGGGGTTCTGCACAAAGAAGAAAGGATAACATTATGTTAACATTTGGTATTGTTACTATCGTTGCAGCCGTAATCGCAGAGGCATTGATTGTTTCAAAGAAGATTAATCTTGATTAGTAATTATCAAGCAACCAAAAGACCAGAAATTAAATCGTAAGCTGTCGAAATCGATTAACAGCAGACAAATAAAAAAGAAAAGCCGATGCGCCAAATGGTGTGTCGGCTTTTTCTATGGGTAATATTACTCTTATCTAACGATTATCTTCTCTCAATTCCACACCCTATTCTATCGTATTTTGCCCTCAATATCATTGGTGTCAACCATCCGCACATGTTGAGCTAAGCATGCGCACATATGGTGTTAAGCATCCGCACCACATGTGCTAAGCAGCAATATGCCATTTGAAAAGTAGCTATACGTTGGTAGAGCATAGGAAAAAAGACCATAATAGCTCTTCTAACAAAACATTATAAAGCCTTAAAAAGAAGACATCCTTACTTTAGCTTGTTGATAAAAGAGTAGTTTTCCTACTATCCCTTTATACTAAAGTATATTAAGATCAGCAAGAGCTTTCTGTGCTATAACATCAAAGTCATCTCCTAATTCGCAGAAACTTAGAACACAATTATATGCTGCATGTCTCAATGGTAGACTCTCACCTGCCAACGTTGTGTGTGCCTGATCAAGAAACTCATTAATACCACGCTCATTAGGTTCCATACCACGAGCAAACAAACGAGCGAGAAGTTGATAGCCACAAAGTTGATACATATCACGGTTTGAAGCTATCCACTTGTATGCCAAAGCTGGTGCGAAGTCAAGATATTGAAGCAAATTAAAAGCCAACAACTCAGCCATTTCCTGTGTGCGAAGGCGTTCCATCCATACTTCCACAAGGTCTTCGTCCATCTTCTCTGCTGGCATAATAAGCGTAGCAAGTACCTGACACTCACGAATATCCTCTTTCCAAAGTTCAATAGCGAGTTCATAATCCTTACCATACTCAGCCGCCATCTTCTGCAAATCAGGTACTGGTACTCCCCAATTTATTTTATACGTAACACCCTTCTGACGCATAGAGTGCGATGCAACTCCATTCATCAAGAGGCGAAAAGACTGTTTAATCTCTTTCAGTTTCTCGTGTATCTGTTCGTTCATTATCCTATTAATCTATATAAATTGATAAATTCCATTGTAGTTTTTTTTATACCACAACAGTATAATTATTTAGCATTTAAAAACTTAATGGTAGTTCCTATTAACCTACTAAGCTTAACATTAAGAAGCAATCAATTTCCGAGATGCTATACATTGTCAATGTATCTGCATCACTACGGAACTCTTCCAATAATTGCTCCCTACTCTTTCCACTCTTTACCATCCATTCTCGAAACAGCTCAACAGCACGTTGAACGTTGCCCATAGCCCACTGACAATAACCAGCATTCAGATAATCCTCATGCGCTGGAGTTGCTGCAAGAAGGGTGTCATATAGCTGTGAAGCCTTATCAAGGCTATTATCCGACAGCATTGCCCATGCAAGAACACGCTTCACATTCATGTCTTCTGGGTATTGATAGTCAAGACGGAACAACTCTTCACGCACCTCGCTCGTCCTACCTAACTTCAATAGTGCAACACAACGATTCATGGTGTAATTCTTATGACCAGGTTCTAATTTCAGCAACTCGGTATACACCTCTTCTGCTGTCTTATAATCCTCTGCATCAAGTGCTGCTCTCGCTTTTCCTTTCAGTGCCCATTGGTTATCAGGCTCAGCCTTCAACGCATAATCAAAGAACTGATAAGCAAATTCAGCCTTACCCATATTGATATTTGTATAACCCATTAAGATAGCATATCGTGGGTCTGCACTTTGGAAAGTAGTCAAAAGTTCTGCAAGTTCCGTCATCTGCTGATGCTTATACAAATGTGAAGCCAAACGCAACTTGACATCATCCAGTCCTGTACCCATAAAGGATTTATACGTAAAAAAGAAGGTGTCAGCAACAAAGTCTCCATTACCATTATCCTCAAATGGATTAATAAAATCATTAGCTGTATGATAAAGGCGGAAGAAACGATATAAGTCTTGTAAGTAGGTACGCCGAATACTGATAGCATCTTCCGTATCATCACTTTCTGCCAACGGACCTAACATAGCGTCAGAGCCAATTGCATCTTTAATATCAGCAGGTAACTGATTGATAATTTGTTCTAAAGCAAAAGCAAAAGAGTATCTATCCGACTCACAGAAATTACTTCTTTCCATGAGTGTATTCAAGAACTTCGTGTCGCCTAATTTATTTATAACAGAGCGTAAAGCAGGGTGATCTAAGTAGAATGGAGTAAACCAATTCACCATATCATTGAAGAAAGGAAACCGCTTCATCTGACTGAAACCACCAAAATAGATATCAGAACCTTGCTTCTGCATATCCATCATCTTACGTACTTTCTCTTCTAACTGCTCCATGCGCTTCTCATCTGCATCTTGGTGAAGAATGCTCTCTATCGCATCTTCTTCCTTTTCCATAATTCCAAGTCGACCAATTGTCAGATTAGAGTTACGCATGATATCAGGCATAATATCACGTTGAATCTTGTCATTATCCTTCTCAGCATCCTTGCTATAGAAGAACTGAATCTGTAAAGTCAGTAATTCACGAGTGATGGCAGGGTTTTCACAGAGTTCACGTATCATCGCATCCTGCTCTGGGAAGATGTCCATTCCTTCGAAGACTGCTAACACCCAGCCCACCAATGCACGCTGTCTTACATGCTCGTCTGTAGCCTGCTGATATACATTGACAAGTGTTTTGAATTTATTAATATCAAACTGATTCATTGCGCCAAGGCTAATAGCGCTTACAATAACTTGCTGATCAGTTGACATAACAGTAGGAGAAAGGAGTAACTCTGTATAGAATTTACAATCATCATCCGTCCACTGGCACGATGTCCATAAGGCACTGAAAAGACGATTAATAAACGTTTGGTGGCGTTCATATAGTTCCTTACTTTTCTGCTCTCTCATTTCTTCTGGTTGAAGTGAGAGCATAGCGATGTCTGAAACAAATGATTCTAACACCGTACGAACGAAGTCATGGCTGGTATTCAGGTGGTCAATTACCCTAAAAGAGTTAACGTATGCACTAACATTCTTGCATCGCCAACTGATTTCAAGGTCAGCAGCAACTCGGTAAAGTCGCTGCAACAATGTATTGTAGAGTGACTCACGATGACTATCTGAAAAGCCCCTTCCCATATAGTCTACCATCAACTGATAATCAGTTTTGATAGCTTCAAACTCACTGTGACCCATGAGTGATGGACGCTGAACATAAAGTTGCTCTAACACCTCAATAGCATTACTCAACCTTCTGTCCATCAAACAGTTTATAGCCTTGCTAAGAATCTCTTCTACATTCACAGCCCTACTCCTTTATTTAATTACTATTCAATTCTTATTTATTAACCTTACCGCCACTAAGATAGTTGCGAGCCATGAGCAAGTTTGCCTTACGTGGTGGTCCAATCTTCGTATATTTAATATCAGGTAGTGCTCGCACGACAGCTTCATCAACCTTCATATACTTCTGAATCAAGGCAGAATAATACTTCACACCGTTCTTATTGATTTGCTCTACAGCCTTATCATAAGCCTCTGCAAAGGCGGCTTCTTCATCTTGACGACGTACTTTATCCATAATAGCCACCACGCCAAGGTGTACACCCGCATCTTCCGAGTTAAAGAGTGAATTATTATTTGCCGACAAAGCCTTTGTTGCCTGCGGTTCAGAAAACCAATAAGCATCTATCTCATGGTTCTGCAACATAGCAAGTCTCACCAATACATCGTTAATCTGTACACGGAAAACTTGATACTTAGGCTTAGCCTTCTTCACCGCCATATCAGTCAGAAGGTCTGTTCCAGAATAACGAGTCATAGCAACAATCTTATCACTAAGGTCAGAGAGTTGCTTTAACTTCGAATCCTTGTCAGCAATCAGTTGCCATTTAAGATTCGTATCTGTCAGATAGTGCATCAGCACCTTGTTTCTATGCTTCAATCTTTCTGTACGGATAAGGTCACTGAATGCAGCTTGTACACTTCCTCCTATCATAGCCGTATCACAATCCATCTGTGCATTAAACCTACAAAGTCTAATGTCAACCTTAGCTGTATCATATAATAAGCTATCCTTCAAAAGATACGCCGGCAGGCAATCCATTGTAGGCATCACAGCTATTTTATAAGCTTTCTGATAAGCTGCACGCTCTGCCAACTTCTGTGCCTGACGTTCAGCTTGCAGTTCTTTGTCGCTCTTACCACAGCCAACAAACGCAAGCACAGCCAGTATGAGCAAGTAATTAATACGTTTCATATAGTTGCAAAATTAAGAATAAATTTTGTAACTAAGAAAAATCTTATTACTTTTGTCTTACTTATGGCAAAGGACAAGATAGCTTTCGTCTGCAGTAATTGTGGACAGGAAAGTACAAAATGGATTGGTAAATGCCCCAACTGTGGGCAGTGGAACACATTCAAGGAGTTCCGTATCGCTGCTGACACGGGGTCACAGGCTGCACGCAATGCCGCAACAACATTGCGCAATGCGGCTTCTGGCGGCTCTGTTTCGGCTTTGGCAAACAAGCCACAGCGTCTCCGTGACATCTCATCTCATGATGATCCACGTATAGACATGCACGATAGTGAACTTAACCGCGTGTTAGGTGGCGGTTTAGTACCGGGTAGTATTGTACTACTTGGTGGCGAACCGGGCATCGGTAAGAGTACGCTGACATTGCAAACGATTCTCCACATGACGCAACGTGTACTCTATGTCAGCGGTGAGGAAAGTCCTCATCAGATAAAAATGCGTGCCGAACGAATTTCAAAAGATATTTCAGAGAACATCATTATCTTGTCGGAAACATCCTTGGAACATATCTTTGAGCACATCCGTGACGTACAACCAGAACTTATTGTTATCGACTCTATCCAAACAATCTCAACGGAAGACGTTGACAGCAGCCCTGGTAGTATCACTCAAGTGCGTGAATGTGCATCTGCCCTCCTACGCTTTGCCAAGACAAGTGGCGTTCCTGTGATTCTCATTGGTCATATCAATAAAGAAGGAAGTATTGCCGGACCAAAAATATTAGAGCATATTGTTGACACCGTGATTCAATTTGAAGGCGACCAACATTATATGTATCGAATCCTCCGAAGCATTAAGAACCGCTTTGGTTCTACGTCAGAACTCGGCATTTATGAGATGGAACAGCAAGGACTTCGCGAGGTTAGCAACCCTTCTGAACTTCTCCTTACAGAAGACCATGAGGGACTTTCTGGTGTTGCTATCTCAAGTACTATAGAGGGTGCACGCCCTTTCCTTGTCGAAACACAAGCACTTGTGTCATCAGCTGCTTATGGAACTCCACAGCGTTCTGCCACAGGCTTCGACCAACGGCGCCTTAACATGCTCCTCGCTGTATTAGAGAAGCGTGTCGGTTTTAAACTGATGCAAAAGGATGTCTTCCTAAACATTGCTGGCGGTCTGCGTGTGACAGACATGGCAATGGACCTCAGTGTTATTGCTGCCGTACTCTCATCAAATGTTGACACACCAATAGAACAAGGTTGGTGTATGTGTGGCGAGGTTGGACTGAGTGGCGAGGTACGCCCTATCAGCCGTATTGAGCAGCGCATTGCAGAAGCAGAGAAATTAGGTTTTAGCCACATCATTATCCCTAAGTATAACCTTTCTGGACTTACAGGTAAGTACAATATACAACTTCATCCCGTAAGAAAGGTTGAAGAAGCACTTAGAGCATTGTTTGGATAAAACAGTGATGATGACTTTGAGGCAAACACTCAAAACACTCTACACCTCGTTTTTGTAATAAAAATTCAGTACCCAATACTCTAAGTGGTGCTTAATTGGAGTTGAATTAAGGCTTAATTGGCTTTCAAAAGATGCCCTTTTGAAGTCTAACTAACGCCCTTTTGAAGTCCAACTAAGCACCTCTTCGAAT
This sequence comes from Prevotella melaninogenica, assembly GCF_003609775.1. Taxonomy (NCBI): domain Bacteria; kingdom Pseudomonadati; phylum Bacteroidota; class Bacteroidia; order Bacteroidales; family Prevotellaceae; genus Prevotella; species Prevotella melaninogenica. The sequence continues at coordinate 12,152 of NZ_AP018050.1, forward strand.
AGATACTTATAACTCCTTTATAACAAAAGAGTTACAAAGGCGTTCGAAATGACATCTTTTGGCTATTTTTTAAGTAAAAAACAAGGGAGTAATGTAAAGATAATTCAGCATGCAATAAATGTAAATTAAGGGCTATATAAAGAATAAAACCATCCGAACAGATACAAACGAAGAAAGGCAGTAGCTAACGGGATAAACCATTGCTACTGCCTTTAATATTTTCTTTTTAAACTATCGCTTTAGAACTTAGCCATCTTAATAGCATCTATCGCACATTCGTCACCCTTGTTTCCAAGTCTGCCACCGCTGCGATCCTTAGCCTGCTGTAGGTCGTCTGTTGTGAGAAGACCATAGATAACAGGAATGTTCTGCGATGCATTAAGGTGAGCAATACCGTATGTAACACCCTCACAGATATAGTCAAAGTGAGGTGTTTCACCGCGAATAACACTTCCAAGAATGATAACAGCATCAAAACCGTCGTTCTTGGTCATCATCTGTGCACCATAAATAAGTTCAAAGCTACCAGGAACAGTCTTAATATGAATATTCTCTGGGATAGCACCATGCTTCTCGAGTGTCTTTACAGCACCATCAAGCAAAGCACCAGTAATCTCCGGATTCCACTCAGCTACAACAATACCAAAACACATGTTACTTGCGTCTGGTACGCTCTGTGCATCGTAGTCGGATAAATGATGAAGTTCTGTTGCCATGGTTGCTTAGTTAGAAGCACGCTCAATGTACTTGTCAATATCCTGATAGATAGGAGAGTTGACGTATGTCTTCTTGATATCCTTGTAGATTTCAAGTGCCTCAGCCTTCTTGCCTTCGCTCTCGAGGAGGATACCTGCCTTGCGCAATGCTAAAGGAGCGATGCTGAGGTTAGTGTTATCAGCAGCCTCAGAGTTAGCCATCTTAGCAGCCTTCTTGAAGCAGTCAACAGCCTTAGCGTTCTGGTTGTTGTTTGCATAGATGTCACCGAGTGCCATCTGAGAAGCTGGACTAATCATCTGGTCGCTGCCAGTGCTGAACTTCTCTGCATTCTCCAAAGCCTTTGCCCAGTTTGGCTTAGCCTGATGTGCATAGCAAAGCGCAACATAAAGGTTTGCGAGATTACCAGCATCTGTGCTGCTGTAGTCGCTCTGAACCTTCTGGAAACCAGCAAGAGCTTGATCATACTGCTGATTATTGAAGAGTGTCTGACTCTTAGCCAACTCAGTGCTTGCCTCTGCCTCACGTGGAGCAGAAACATAGTTTTTGTAAAGGATAACGCCAGCAATAGCTACTACAATAGCAACGATAGCGATAAGCAAAGGCTTCTTGTACTTTAAGAACGTAGCCTCAGAATTGTTAAGGGTATCTTCGTATGTACCCTGTTCTTTGTTGTTTACCATTTTTACGTTATGATGTTTTTATTTTATTCTAAACTGTAAGGGGTGCATTATAGCGGGACAAAATTAATCAAAAAGTCGCATATATTGAAATTTATCAACGACTTTTTTCTTTTATTGAACGAAAATGAGTTAACTTTGCAAAGAATGAGAAGGAATAATATGGAGTTTAAAGGTTTATCAGATAAACTCGACATTTTATTCTCTGAACAGAGGATAAGCAGTGGCTTTATAATTTAAACATATACAAGAAATATTAATGCACACTCATTTCCTTAACATTCAAAGCTATAAATTAAGACAATGCAATTAGAGAAACTATCCATTATAAACTATAAGAATATTCAGGCGGCAACATTAGATTTGTCGGCTAAACTTAACTGTTTTATTGGACATAATGGTGAGGGAAAGACCAATCTGCTTGATGCGGTTTATTATCTTTCTTTCTGTAAGAGTGCTTTTAATCCAAAGGATTCGGAAGTGATGCGCCATGATGCAGACTATTTTGTACTGGAAGGAGACTACAGTACGGATGCTGGCGAGCACGAACAAGTTTACTGTGGAATGAAGCGTGGCTCAAAGAAGCATTTTAAGCGTAATAAGAAAGAGTATAAACGATTGTCACAGCACATTGGACTGGTGCCATTGATTTTTGTTTCTCCAGCTGATGCAACACTCATTGAAGGTGGAAGTGAGGAAAGAAGAAAGCTGATGGATGTGGTTATCTCACAATACGACACACCTTATATAGAATCACTCAGCCGATATAATAAGGCTTTACAACAGCGTAATAGCTTGTTGAAGCAAGAGGAAGAACCAGATGTGACACTTCTGGAACTACTTGAAATGCAGATGGCAGAGCATGGCGAGGCTGTCTATAAAAAACGTGCTGCCTTCGTAGAGGAGCTAACACCTGTTTTTCAACGTATCTATCAGACTATCTGCAGTGAACGAGAGCAGGTTTCACTTGAGTATGTTTCGCATTGTCAGCGTGGTGACTTGTTAGACGTTATTCAGCGTGATCGAGCAAAAGACCGCATTATGGGTTATTCACTTCATGGCACGCACAAGGATGACTTAGTGATGAAACTTGGTGGCTATCCTATGAAAAGAGAAGGCAGCCAAGGACAAAATAAGACATACGTATTGGCTTTGAAGCTTGCACAGTTTGATTTCCTTAGACGTACAGCAGGAAATAACACTCCACTATTGTTACTTGACGATATCTTTGATAAGCTCGATAGTAGTCGCGTGGAACAAATTGTGCGCTTAGTATCAGGTGATGACTTCGGACAAATCTTCATAACAGATACCAACCGTGATCACTTAGACAAGATTTTACAAGGTAGTGGGTTCAGTTACAAGCTGTTCTCTGTGGAAGGTGGAGAAATCAATGAAAGAGAAGGATAAGATATGTTTAGAAGGAAAGTACAAGCATTAGACGATGTTCTCAACCAGTTTCTGAGGCAGGAAGGCCTTGAGTCTCCCCTATTGCAGAAACGTATTATTGCTGCATGGGACACTGTGGCTGGTGAGACTATTGCTCGATACACACAAGAGAAGTTTATCAAAAATCAAACTCTATTCGTAAAGATTATAAACCCAGCTTTACGTGCCAATCTCTGCATGATGCAATCAGACTTAGTCAAGAAACTTAATGCTGTAGTTGGTTCTATGGTTATTTCCGAAGTGAAAATCTACTAAATTATCCTTTCTATCATAGGATACAACAACCTTATATAGTCAAAGAAGTAATGGGGTAATTACTTGTTATCATTCCTTTCTCTTTACAACTGTTTTCATTATTTGTAATTGATACAAATCAAGAAACACCCCTTTAAGGGAAATTTATGCGTAAATTATTTGGTGTGTGCGCAAACAATGCTTACCTTTGCATCGTCAAAAGACAAATAATAGATTGTTTAGGTTAGTAGTAATAGATTTAGGTTTTTAGTTATTTAGTTTAAGGTAGAACAAAAGAGATTGTTCAAATAACACAAATAGGTTTTAGTTTAAGGTTATTAAAAAGGATTGATTAAGGGTAACAATGATGCAAGATGATTGGGGATTGCCGTGAGGCATGAACCAAAAATCAAGCATAAAACAGAAATTTCATACATGAAATAAAAAGAGCATGATAGGTTTCCTATCGTGCTCTTTAACTTTATACTCAATGTAAAAGGGCAGTCTCCTGCCCTTTTTCTATATTACAATATTAAAACTTCTTAGTTTTAGATTCTCATTCCTTTAAGAATCTCATTCATCTTCTGCTTTGTCTCAATACGTGTTGGAACCAAAGGAAGGCGCAATACATTCTCTATCATACCCATATCATTCAAGAGAGCCTTACAACCTGCTGGGTTACCATCCACAAAGAGAAGCTTATAAAGTTCTGTAAACTGATGATGTATCTTACGTGCTGGCTCATACTCACCCTTGAATTCCAAACGAATCATACGTGAGAACTCCTTAGGCAGTGCGTTACCAATAACAGAAATGACACCTACTGCACCACTTGCTATCATTGGGAAGGTCAACGCATCGTCACCACTAATAACCTCAAAGTGCTTTGGTTTATTCTTAATAATCTCATCAACCTGCTCTAAGTTACCAGAAGCCTCTTTAATGGCAACAACATTGGTAAACTCTGAAGCGATGCGAACTGTTGTCTCAGCTGTCATATTAACACCAACACGACCAGGCACATTGTACAATACAATTGGAAGAGGGCTTGCTTTAGCGATAGCCTTAAAGTGCTGATAAAGTCCCTCCTGACTTGGTTTATTATAGTAAGGACAGATACTAAGAATACCATCAATACCACTCCAATCAGTTGTTTTGATTTCTTCTACAACAGCAGCTGTATTATTTCCACCGCAATATTTCAGGATTGGCACACGACCATTAACAATTCGTTTAATGACAGCAGTCAATTCATTCTTTTCTTCACGTGATAGGCAAGGAGCCTCACCAGTAGTAGCAAGAATGCAGAAGAAGTCAGCACCGTTATTCAAATGGTAGTTTACCAAATTCTCAAGTGCTTCATAATCAATACTGAAATCTTCCTTAAATGGAGTTATCAATGCTATTCCTAATCCATGAAAAACATTCTGCATAATAATTATCGTCTTTTAAGAGACTCACGGTAAAGACTCCTCGGGGAGTTAATGCGCAGTCCTATTCATATTAAACGCTGAAAGCGCGTCTACCAATATCGTTGCAAATATAGCAAATATTTATCAATAACCAAAGACTTTTACTCTTTATCTTAAAGTGTAAATCTTCATCTTAACGTGAGCCAATCCATAGGAATATCATTCCAAGAAGCACAAAACAGAGATCGATTGCCTTTGCCTTTAAATTCTTCTCTCTAAACAGTAATGCACCACATAAGAACGACACGAGAACAGAGCCACGACGCACCATTGAAACAATAGATATCATTGCACCCGGTAATGAGAGTGCATAGAAATAGGCAAAATCTGCCATTGAAAGAAAGATAGAGATTAGTAAGATAGACCACTTCCATGAGAAACGGACTGTCTGTTCTGCTTTCTTTCGCTGATTGAAAATATAGACGAGAAGAACTGCACCCATCATCATACATTGATAGATATTATACCAACTCTGAGCCATCATACGATCGAGCCCTACTCCGCCATTCTCTGGGCTTGCCATCAGATACTTATCAAGCAGTCCACTGCATGTTCCCATCACAGCAGCCAATACCAAAAAGATAATCCACTTATTGTGCTTAAAGTCTATGCCCTCTTTCTTACCGCTTTTTGCTAACAGAAACAGGGAAATAATAGCCAGACTGACTCCAATCCATTGCCAAGCATTAAGTCGTTCGCCAAAGACAAGCATTGCACCGACAAGTGTCATGACAGGACGTGTAGCGTTAATTGGACCGACTATCGTTAAGGGTAGTTGCGCAATTGCAAAATAACCGAATACCCAAGACAGGAGTACAATAACGCTCTTCAATATGATCCATCGATGCATCTCCCAACCACCAGCACCTACATGAAAGATACTGGAATCGAGAACATGGGTATATTGAGATAATAATATCAATGGTAGAAAGATTACTGAACAAAAGAGTGTATTGAGAAAGAGTACAGGTATGACGTCATTCCCACGAAGAGAATACTTCTTCGATGTATCATAAAGTCCCAACAATGTTGCTGAGACGAAAGCCAAAAGAATCCACATAAGTTCTTTTCTAATACTTTACTTCCCAAAGAAAAAGCGCATTACCAGGCATACTTTCACCTGCATCGCTTCTTGTTCCTCCATCAACAATCTTCTTAAAATCATCTAACGAAAGACGACCTCGTCCTACTTCGACTAAAGTTCCAACAACAGCACGTACCATATTGCGTAAGAATCGATTAGCTGTTATCACAAAACACCAATTTGTAACAGTATCATCTGTAGTCAAAGCAAACTCTTCATTGACAGGAACCCATCGTGCCTCTGTCAGATTACAGATAGTAGTCTTTACATCCGCACCCGTCTTACAGAAACATTTAAAGTCTTTCTCCCCTATCAAATAGGCTGCTGCGTCATTCATCTTATCAAAGTCTAAGGCATAACGAAGCTCACACGAATACTGTCGTGAGAATGGTTGTTTGCCCGTATGGACATAATAATGATAAGTACGTGAGGTCGCTGAGAAACGTGCGTGGAGGTCTTCACCAACAGCTTCTATCTTGTTTACAGATACATCACGTGGTAAAAGGCGGTTTACTTTATATACCAACTGCTCACAATCAAATGACTGCTCAGTATCAAAGTGTGCAACCATCATTCTGCCATGAACACCAGCATCAGTACGTCCTGCACCTGTAACGGCAATCGTTTCTCTTAGTATTGTAGACAAAGAGTGCTCCAATACTTCCTGAACAGAAATTCCATTGGGTTGAATCTGCCAGCCATGATAGGCTGTTCCATCGTATGAAAGGGTGATAAAATATCGTTGCATAATTATCTGCAAAGGTACAAATAATTACTTAAACTCTATCTTCCCTGCAAAGAAAACGGCTCTAATGTTAAATGCATGGACGCTTTTCGTACGACTTTATCGGAAGAACCGAAGTTACTCATTAAACAAAAACATAGCTAAGACTGTCAACTATCTATCCTATTAGCAGCCTTTGACACAAAAAACCTTTTTATATTAAGATTCCGAAAATATACAGACAAGGGTGTGAAAAATCATTACATAATCTCATGTAAGCCATATATAAATAACGGCAAAAACACAGACAAGAAGTAGGCTTATAACCACATGGAAGTCAATTAGTTATAAAGTAGTAAAGTAAAAGGTGCTTAATTGGACTTCAAAAGGGCGTTAGTAAGCGTCTTAAAGGGCATCTTTTGCAAGCCAATTAGGCGTCTTTTAGAACTCAAAAGAGCATGTATTTGTTTCGAACTGCATAAAAATAATTTACAAACCTCAACTAATAAGGGAATAAGTTGTTTATAGAAGATAAATAGACATTGCCCCTAATTACGTTTATTATGTAGTTCATTCCCCTTTGTAAAACCATCTAATTGAGAGTAATCACACCATTTATGTGGATTAATCTCATTCTATTAACAATCTACGCATTTAACGGAAGAACCCAAAAATCTCCATAAAATCCAAATAGCCATCAGCATGAAATAATATATAAAAAGCTGGAAGATGGTTACACGAACATTCTCTATACTTGCACAAGGTAGGCTTGCAAGCCAATGAAGAGAGGTATTCAGTCCTTCTGTTATAACACAAATACACTTTCCAATGAACAATGATAAAGAAGGCAATGAACTAAGAAGTAACATACAGAATGATGCAGATACAATAAACATTGTACTTGGAACTGCTATTAGACTACTAACAGCAAAGACTGTGGAAACTCTTCCGAAATAGTAAGCTACCAAGGGGGCTGTTCCTAATTGAGCAGCCAATGACACTGCAATCATCCCCCACAACCACCTGACTGCTACAAGACTCTTCTTCTGTTGTAAAGGAATTAATTCGTAGATGAGCGGATAGAACAACAAAATTGACCATACAGAGATAAAGGATAATTGGAAACCTATATCGAAAAGGTTGTAAGGGTTGCTAACAAGCATGATAATAGCAGTTAATGCCAAAGTATTAACAGATAACCGTTCTCTATTCAAGAGTGTTACAAAAGAATAGATAGTTAGCATCACTGCAGAGCGAACAACAGAAGAAGACATCCCAACCAAAACAACATACCCCCAAAGAATAAACAAAATAAGAAGTTCACTTATTCCCCTTTTGAATATTCTTGTTAGGATATGTTCACACCAACTCATAATAAATATAAGCAAACCATACAAGATAGTTAGATGTAAACCTGACAAAGCTAAGACATGACTTGCACCTGTTATTGAGTAATCTTCCTTTATATCTTTACTAATCAAATGCTTATCACCAAGTGTCATTGCAGATACTATAGCTAAATGAGAACTATCAAGATTGGTTTCTAATAGCTTCAACAACCTCTCTCTATGGCCTGCTGCAACTAATAATGTACGTTGAAGAAAACTCATCTGACGAAGACTAACTTTGGTTTTCTGCCATTGATTATAGAAGATAAAGGTTTCTGCAAAATAACCATGTCGCTTTAACCATTTAACATAATCAAAGGTAGCATCAGAGAAGTTTATGGGTTCTTCAAGATAGGCAGTTGCCTCTATTCCATCTCCAAGATGTAATGTTTGATAGCGATTTGTTATCGTATCACGAAGAATCGATGCCTTAACCTTCATCGGTTCGCCTTCGGTCATAACCATTAAGTCTGTTTGTATGACTTTACCATGAATAACTGGGTTGCTAAGAAGAACAGCCTTAAAGGTTATTTGCGTATTAGGTAGCTGTATATGAGTTCTTTGCCTCTTCATTGAAACGTATGTCCCACCAATTAAAAAGACAGTAAAGAGCAATAACAAACTTTGAAGATACTTTTTCCTCCATACCACAAAGGTAATGACAATCATGCTAACCGTCATTATCCAGCAATACACAGAGGACACATCATCTCCCAAAGCATCACCAACAGCAATACCCAACACCAAAGGTACGAGTAACTTTACTGAGGGGTACATCAGTAAATCCATTTTCTTCTTCACAGCATTAATGTTTTCATGTACTTCTTGCAAATGTAAGAAAAAGAACTGAAAAACAACAACATTGCTCTTACTTATCTTGCAAGATTTACAAAATATCAGTACCTTTGTCACATGATATTCTACTTTTCTGGTACAGGTAATAGCAAGTGGACTGCAAAGACATTAGCTTTAGAAACTGGTGATACACTTGTTTCAATCCCAGAAGTAATCAAAAGCGATTGTTCTTTTACATTGGAAAAGGATGAACACGTAGGTTTCATCTTTCCTATACATGGATGGAGAGTTCCAAGTATTGTAAAAGAATTCCTAACTAAATTAACAATAAAAACGGAAGGAGAAGACACTTCTCTCGGTAAGCACTATTGTTTCTGCTTGGTTACAGCTGGAGATACTATCGGCAAGGCTATGGAACGCTTTCAGCAGCAACTAAAGAACGTAGCTGTGGGTGACTCACTGTCACTTAATGCAGTATGTTCTTTAATAATGCCAGAGTCATACGTTGGTTTGCCTGGTATGGATGTAGATACGAAAGAGAAAGAATTAGAAAAGAAGGAACTTGCTTCAAAACAGTTAAAAGAATTTTCTAAGATTCTTAAACAGCATCCTCATGCAGATAATAATCAGATTTGGGGCTGGGAACAACTGAAAAGAGGTCCTATACCTTCTTTCTTCTCAGGTCCTGTAGGAGGCTTCTTTGAACGCTTCCTCATCACAGATAAGCCCTTTCATGTAGACAGTCGTCGATGTGTTAAGTGTGGTATTTGTGCCAACGTTTGCCCTGTCGATGATATCAAAGGTGGCTTAGGTTATGAGCCAGAATGGCTACACAATGGCAAATGCCTCACCTGCTTCTCGTGTTATCATCACTGTCCACACCATGCAATTGAGTTTGGTAAACGCACACAGAAGAAGGGACAATATTTCTATAACAAATTAAGTAAAAGAAACTAAACAGCGAATATAATGAAAACATTAAAACAACTATCGCTTATAATATGTCTAATGCTTTGTTCCCTTACCACTTGGGCGGCAAAGGCAGAATCAATCCCTGTACAAGTAAGACAGGCGGATGGTTCTGTTATTACAGTCATCTTGCGTGGTGATGAACATATCAACTGGTACACAACCCTTGATGGTGTACTGCTTGTACAAGGTGCTGATAACAATTACTATATCGGTAAAGTAGAGAAAAGTGGCAACCTTATTGCTACAAAACAACTTGCACATGAAGCACAGACTCGCTCACAAGCGGAGCGTAACTTGATAGCTAAGCAAGATAAGGAAAAGTTCTTTGCTTACGTTAATAAGATTGCAGAAGAATCTGAAAACGCTTACGATAACTCTCCTCTTACACGAAGCCCAATCATAGATTCTGGCTACAATGGTGTACCTTATTTCCCTCACACAGGTAGCCCTAAGGCTCTTGTTATTCTTGCAGAGTTCCAAGACACAACTTTTACTATCCAAGATACAAAGAAGGTATTCACAAACTATCTGATGAATGAAGATCATTTCACAGATAAACGCTATAACCAAGATCAGAACTACAAGGGTGTTCGTGGTTACTTCAAGGATTGTAGCTATGGAAAGTTTACCCCTGTCTTTGACGTTGTAGGCCCTATCAAACTACCAAAGGCACATGCTGTCTATGGTGCAGGTAATGATAGAATGGACTTATTACTTGCTGATGCTTGTGCTGCGGTGGATGGAATGGTAGACTTTACAAAATATGATGCAAACAACGATGGCATCGTTGATTTGGTTTATGTTATTTATGCAGGACATTCTGCCAACACCTCTGGTAATAAAGATACGAATATATGGCCAAAGTCTGGTACTATTACTATCTCAAATAAGTTTGATGGTAAAAGTATCCGACGTTATGGAGTCAGCAATGAGCTTAATGGAAGTGAGAAAACATCTAAGAATAACAAGAAAATTAATGGTATAGGCTTATTCTGTCATGAATTCTCTCATACACTCGGACTCCCAGACATCTATGCTATTGATAAAAAAGCTAAAGACCAAGATGACCAAGGTATGGAATTTTGGGACCTCATGGATGGTGGACCTTCAGTCAGTAATGGAATGATTCCTCCATCTTATCTTGCTTGGGAACGTGAAGTAATGGGCTGGATGAATATTGATGAACTCAAAAATGATAGCACGATTAACAACCTAAAGACTATCGACAATGGCGGGAAAGCATACAAGATTGTCAATCCCAAAAACTCAAATGAGTATATCGTATTGCAGAGTATGCAGAAAGGTGCTTGGAATCAAGGCTGGGGAGATGGTACTTATGGTAAGGGCTTACTTGCCTATCGAGTTTCATACAAGTCAGACAAAGTAAATGTCTTTGATTATCCTAATAATGTAAAAGGTAAACCACGTATCATTCCTATCCCTGCTGATGGTAAAATATTAGCAGCTGCCAATGCAAAAGGTTTAAATATGAGAGAGAGATTTACCGCATTCACAAAACAGCTCAATGGCGACCCTTACCCTTATAACGGCATAGACAAGATAGACGAATTTACGATGTATAATGGCACCATACTAAAGTGGTCAATATTTGATATTATAGAGAACGATGCAGAACGCTATGTTAGTTTTAAATTTAAGAATAACGAAACAACTGGCATTCAATCGCCTTCTATCATTGAAAGAAACATTTCTGACAACCATATCTACACCCTTGACGGACGATATGTAGGCACTGACGCCTCTATCTTACCGCATGGCATCTACATTCAGAATAATAAGAAGTTTGTAAAGTAATACTAATTTCAGAACATACATAAAGTCGCCTCTTTATGGGAACGAACCATTCAGAGGCGGCTTTCTTTATCTTTAAAAATAGCATAGACACTTATCAGTTGATAGATAGGAAGCGAACAAAGTATTAGGACATACTGTTTCAAAGTTACTCTCCTCTATTACTTCCCGAATTTATCACGGTTTCTTTCGAGCGATATAGACATAAAGTCTACTAAAGTTAGAAATGAATTATCACACAAAAAATACAAGAATAAGTTTTATTTTAGTTTGCTGTCACTTTTAACATTTCGTACATCTACACTGTTATTCAATAAGTTAAGTGACTGAAACAGATGACAGAAATGACAGGAAAATTGGTTTTCAAAAAATCACCTTACCGTATGTACACCAAAAGAGGCACAAAGATTACTCATGTGAGGTAGCTTTTATTCTTCCATCCATTGGAAGAACAAGGTACTACCCAAAACGTAATTATAGCTCTATTCAGCCTCTACAAATTAGGTTCAATGAACGACCCTTACCTTATTATACTATCTAACAATAACCTTCACAACCAGTTCTCTCAAACGTGTTAATACTCAGCACATCATGTGCGAATACGCATCATGAATAGTGCTGAGCGCAAACACATTACAAAGAGAGCGTTAGGGAGGACTGTATTATCTTACTTCTCCTGATAAAGATAACGCTTAATACTCTTCTTCGGAGTCTTCGCAAACTCTTCATCGCGCAACTCTATTGCCGAGAGGTGACAGAAAGATGGCAACATATTGTTCAGTTCCAGACGGTTCTGCTCCATGATATCTTGCAAGTCAGACTGTGAGAAACCCATTTCCTTTGCCTCATCAAAATCAGGATAAACCAAGCCAACAATCTTATCACCACGCTGAATAATGATACACTCACTGACCATAGACATAGAGTTTAGCTTATCTTCAATCTCCTCTGGATAAACATTCTGACCATTAGAGCCTAAGAGCATATTCTTAATACGGCCACGGATAAACAAATGTCCATCGGCACTCATCGTACCAAGATCGCCCGTATGATACCAGCCGTCCTTATCAAGAACTTCCTTAGTAGCCTCCTCATTCTTGTAATAACCTACCATCACATTCTCTCCTCTGGTAATAACCTCACCTGGAACATTAGCAGGATCAGGACTAACAATCTTAACTTCCATGTTCAATACAGGTGTACCGCACGAACCTGGAACAAAATCCTTATAATCACTATAAGTCACCATCGGACCACATTCTGTTGCACCATATCCACTTGTTACTGGGAAATTAATACTTACCAAAAAGTCCTCTATCTCCTTGTTAAGAGCAGCTCCGCCAGTAACAAGCTCATAGGCATTTCCACCAAAGGCCTCCATAACAATAGCACAGATTCTTTCCTTCACCTTCTTGCTGACAACAGGCATCTTCAGCAACATACGGGTTGCTGTGCTTTGTACCTTTGGAAAGACATTCTTACGAATAATCTTCTCAACAACCATTGGTACTGCGATAATAATAGCAGGACGAATATCAGTACAAGCCTGAGCAATCAAAGAAGGACTCGGCAGTCGTGTAAGGAAATATAGATGACTACCAAAACTAAACTGGCAGATAAACTCACAGATCATACCATACATGTGAGCCATTGGCAACATACAAAGAACTTTACTACCAGGCTTAATATGTGGTTTCAAATCGGCTGTTGCCCAAGCGAGATTACTACGCACAGAACGATAACTTAGCATCACACCCTTTGAAAAACCAGTCGTTCCACTTGTATAATTAATCAATGCGAGGTCGTCAGCCTCGTCTTTGAAATAATTTACATCCTCTGCACGGAAGAACTTTGGAAACTTCTTTCCAAAGAGCGCATTCAAGTTTTCACGAGCATTCGTCAAAGACTCTGAGCGAGAAAGAATCAAAGAGAAGTCTGGTAAATAGATTATACCCTCCAACTGCGGCATCTGCTCTCCATCAATTGTTGGAGCAACCACATCACCAACAAAGAGGAGTTTTGATTCAGAGTGATTAACAATATTGTAAATTTGTTCTGGCTTAAACTCATGCTGAACAGGTACTGCTACAGCTCCATAAGAGAGAGTTGCAAAGAAAGCAACTGCCCATGACGAGGAATTTCTACCACAAAGAGCTATCTTATCACCCTTCTTCAAACCGCTATTCTCAAAAAGAATATGTAATTTCTCTATTTTTCGAGCTACATCATGGTATTGAAGTGTAGCACCAAGGTAGTCAGTCAGAGCATCTTTATCCCAGTTATCCTTGATACTCTTCTCTATACACGCGTTGAAACTTTTTATAGAATCCATTGCACAAAAATATGATTTGCGTGCAAAGTTAAGTAATTTTCTGCACATTAACAAAAACTTTGTGCAAGAAAAATAAACTAAATAGACAAAAAAGAAGAAAGCCATCAGCTTTATCTATCTATACAGAAACAATCAAAGCTATTTTTAGTTGTTTGCTTCTTATACAAAATATCTTATTAAAAAAACAAACCACAACCTTTGAAATATATTTACATATAAACAGACTTTTCAACACTAAGAACCTAACATCAGAGCTATTTTTTGCACCTTTGCAACTTAAACGATATCAATAGGTTACAACATCACTTTGCAAAAGATGCTTAGTTGCACTTCAAAAGGGCGTTAGTTAGCGTCTTAAAGGGCATCTTTTGCAAGTCAATTAGGCGTCTTTTAGAAGCCAAAAAAGCATGTTTAAAAAACAAGGTTATGAAAAAACACAACAAAACCGACTTCTATTATCTTTCTATAGGATAACAATCGGAGTAGAAACACCAACGAACAAGAAACAAAAAGAGACTATATCAAAAATGTAGAAACACATGATTTGTGTATCTGTCAGTAGCACTTTATTGGGAAATATAAGTTTAATTTCCCAACAAACACTCTGATTACATTTTTGAAATAGTCTCTTTCTATATTCTTAAAACCAATTACACCTTATTATATATAGGTGCATAGAGGAACGAAATTAGTCCTCTGCTGGCTTCATGTTAGTATAAACATTCTGTACGTCGTCAAAGTCTTCCAAACGCTCAACCATCTTATCGATAGTCTCACGCTCCTCAGCTGTTACGTCCTTCAAGTCGTTAGGAATACGAGTGAACTCAGCAGAAGTAATCTCGAAGCCGTTGTCCTCCAAGTGCTTCTGAATCTCACCGAAGCTTGTTGGCTCACCATAGATAGTGATTTCGTTCTCTTCCTCATCCTCGTCGAATTCGTCTTCAACACCATAGTCAATCAAATCGAGAATCAACTCTTCCATATCTAAGTCGTCCTTCTTCTTAAAAGTGAAGACTGCCTTATGGTCAAAAAGAAAGCTAAGAGAGCCCTGTGTACCAAGGTTACCATTGAACTTATTGAAGATTGAACGAACATCACCCACAGTACGTGTAGTATTATCTGTCAATGTTTCAACAAACACAGCAATTCCGTGAGGACCATAACCCTCGTATGTTACCTCCTTGTAGTCGCTGGTATCTTTACCCATTGCGTTTTTAATAGCACGCTGGATATTGTCCTTTGGCATGTTCTCACGCTTACATGTTGCAATAATCGCACGAAGGCGTGGGTTGTTCTCAGGCTCAGGACCACCAGCCTTAACAGCAATAGCGATTTCTTTACCTAACTTTGTGAACGTACGGGCCATGTGACCCCATCTCTTGAGCTTACTTGCTTTGCGATATTCAAATGCTCTACCCATTGTATTTGTTTGTTAACGGAGTTCTGCTCCGAGTTTATTTGTTAAATTCTTAATTAGTTTCTGCATGATAGCATCAATAGCCTTGTCGTTGAGCGTCTTCGTCTCGTCCTGAAGAATGAAGTTGACAGCATAGCTCTTCTTACCTTCAGGAAGGTTCTTGCCCTGATAAACATCAAAGAGTTCAACACGCTTCAGGAGCTTCTTATCCGTCTGACGAGCAATCTCCTCAATTGCTGCAAACTCGACATTATTGTCAACCAACAGCGCAAGGTCACGGCTAACTGCAGGATACTTAGATATCTCTTGGAACTGAAGTTTATTCTTACGAATAGCCTTCATCAGTCCAGCCCAATCCAACTCTGCATAATAAACCTTCTGATTAATATCGAAGCTCTTCAAAAGTTTGTGGCTAAGAATACCCATCTCAACAAGTACCTTACCTGCACGTGTCTTCAATGCAATCGCCTTATCAAAGACGTTGTTATCAGACTTTTCACTAACGAGCAAGCCCTGTGCAATACCGATACGACGAAGAATATTCTCTACGTATGCCTTCAATTCATAGAAAGTACTTTCCTCATCTGGATGTGCCCATGAGCCTTGTACACGCTTACCTGTCACCCACAATGCCATGTGATAATCCTGACTATAAGCCTTTACTGGACTTTCCTCTGACCATTTCTCTTTATTAAACTTATAGACATTACCTACCTCAAAGAAGCGAAGGTTCTGTGCCTTACGGTTTACATTACGTACAATGCTCTCCAAACCACCAAAGAGAAGGGTCTGTCGCATTACACCTAAGTCAGCAGAAAGTGGATTCATCACCTTCACGGTCTCCTCCCAAGGATAAGCATTATAGCCAGTTTCCTCATAGTAAGAGCTCTTTGTGAGGGAGTTGTTCATAATCTCTGAGAAGCCAGCACCTACCAACTGCTCACCGATAATGTTCTCACGATGATAGTTCTTGTCTGCTTCTTCTGCAATTGTCAATGAAGACTTCAACTCTGTAGGAATCTCTACATTATTATATCCATAGATACGAAGGATGTCTTCTACAACATCACAAGGACGCTGTACATCGACACGATAAGGAGGAACGAGGAGATCGAGTCCCTCTGTATCTTCCTTCTCCACCTTCATTTCAAGGCTCTCAACAATACGCTTAATCGTCTCATTACCGAGCTTCTTGCCGATAAGACGATCGCAATACTCGTAGTTCAAACGAACTGGGAAACCCTCCATCTTAGTTGGATACTCGTCACGAATCTCCATGCTTACCTTACCACCAGCAAGTTCCTTACAAAGGATTGCAGCCTGCTTCAGTGCATAGATGGTTCCATTTGGATCAATACCACGCTCGAAACGGAAGCTGGCATCGGTTGAAAGACCATGACGACGAGCACTCTTACGAATCCATGTTGGATGGAAGTAAGCACTCTCCAAGACTACATTTCTTGTTGTTTCGTAAGTTCCACTACCCTTTCCACCGAAGACACCTGCTATACACATAGGGTCTTCCTCATTGCAGATTGCAAGATCGTACTCACCAAGTATATGCTCTTCACCGTCCAAAGTAACGAACTTCTTACCCTCGTTCTTATCCTTAACGATGATGTGGTGACCCTTAACCATGTCTGCATCAAAACAGTGCATAGGCTGCCCGTAAGCCATCATGATATAGTTAGTGATGTCTACAATATTATTGATTGGGCGCAAACCAATGATATTCAGCTTATCCTTCAACCACTGAGGACTCTCCTTTACCTCACAATCGGTAATGCTCAAACAAGCATAACGACGGCAAGCATCTGTATTTTCGATAGTCACATCAATAGGAAGGTCATGATTATCAACCGTGAAAGCATCACAAGATGGGCGATGCAATGAAGTTTCATAACCATTCTGTGTCAACCATGCATAGAGATCGCGTGCTACACCATAATGGCTTAACGCATCTGCACGGTTAGCAGTGATATCTATTTCTATCAACCAGTCACTATCTAACTTGTAATACTCTGATGCAGGCTGACCTACTGGTGCATCCTCAGGCAACACAATGATACCATCGTGACCTGTACCAACACCAATCTCATCCTCGGCACAAATCATACCAAGACTCTCCACACCACGCAGCTTACTTCTCTTAATCGTAAACTCATTGTCGCCATCATAGAGTACACAACCTAAGTCAGCAACGATAACTTTCTGTCCAGCTGCAACATTTGGTGCGCCACATACAATCTGCTGTGGTTCTCCCTTGCCAAGGTCAACGGTTGTTACGTGAAGGTGGTCAGAATTTGGGTGCGCCTCACAAGTGAGTACCTTGCCGACGTACAGACCCTTCAGTCCACCTCGTATCGTTTCAACTTCGTCCAATGCGCCAACCTCCAAGCCTATAGAAGTGAGTGCAACAGCAATCTCTTCTGGAGTCAGACTGAAGTCAACGTATTCCTTTAGCCATTTGTATGAAATCTTCATTATGTAGTTATATTGTTTGTTCTAAAAATACATGCAAATTTACGAAAAAACTCAGACATAGCAAAAGGATAAAAGAAAAAAGCCATTGCATACGAAGAAAGTCGTTATTTCTACAATCATAATGAGGAAAAAGCAGAGTACTTTTTAATAGCATAAAACAATGTTTTAATTCCTTTACCCTATTGGTTTTATCAATAAAAACATGAGAGGTGTGCCGTCTAAAATCTTTATTTAAACTTAAAGGAACAAAACTGTAATACTTGCAAATATCAAGATAATACCTTACCTTTGTCGACACAGAATAATTAAGCTTTAAAAACAAAGAAAACAATATGAGACTTACAGGACGTAGAGAAAGTAATAATGTAGAAGACCGTCGTGGCATGGGTACTGGCGCAAAAGCAGGTATTGGTGGCATTGGAGGTATCATTATCATTGCTCTTATTACCTTTATGAGCGGTGGAAATTTAGGGGATGTGGTAAACAATGTCGTACAAACACAGATGCAGGGGCAGACAGAAGTACAGACAGGTGCCCAACAACGCCAATTTACAGAGGAAGAAGAGAAACTTGCAGACTTTTCAAAACAGATCCTTGCAGGTACGGAAGACGTGTGGACAGAACAGTTTCAGTTGCATGGCATGAGATACCAATACCCTACTCTTGTTCTCTTCACAGGTGCTGTACAAACGGCTTGCGGTAATGGGTCTGCTGCAATGGGTCCATTCTATTGCTCTGCTGACCAGCGTCTTTACCTTGACTTGAGTTTCTTCACCGGTATGCGTAAGGACTTAGGAATACAAGCAAAGGGCGACCTTGACTTTGCGTATGCCTACGTGATTGCGCATGAAGTGGGTCATCATGTGGAATATCTCCGTGGTATTCTTGGTAAATGTCATGCAAAGATGGCACGTGTAAGTAAGGAAGAGGCAAACAAACTAAGCGTAAAATTAGAACTTCTTGCCGATTATTATGCTGGTTGTTGGGCACATTATGACAATGAAAAATATCAAAGTCTTACTGATGGTGATATCGAAGAGGCAATTGATTGTGCTGAGAAAATCGGAGATAACTATCTCCAAAAGAAAGCACGTGGCTATGCACAGCCAGAGACCTTCACCCATGGAACTTCCGAACAGCGTATGTACTGGTTGAAGAAAGGTATCGAAACTGGTGATTGGAACACAACAACCTTTGCACCAGGAGATTTAGACTAAAGAAATCAATACACCTTGTCGTTATCTAAAAGGATATTTATAACATGGCAAGTTACTCTTGCCAGCTACCCCTATAAAATACTTTTAGAAACAAAGTGACCATAGACTACAATTTATCTTCATGATAAAAAAGAATTATTTTCACGAAAAGAAATATTTATTTACGTGAACAAAAATATTTCTTTTCGTGAAAATAATTCGATTAGAATAGTTTATAGAAGTATAAAAGATACTACAAGGAACTCTAATACTTTCTCTATCAAACTATAAACAAATCCTACTCTGCTTCTTACTATCAGAAGCAAATGACCTTACAATCGCTGGAGATAAGCCGAAGCCATTTCTGCACAACGCTCTCCATCAATACCTGCACTGACAATTCCACCTGCATAACCAGCACCCTCTGCACAAGGGAAAAGCCCTTCAAGACGAACGTGCATGAGGCGTTCTTTGTCACGAAGAATACGCACAGGAGAACTGGTACGAGTCTCGGAAGCTATCATAACCGCTTCATTCGTAAGGAAACCATGTGCTTGTCTGCCAAAGGTTTTGAAGGCTTCTTGGAGTCGTTTTGTGACAAAAGATGGCATCCAAAAATGCAACGGACTGGAAATAAGTCCCGGTGCATAACTTGACTTAGGAAGATCATACGACAGACGATTATTAACGAAGTCTGCCATACGCTGCGCAGGAGCCGTTTGCTTTCGATTTCCCTGCTGCCATGTATCTCGTTCTAATTGTTCCTGATAACGTAAGATACGCAATACATCATCGCCTTCAACATCCTCTGGATTCAATTGAACAACCATACCCGAGTTCGACCATTGCGTTCCACGATTAGCAGGACTCATACCATTGGTAACTGTTTGTTCAGGACCAGTAGCCGAAGGAATCACAAAACCACCAGGACACATACAGAAAGAATAAACGCCACGACCCTGTGCTTGTGTCACAAAAGAGTACTCTGCCGTAGGAAGATACTTTCCCTTGCCGTTTTTATTATGATACTGTATTTGGTCTATCAAGTGAGAAGGGTGCTCCAATCGTACACCAACAGCAATTCCTTTTGCTTCCATCTCAATCCCTGCATCTGCAAGATAACGATAGACGTCACGCGCTGAATGACCCGTTGCAAGGACAACTGGACCATGAAACTCACGCTTCACACTAATGACTCCACCATTATCGACAGCCTCAACACCAACAACTTTATCGCCATCGAGAATCAAAGAGGTCATCTTTGTTTGGAAATGAACCTCACCGCCACACTCAAGTATTGTGTTACGCATATTCTCTATCACGCGTGGAAGTTTGTCTGTACCAATATGTGGATGAGCATCTGCGAGGATAGATGGTGATGCACCATGCTGACAAAAGACATTTAGAATCTTATCAACAGGTCCACGTTTCTTACTTCTTGTGTAAAGTTTTCCATCAGAATAAGCTCCAGCACCACCTTCACCAAAGCAGTAATTTGACTCAGGATCAACCTCTTGCGTCTTCGATATTAAAGCCATATCAAGTTTACGATCACGTACATTCTTACCACGTTCAAGAACGATTGGGCGCAAGCCTAACTCTATCAATTTCAAAGAAGAAAACAAACCAGCAGGTCCTGCACCCACAACAATGACCGAAGGACGACTGCTTACGTCTTGGTATTCAGTCTTAACATAAGGGTCGTCTTGTGGAAACTCGTTAATATAAACACGAATCTTTAAATTAACATATATGTCGCGATGGCGTGCATCAATAGAACGCTTCAATACCCGAACACGATAAATTGTACGCTCGTCCAGCCCCTTTTCTTTAGCAAGGTATGCCTTCATGTTGTTTTCGTTATAGGCAACCTGAGGCAGAACACGTAACTGATATTCCTCTGTCATATATAGTCTTACTTCTTCTTTTTGCCACAAATTTACTCAAATATATCGAGAAAATCGTTGGCTATTGCAATAATTCTTATTATTTTTGTGGCTAAGTTTGACACTTCCCCCATTGTAAAGGGGATGTCAAATAATAACAAATTAAATATCAGGAATGAAAGTATTAAAGTTTGGCGGAACATCCGTAGGTTCTGTATCGAGTATTTTAAGTCTGCAAAAGATTGTAGAAAAGGAGGCTAAACATCAACCAATTATTGTGGTTGTAAGTGCCTTAGGTGGTATAACTGATCAGCTCATAGCTACTTCTAAGCTTGCTTTAAAAGGCGACGAAAGTTGGAGAACAGAGTTTGATTCAATCGTTGCACGACATCATAAGATGATTGATGCAATCATTACCGACCCACATGATCGTGAAGTGTTATTCAACAAAGTAGATAGCCTTTTTGAACAACTCCAGTCTATTTATTACGGTGTATTCTTAATTCACGACCTCAGTCATAAAACAGAGGACACTATTGTTAGCTATGGTGAACGCCTTAGTTCAAAGATAGTTGCTACACTTATCCGTGGAGCCAAGTGGTTTGATGCACGTGAATTTATTAAGACTGAAGAGAAATTAGGTAAAAGAAGTCTCGATTCTGAACTAACCAACAAACTTGTATTAGATACTTTCTCTGACCTTCCACGTATATCCCTTGTACCTGGTTTTATAGCACAAGATCGTGACTCAGGCGACATTACCAACCTTGGACGTGGTGGTAGTGATTATACAGCATCTATTCTTGCCGCTTCTCTCAATGCTGAAGTATTAGAGATTTGGACGGATGTTGACGGCTTTATGACCGCTGACCCTCGTGTTATCAAGGGTGCATACACTATTAATGAACTTTCTTATACGGAGGCAATGGAGCTTTGTAACTTTGGTGCAAAGGTTGTCTATCCTCCAACGATATACCCTGTCTGCGTAAAGAACATACCGATTAAAGTTAAAAACACCTTCAACCCAGACGGAGAAGGTACGATTATTAAGGCGCACATCGAAAACAACCAGAAGCCTATTAAGGGTATTTCATCTATCAAAGGCACAACGGTTATTACCGTGACTGGTCTTTCAATGGTGGGTGTTGTAGGTGTCAACCGTCGCATCTTTAGCTCTCTTGCCAACAATGGTATCAGTGTCTTCCTCGTGTCACAGGCTGCTTCAGAGAACAATACATCTATCGGTGTGAAGGATGAAGACGCTGAAAACGCAGTGAAGGTGCTTAATGAAGAGTTCCGACTTGAGATAGAAGATGGTCGTATGTTCCCAATGCACGCTGAAAGTGGACTTGCTACTGTGGCTATCGTTGGTGAAAACATGAAACGAACACCAGGTATTAGCGGAAAACTCTTTGAGACACTTGGTCGCTCAGGTATCAGTATTACTGCTATTGCCCAAGGTGCATCAGAGATGAATATCTCATTCGTTGTAAAGGGTTCGGATTTAAGAAAGTCACTGAACGTACTTCATGACTCTTTCTTCTTATCAGAATATAAGGTATTAAACCTCTTTATTTGCGGTATTGGTACCGTAGGAGGAAAACTCATAGAACAGATTAAGAGCCAATATGAAGAGCTAAAGCAAAATTCTAACTTGAAGTTGAATGTGGTGGGCATTGCCTCATCTAAGAATGCTATCTTCAATCGCGACGGCTTAAATCTCGATAATTATCAGGAAGAACTCAAGGAAAGTGAGCCTTCAAATCCAGAGCACTTACGTGATGTTATCCTTAAGATGAATATCTTCAACTCCGTATTTGTGGATTGTACTGCTTCTAAGGACGTGGCTGCACTTTATCAGTCTTTATTAGAGAACAACATCTCTGTGATTGCAGCCAACAAGATTGCGGCATCCAGTACATACGAAGATTACTACCATTTGAAGCAGACTGCCATTCAACGTGGTGTTAAGTTCCGCTTTGAAACAAACGTGGGTGCGGGGCTACCTATCATTGGTACAATCAATGACTTACGCAACTCGGGTGATAAGATACTTAAGATAGAAGCGGTGTTATCTGGTACACTGAACTTCATCTTTAACGAGATTGGTGCTGATGTTCCTTTCTCTGAAACTGTTAAACGTGCCAAAGAACAAGGCTATAGTGAGCCAGATCCACGCATTGACCTTAGTGGAACGGATGTCGTTCGTAAGTTAGTTATTCTTACACGTGAGGCTGGATATAAGGTTGAACAGGCTGACGTAGAGAAACACCTCTTCGTACCAGACGATTATTTCCAAGGTTCAGTAGAGGACTTCTGGAAACGTCTTCCTAAGCTTGATGCCAACTTTGAAGAGCGTCGTCAGAAACTGTCAGAAGAAGGAAAACGCTGGCGTTTTGTTGCTACAATGGAACATGGTAAGACGAATGTTGCATTAAAGGAGGTAGATTCTACCCATCCTTTCTATAACCTTGAAGGTTCTAACAACATTGTCCTACTGACAACCGACCGCTACAAGGAATACCCTATGCAGATTCAGGGCTATGGTGCAGGTGCTTCAGTGACTGCTGCAGGTGTGTTTGCCAATATTATGAGTATTGCAAATATATAAAGATAATATAGATTCAAGTGAAAAGGGCATACGCAATGTATGCCCTTTTCTGTTAGTATAACTAAAAAACTATAATACCAGATTCCATTCAACATTCTCTGTCTTCATGTCACCCGTTTCTTCGTTAAATGTAAAACCTTGTGGTTTTTGTCCTTCTACTCTAATATCAACAACGGTCATAACGTTACGCTTTAATAGTAACTGCTTACTTTCTTCTTCAACCTTACCATCATCTTTAGTCCATGTAACCTTTATATTAGCCGTTGTTTGATAGCCTTCTTGGCAGGCCTTGGGAATATCATAAAAAGAGTAAGTCGTCCCATAATCATACGCATCACTATTCTTTGTTAAGGAGATACGCCACCCCAGATAGTTAACGACTAACTTCCCTTCCTCTGGTGGCGCCACCTTTAAGTGTAATCCAAACGCCGCCTTCCTCATATCAACGGTCAGTTCTTTTGTCGTCTTTGGACTAAAATCATTGACTGTACCATAGAGTTTTATAAGACGTGGATATTGCACAGTACGTTCATTAGCGACAGCTGTTTCACCTTTCGTTATGCCATTCAGGTTTTCATCTTTTGAGAACACAAAGGTGTTTGTTGCTTTCGTACCCTTGTTTGCTCCATGTAAGAAAGGGGCAAGATATTCGCCTTCCTTTGCAAAAAGTTCGTCATCACCTTCCTCTACTATTAAGCATTCTACTTTATAAAGATTCTCTACATTCATCTTTATTGCAATCTTCGAAAGACTGGTAAACAAACCATAAGCATACATAGAATAACTTGTATCATTAGGTTTCTTCTCGTAGACATTGACGGCATAAAACTTTTGTTTCTTTTCATCACGAACAGCTCTACTGAAAGGCTGGAGCTTCGCCTCCATTGTCTCTTCTACTGTTTCAATACGTAACTCCTTAGGACGTATACGCACAACTCTGGTCAACTTTTTCTTTACATTGTTTCCCTTTCTATCACCATCATTATTCTCTAATACTGGCTTTTCACAAGCTGCAAACAATAGTAAGCACAATAAAAGTCCAACCCATGTTACTTGTTTTTTCATATCGGTAATTGTTTAAGTTATAGTCATTCATTCCAATCAGTCTTAGTATCAGAAAGACTAAAAACAGAGAAAGAATCTTCTTTTGATAATTGCTGAATACCAGACTCAACCTGATTATTGATCAGTACTTCTTCACTCGTCAATGTATTTGTTCCTTCCCCAGGTGAGCCACCCAACAAATGACAAGAAGATAAAACGTGGTATTCTATTATTAAAGGTTTGATATATATATTCATGTTTACTTATTAAAAATCAAATAATTAGTAAGCTTAAGTATACAACTACAAGAAGACTTATCTATTAAGAAACTTCTTACCATTCACAATTATAATCCCCTTATAATCTTTGTCAACTTGTTGCCCAGCAAGATTATAAATAGGACCATCGAAAACAGTCTTCTCACTCACCATAGGCCCTTGTATTTCTAATGCGACATCAAAGCCAAGAAAACTCTTTGCATTTGTGGTCTTTGATGGTGTATACACAAGATAGGCTTTATGAGCATCTGTATTAAAAGCTTTTCCATTTGGCTCTTTCCAATAGAAGCCCACTCCATTACTACCTTTACCAAACACATAGTACACCTCACCGCCTGACGTTATTGTATTAATATCAGAGCCACGCAGCGCATTATTAGAATCAGTTTCACCTGTCTTACTTGTTTCTTCAAAGAAATACTTACCTTCCTTTGCCTCTAAAACAACGGCTGTACCCTTGGGGAGAACATCTCCTTCTTTATACTCCTTACTTTGAGAGAGAACATTACCTTTAATCTTATAAGTACGTGCAACGACACCCTTAGGAATAATAAAAGACTTGTTACCATAATAGAGTGTTGCCCTCTCTGCAGATGAAACAGCAATAGAAACGCCCTTGTCATATTTAACTTCTATTGATTTAATATATGCCGCTTGCGAAGCAGAAGAAGTAAAAATCACTTCATCAGATTCACCATTCCATTCTTGTTTATAAAAATATTTACTACCATCACGGAATTTGGCATATGGAAGTTGACCACTTTCTATATTATATACTTTTATTAGATATTTTATGTCAGAAACAACAAAAACAACTGATGTTATTAAACTGTTGTCACCTTTTATCGTTAGCAATCCACCGAAAATAAGTTGAAGAAAATTACTACCCTTGCTATCAATTAGTGAAGGCGTAAAAGGCTTTCCCGAACGATCAGTTATTTTCAAAGTAATACCATCCTTCTCCATAATGCTTTGGACTTCTTGAGAAGAACTTGAAAAATCAAATGTAACGGAATTCTGTGCCCATATTGTTACAGGCAGCAGTAGCATTAGAAATAATACTATTAACTTTTTGGTCATAGTTATTAAGTTGTATGTTTTATCAATCAAGTTTGTAGCCAATTAACATACACGCTACTAAGCGGAAAATAGGTGTTGTAGACTACTCTTTCACAATAAAATGTTTAGTTCTTATTGATGCAAAGATAAATAAAAATCAACAAAAAGTAAATAAATCAGAACCAAGAATATACAAATCAAGGATTAAACTCTTTAAAAATAAGTTTTACATCTATGGTTCTTTTCTATTCACCACACCCTCTTTACACTTAAAAAGAGCTCTGTGTAAAAACTCAAATTACCAGCGGTAAAACGGTAATAATCCTTATCTATCGAATTATTTTCACGAAAAGAAATATTTATTTACGTGAACAAAAATATTTCTTTTCATGAAGAAAAATATTTTTCTTCATGAAAAGAAATTAGAGAGATTAGTATTTTACTAAGAATCAGTCTTTTGCTACAACAGCCTTAAAGCTCATATCAAGTCCCTTAACACTATGGGTTAGTGCACCAAAAGAAATGAAATCCACGCCAGCTTGAGCGTAAGGAATCATCGTGTCAAAAGTAATTCCTCCACTTGACTCCGTCTCACAGCGTCCTGCTACAATTTCAACTGCTTTGCGAGTATCCTCTGGTGTGAAGTTATCAAACATAATACGATCGCAGCCTTCATTCAGAGCTTCTTCCAATTCAGTAAAGTTTCTTACCTCACATTCTATCTTGAGATTGTCCTTACCATGCTCCTTACAATACTGCTTTGCCATAGATATTGCATTATGTACACCACCGCAGAAGTCAACATGATTGTCTTTCAAGAGAATCATATCAAAGAGACCTATGCGATGATTCATACCACCACCAATCTTTACAGCCTCTTTTTCCAACATTCTCATTCCTGGTGTTGTCTTACGTGTGTCTAAAACGCGTGTCTTCGTACCAGCATCAATGAGTGCTTGCTGATACTTGTGGGTCATCGTTGCAATACCACTCATACGCTGCATGATATTGAGCATAAGGCGTTCTGTCTGCAAAAGGCTCTGCGTTCTACCTTTTACACTCATGACTATATCACCAGGCTTCACATGAGCACCATCTTCTATATAGACTTCTACCTGCAGTTCTGGGTCAAAAAGACGGAACACTCTTTTGGCAACATCTACTCCCGCCAAGACTCCCTCTTCCTTTATCAGTAATCTACTTTCACCCATAGCATCAGCAGGGATACAGCAAAGCGTTGTATGGTCACCATCACCTATATCCTCACTGAAAGCGAGTTCAATAAGTTTATCGTTTAATTCTTCTACTGATAACATAATTATTTGATTAAATTATAAACCTAAACTATTTGAAATATCTAACATTCTATGAATTGATTTGACTGCCTTCTTCGCCATCTCTGGCTCAACCTCGATAGCTGGCCATTCATACTTTAAGCAATTATACAGCTTTCGCAAAGTTATATACTTCATATACTCACACTCGTTACAAGGGCTATCACTATCATTAGGAGGGGCAGGAATAAAGGTCTTTTGTGGAGCCAATCTCTGCATTTCAACAAGAATACCGCTCTCCGTCACTACAATAAACTCTTGAGCATCATTCTCAACACTATACTTCAATAAGGCAGATGTACTTCCAACCTTATCAGCTAAGCAGAGTACAGTAGGTGGACACTCAGGATGAGCCAGTACTTTTGCAGCCGGATGTTCGCGTTTTAACTGCTGAATCTTCTCAACAGAGAATCTGTCATGCACTTCACATACACCATCCCAAAGCAACATCTCACGCCCTGTTTGCTCACTAATATAATGTCCTAAGTTCTTATCTGGACCAAAAATAATAGGAGTATCTTTTGGTAAAGACTCAACAATCTGTTTTGCGTTACTGCTCGTTACCACAACATCAGTTACCGCCTTGGTTGCTGCTGTTGTATTGACATAGCTTACCACAGTATGATTAGGGTGTGCTTTCACAAACTTCTCAAACTCATCAGCAGGACAACTCTCTGCTAATGAACAAGAGGCATTAAGGTCAGGAACGAGTATAGTCTTCTCAGGACATAAGATTTTATTCGTCTCACCCATGAAATGTACACCACACATAACAATGATATCGGCTTCTGTGGTTGCTGCCTTTTGTGCCAAAGCCAGACTATCACCTACAAAATCTGCCAACTCCTGAATTACGCCTTCTGTGTAATAATGTGCCATGATAAGCGCATTCTTTTCCTTACACATTCGACGAATTTCTGCTTTAACATCTGTTCCCTCAGGAATAGGTTCATCTATAAAACCCTGTTCCAGCCATTTTTTTTCAATCATTCTATTTTGTATTATAAGCTGAGAGTACAATGTTTATCGTGCCACTCTCAGTATCTATCTATACTCTTTTACTACTTCTTGTCGTATGCATGCTTCGGATAATCTACCGTGTAGTGCAATCCCCGACTTTCCTTACGCTCTATGGCTTGTCTTGTTATCAGATAACCGACATTTATCATATTACGAAGTTCGCATATATCCTTCGTTGCCGTAACACGCTTAAAGAGGCTTTCTGTTTCCTCATACAATAGGTCAAGCCTTGCCCAAGCACGTTTCAAACGTAAATCACTTCGCACAATACCAACATAATTGCTCATGATTTCACCTACTTCCTTAATACTCTGTGTGATTAAAACATGCTCTTCATTGGTCATTGTACCTTCATCGTTCCACTCTGGAATATTCGTATTAAAATCATAGGTGTCTATCATCCGTAGAGTATGTTCCGCTGCAGACTTAGCGTAGACGACCGCTTCTATCAGCGAATTGCTGGCAAGTCGGTTTCCTCCATGCAATCCCGTGCATGAGCATTCACCGACAGCATAAAGTCTATGAATAGAACTTTCTGCATTCAAATTGACCTTTATACCACCGCAGATATAGTGAGCACTTGGACAAACAGGAATATATTCTTTAGTTATATCAATCCCAACGCTCAAGCACTTCTCATAGATATGTGGGAAATGACGTTTTGTTTCTTCGGCATCCTTATGCGTTAAATCCAAGCATACATGGTCAAATCCGTGAATCTTCATCTCGTGATCAATAGCTCGAGCTACGATATCACGCGGAGCAAGAGAAAGACGCTTGTCATACTTCTGCATAAACTCCTGACCATCGGGAAGTCGCAACACTCCTCCGTAACCACGCATAGCCTCAGTAATCAGAAACGCTGGATGTGTCTCGGAAGGATTGTAAAGGACCGTAGGATGGAACTGTACAAACTCCATATCCTTTACTGTTCCCTTAGCACGATAAACCATTGCAATACCATCTCCAGTAGCTATCACAGGATTAGATGTCATTGCATAGACGGCTCCCACACCACCTGTAGCCATAAGTGTTACCTTACTTAAAAAGGTATCAACCTTTTGGGTTTCGGGATTGAGAATATACGCACCATAACATTCTATATCTGGGGTTCTTCGCGTCACCAACATTCCCAAGTGATGTTGTGTGATAATCTCAACAGCATAGTGATTTTCGAAGACAGTAATATTTGAGTTTGCCTTCACAGCCTCCATCAATCCACGCTGTATCTCAAATCCCGTGTCATCAGCATGATGAAGAATTCGGAAGTCACTATGCCCACCCTCACGATGTAGGTCGTATGTTCCATCTGTATTCTTATCAAAGTTAACACCCCACTTAACAAGTGCTTTGATAGCTTCAGGAGCATTACACACAACTTGTTTCACAGCCAAAGGGTCGGAAATATAATCACCAGCAATCATAGTATCGTTGATGTGTTTTTCAAAATTATCAATGGCAAGGTTCGTTACCGCAGCTATTCCTCCTTGCGCTTTAGCCGTATTGGCTTCACCCAAAGAAGTTTTGCAAACAAGGGCAACCTTTCCTTTACCACTATTTGCCACACTCAGTGCATAACTCATTCCTGCTATACCGCTGCCGATAACCAGAAAATCAAATTTGTGTATCATAAGATGATTTCGTCTGATATCAAAAAATTAATCGGTACAAAAGTAATAAAAAATACCATAACATTGGTAAGAAAGAGGATATATATTTATACGTGCATGAGAAAAGTTTTTCTACTCCTATCAAACACGAGTAACTTCCTTTCTGAATCAAGTATAAGTAAACAACATTCTGTCCCTTTTCAACCCTTGTGGTAATGCTTTTCATATACTGCACGAATACCACGCACATCTTGTGCGGAGGCTTAGCACCATTAGTGCGGAGTACTAACACATAATAAGGTTTCCTATAACTTGTGATATACTAATGAGATTTTCATCTTTATTTTATACTAAATCCTTATCCTTCTACTTCCATATTAAACAAGAAAAAACGCTATTCAATCCCCTTAAAAGAGGAAAGAATAGCGTTACTATTTAGTGGTTCTGTAATAAAAGATTACAGACTAAAGTTTTTACTGCTCGTCTGGAACAATGAGTTTATAACCCTTACCGTGGATATTAATAATCTCAATCTGTGGGTCTGGTTTCAAATGCTTACGCAACTTAGTGATATAAACGTCCATTGAACGTGCATTGAAATAGTTATCGTCAATCCAAATAGTCTTCAAAGCATAGTCACGCTGAAGAATCTCATTAGAGTGTGCACAAAGCAAAGCGAGCAACTCATTCTCCTTTGTTGTAAGCTTAGTAGCCTTCTCTGGGTTGTTATCCAGTGTGAGCAACTGCTTTTGTGTATCGAAAGTAAAGCGACCGATAGTGTACATTGTAGACTCCTTGGTCTTCTTTCCTCTTACACGACGGAGGATAGCCTCAATACGGAACACAAGTTCCTCCATAGAGAATGGCTTAGTAATATAATCATCAGCACCAATCTTGAAACCTTCCAAGATATCCTCTTTCAACTGCTTTGCAGTAAGGAAGATGATAGGAACTTCTGCATTAGCCTGACGGATCTCCTGTGCAAGTGTGAAACCATCTTTCTTTGGCATCATAACATCAAGCACACAGATATCATACTTGCTCTTCAAGAAGGCTCTGTATCCAACCTCACCATCAGGGCAGAGGTCAGCCTGAAAGCCTTTTGCCTGCAGATATTCACTCAACAGTGTTCCAAGATTCTCATCGTCTTCACACAACAGAATTTTCAATTTATCATCCATAACTTATACGTATTAAATTGTTTATACTCTTAATTATCTTTTATTCTTCATCCTCCTCATCACGAATAACGGGGAGTTTTATAACGAATTTTGTACCTTTACCATATTCACTCAGTACCTTGATTTCACCTTCATGAAGGTCAACCATCTTCTTAACGTATGCCAAACCTAATCCAAAGCCCTTGACATCATGAAGGTTACCAGTGTGAACGCGATAGAACTTATCAAATATCTTCTTTAAGTTCTCCTTCTTTATACCCTGACCTGTGTCACGTATTGAAAGATAGAGGTTCTCATTCGTATTCCATGTCTTCAAATAGACATCTAATGGTTGGTCTGCTTTCGCATATTTAACAGCGTTATCCAAGAGGTTGAATATGACATTCTGGAAATGCATTTCATCAACATACATGAGCGAATCAATCGCTTCAATCTCTGTATATACCTTACCGCCGGTATGCTCAACACGCAAACTAAAAGAGTGAGCGATTGTCTCTACCATCTCGTTCAGGTCGGTGTACTTCTTCTTTAATACAGCCTTCTTACGGTCGTACATACTCATTTGGAGTACCTTCTCAACAAGGAAGCGCAGACGTTTCGACTCATCGTTAACAACACCACCCAAGTGTTCAATCATCTTCGGACTCTTTGTCAGCGTCTTATCATTCATCATCTGAGCTGCCAGAGAAATACTTGCGATAGGCGTCTTGAGCTCGTGCGTCATGTTATTGATAAAGTCATTCTTTATTTCACTGTATCGTTTCTGTCGGAAGATAGTCACGATTGTGAAGATAAAGGTAACTAACAGCACGAAGGTGAAGATGATTGACGGAATCATAAACCGTACACTGGAGAAGATGTAGTTGTTCATCTGTGGGAAATGAACCTTGACAACACCCATTCTGTTTACAGGATCGTTGCGGAACAACACCTGAGAATAAGTATTCTCCTCACCATCACTTACATAATCAGGACATTTATAGACCTCTCGACCATCTTGTGTCGTCACCGTGAAATGATAAGGAATATTGATTCCATTGTTCATCATCTCCGCCTTTAAGTCCTGATCCAACAACTTAAAGTTGATTCTATTGCGTAAAGGTTTGTCTGAAGCGGAATAAAGGATATTATATATTACCTCTTCCAACATCGCCTTCTGATAGACGTAACGATTGAGAACAATCTCCTGCATATTGCGTTTTGTTGCAGACAGTGTACTACTATCATTGCGCAGAATCATAGCCTTCGGTATTAGAGATGGCTTTGCCTGAAGCAACTTTGCCTCGAATGAGGTATAACGTTCACCTTGATTATCTGTGACAGGAGCTTGATGTGCAGCTGTAGACGTATCTTTATCTGTACTCTGCTCATCATCTTGTGAGCGTTCCTTCTTGTTTACATCATCCTCCAAATAACGAAGAGTCTCATTTAACTCCATATTTCGAGAAGCCTGATAGAGGGCACGGTTGACAGATTCGTCAAACTGTTCCTTCTTCATCTCAGCCATCTCTTCAATATAGTTGAGCTGGAGCAGAAGCAAACCAAGGAACGAAAGTCCCATGATTATGGCTATTGTCCAAATTGTTTTCTTCTTCATTACTCTCTGTTTATATTCATACTGATTATAGAAAAACTCCACTCACAGCACCATATATTTATTTATCGAGTGCAAAGATAGGATTTCCTTAAACAATTAACATCTAAAAGTTAAGAAATAACACATAATTAATTTTCATTAACTAAATGCTGTGTTTCAGATTGATAATTATCAAGCATAATCTTCGATATACTGTTTTAACCACTCCAAAAAGATATACAAGGTAGCAAAAGGGCTAATGAAACATTTATTTTGTATCACAAAACAAAAGTAGGAACTTCTTTCTATAAATCAATAAAAAGCATTAGTTGAAAACAAAACGTTTTATTCTTTATACAAAAAATACCTAAGAAAAATATTATTTTATTATCTTTGTAAAATCATTAAACCTATTACCTATAAACAAAAATAAATTAATATACTATCCAGTTAACATCTCTCACATAAGTTAATCATTCATATAATACAATATTATTAATGAGAATAATATCCAAACTTCTCATATTTTACCGATGTATTGATGCCCAACACAAGTGGTGATGGTGGTAAACACCAATCGTGTTGAGTGCTTAGTATACTATAAAAATAGGTATAAATATAACAAACCTCATGACAATTCAAAGATTACAAACAAGACCTTTCACATCACATATCATCTTAATTATAACTCTATTGTTGCTGAACACATCTGATCTTATGGCTCAACAGACCATAACCTTTAGTATCCAACAACAAACAAAGGAACCTATTGATGCAGCAACAATTATCATTTCTGATCAGAAAACAGGAAAAGTAATTGCCAATGGACTAACTGGATCAGACGGCAAACTCAACTACACCCTTATGGATGGTAGTTATCAACTATACTGCGGAGCCATCGGATGCCGTGATACTACTATTCTTTTCTCCATTCCGAATAATAACTCCATTTACAACATCTATTTATATCCTGACGGCACAGAGCTGAAAGACGTTCTTGTCACTGCCCGCAAACAACGCTCACTCATCAAAATGGAAAGTGGGAAGATACGCATTTCTGTTGCAGAATCGTATCTTGCCAACCTTGGCAACTCTTTAGATGTTCTGCGCCACACCCCAAGTGTAAGGCTTGATAATAAAGGGAATCTATCGCTTTCTGCCCTTGGCAATGCCGCCGTTTACGTGAATGGAAAACGCATACGACTTCAAGGTGAAACGCTTACAGCCTATCTGCGCACTATTCCATCTTCTAACATTGCAAGCATAACTACTTCAACCAACCCTGATGCAAGTTATGATTCAGAAGGAGCAAGCGGTATTATTGACATAAAACTAAAAAACAACAATGAACGAGGACTTTACATTTCAACCTCTCATGGTATATCTTTTTGGAATCACATACGCCAAAGTTCTGATTTTAGTATGACTTATAACAAACAGACGTGGCAACTGGGCATCAACTATAGCCATAACATTGGACACTATGACATGGAATATGGTACTGACAGAATACAAGAAGGAGACCGAAACTTCTCAGAGACCAATGATACAGACAAGCGTAACACTTACGCAGGGGGACTGGCTTTTGTATTCCAACCTAACAAGAAACACAAACTTATGCTAAATGCATCAGTTGATGCCTTAACAGGTCCTGGAGTGACAGCAACAACTACTTGGATATATAAAGGTAGAGACACGCTTCATGAAATACTTAAAGCAAGGAATGATTATACCAAACAGGAAAACACAAAATATACGACAGGCATAGGCTATCAGTTCAATATTACAGAACAGCAGACCATCACTGCAAATGCAGATTGGATTCACGTTGATGTTGTGAGTAATAACAATCAGCCCAATGCGTTTTACTCTCCAAATGGAACATTACTAAGGGAAGACGACTATCCAGCTAAATCCAAGAAGAAAATAAACATCATCTCATCTGCTATCGACTATAAATTGAAGAATAGTCATGACGGAGAACTCCTAACAGGTATTAAAGCTGCTAAGGTGGAAAGTAACAATCGCTTTGGCTTCTATGCAAAAGGTGTGCTTGACAACACAAGGTCTAATAGATTTACCTACCAAGAGTCAAACCTTGAAGGCTATATACAATATGCCCAGAAATGGAAACATGTACAGGCAACTGCAGGTATGCGAATTGAATATATGCAGACTATCGGGACTTTAGAATCCTATTTGGACAGAAAACTGATTGAGGAGAATAAAAACAGTCACACAAGACTCTTTCCTAATCTTTCTATCAGTTATGATCTTAACAACAAAGCAAAGCTCACACTTGCCTACAGTAAACGGCAAGACAAAGCAAGATACGAAGACCTTAACCCCATTGAATATCTGTTAGATGAACTAACCTATTGGAAAGGGAATCCATTTATTCAGCCACAAATAAATCATAGGGTATCTTTTGATTACACAAAGAATAATCTTAGTGTAACGCTCTCTTACAATCAGCTAAACAACTATTTTACGCAGCTTACCGATTCATACAAGAAAGACTGCATAGTCATGACAACCAAGAATATTGGTAAACAGAAGCAACTGGCACTTGACCTTATCTATAACAAACGCCTCACCTCGTGGTGGGATGTCAGTGCAAACGTCGGTGCTTACTACTTTATCAACCATCTTGATTATGAATCTTATAGAGAGGATTATCGTCGACCCTCATGCAACCTTTCACTTTCAAACGACATACAGCTACCTGCAAAAGTTCGTATGGAGCTGTCTGCAAGATACGCAAGTAAACGACAAGGAAGAAGTTATGAGGTTCTCAAACCGAGTGGAGGTATAGATATTGGACTGAGTAAACGATTACTCCAAGACAAGCTCTCCCTATCTTTGATGATTACCGACCTACTCCACACTGAGCGTTGGGATAGCTATGGACGTAAGAGAGCATTAGATTTAGACATTTGGGGGCACAGTGAAAGCCGCCAAGTTATCTTCCGTGTACATTACAATTTCGGAAGTAGAAAGTTTGAAACAAATAAGAACAAAGTAAAAGAGGCAGAACGTCTGTAGCTATCTGCTACCTTTTTGATTAAAACGGTCAACCTTTTTTGTTAAAAGCTTAAGAGCTTTTTGGATAAAAGGTCAACCCTTCCGGCGAAAACGGTCAACCTTTTTTGCAAAAAACGTCAACCCTTTCTGTGGAAACAGAAATGGTCGATTGTTTTGATTATGATTATTAAGACCATTCCTTCACTACACAAGTAGATAAAGATTAGAATAAACAGAAAGCTCTTCTACATTACAAGATCTCAATCTGTAGGCAAGAACTGCTCTGTGAGGTCAACTTAAAATGATCATTGATACGAAGACCGAGGACCCAAAGGATAGTACCAGTAGCATCAAGGAGAACCAACTGGTTACGCTTCTCAAAGCGATTACGTTTGAGATTGGTGAGAAAATCACTCACCAGTTGAGTACCACGCATTCCAAGTGGAGTAAAACGGTCACCTTCTGCAACACGCCTTAAGGTCAAAGGAAAACGAATTGAAGCTGCATCAAGGTCAACTACAGTGGGATTCTTTGAGAAAGAAACGTTTGACGAGGGTGTCAATGCACGTTCCGTTAGCCGAAGAGACAATTGCTCATCGTAGACATAACGCCCAGTTTCAGGGATAATAAGCGTACGTGGTTCTGCTTCCTCACGAGGCAAAACCATAAATATTTCACGGTCATGTGTAAGTTCATGCGATGAAGAATACCACAACTGCCCCGTCTGCCCATCAAGATGAGAAACCATCTCTGTAATCTGAGATGATGAGAAACCGAGCGGTTTCAGTATATAAAAGAGGAGATAAGAGGGGGAAGGGAACGCACGAACAACAGACAAGTCGAGCAAGAAAGGCTCATTACTTAAACTGTTTGAACTAACTTGAGTCACAGGATTGATAAAGCTAACAGCCTTTCCCAAAGCTGTTTTAAGTGACTCCTGCACAATAGCATCTACCTCAGAGAGATGATTGGCAGTAGTAAGGATAGCATCCGTAACCGACGGATTAATCTCAGATAACTGTGGAAGAACATTCAACCGAATCTTATTCCGCACTACATCATCTACAAGATTAGTGCTATCAATAACAAAAGAAACAGCATACTTTTGGAGATAATCTTCAATTTCTTGGCGTGTCACACATAGCAAAGGGCGAATAACATCATTATTACGAGGACGAATACCCATCAAACCACTAAGACCTGTTCCACGAACAAGGTTAATGAGAATCGTTTCGACAGAGTCTTCTTTATGATGCCCCACGCAAATACCATCAGCACCCAACGCTTCTTTCAACTGAAAGAAATAATGATAACGCAATTCACGCGCTGCCATTTCAATGCTTACCTTATGCAAATCGGCATAAGCCTGTGTATCAAAATGGGCTTTATGAAGTGGGATATTCTCACGTTGACAAAGGTCCTCACAAAACTGTTCATCCCTCAAACTCTCCTCTCCACGTAGATGGAAATTACAATGAACAGCCTCAATACAATAGCCCAACTCCTTGAGACATAGCAAAAGAGCAACACTATCGGCACCACCAGAAAGCGCTACTAAATAAAGAGCATCTACCCGTAGCAGATGCTCAGAAGCTATGAATCGTTTGATTTTATTCAACATAAAGGACCAGTCCCTTCAAGTATTCACCTTCTGGATGATAAATATTAATTGGGTGATCAGCAGGCTGATGAATCTGATGTAGGATGCGCACCTTACGTCCAGCTTGTGCAGCAGCAGTAAAGACAGCCTGTCGGAAGTTGTCCTTGGTGACTACCTGCGAACAACTGAAGGTAAACAAAATTCCTCCAGGCTTAATCTTTTCAAAGCCTTTGACATTCAATCGTGTATAACCACGCAATCCATTCTTCAATGCACTACGATGCTTTGCAAAGGCAGGTGGGTCAAGAATGATAAGATCATACTTACCATCGTTATCATCAAGATACTTGAAAGCATCCTCACAGATCGCCTCATGACGTGAATCATTAGGGAAGTTGAGTTCTACATTCTTATTCGTCAGTTCGATAGCCTTAGCCGAACTATCCACAGAATGCACCACTTCTGCCCCGCCACGCATAGCATAAACAGAGAAGCCACCCGTGTAACAGAACATATTCAATACACTTCTCCCCTTTGCATAATACTCCAAAAGAGAGCGGTTCTCACGCTGATCAATGAAGAAACCCGTCTTCTGACCTTTCAACCAGTCAATATGGAACTTTAAGCCATTCTCAATTGCAATATTATTGTCGGTATCTCCATAGATAAAACCATTCTCCTGCCCAAGGTCCGCCTTAAAAGGAAGCGTTGTCTCACTCTTATAATAGATACTATCCAACTTATCTCCCATCACCTTAACAAGGGCTTTCGCAATTACCTCACGGCATACGTGCATACCTACAGAATGGGCTTGCATAACGGCAGTCTTGCCATAAACGTCAATAATCAATCCCGGAAGGTTGTCACCCTCACCATGAACGAGGCGATAAGTAGTATTTGGAAATACACCTGTTGATGCTCCCTCTTCACGAATAATACCAACAGACTGGCGTGCATGAAGGGCAGCACTTAAACGGCTTTCCCAAAACATATCATCTATCTTTACGTCGTGAAATGAGAGAACACGGATAGCAATAGAACCTATCTGGAAGTGTCCGACAGCAATAAACTTCTTGTCATGCGTCATAACACGCACTATATCGCCTTCCTCAAGTCCTTCTTCTATCTTGTTGATAGCACCTGAGAAGATCCATGGATGGAAGCGAAGAAGACTCTCTTCTTTGCCCCTTTTCAAATATACTTGCTTATACATAAAGTTCCTATTTAACGTTTATCGTTTTCCTCTACTTGATGAATCCCGAATTATTTACATGAAAATAATTATTTATTTACGTGAAAGAAAATATTTTTTTTCATGAAAATAAATATTTTTCTTCACGATAATAATTTACATTGAGTCATCACTCTGTTGTCACTTCTGGCTCATTTCCAACTTCTTCAGGCACTGGTTTCACCTTTGGAGGGACTACAACGAGTTCGTAATTACCACTATGTTTCAATTCATGCAGACGCTCATAGAGTTTGATACACGTCCAAGCATCCGTAGAAGCATAGATTTTCTGCTTATCACTTAATATCTCATTCTCCCAGTTTGACAACTGTTCACGTTTTGTGATACGCTCATGAAAAACATTGGCATAAAGCTTTTGAAGGCTCATATCCTCAATACCCAACGACTTAACATAGTCCTGAAGGTCGATGAAATACCCCGGCTTAAAGTCTAAACGCTGATGCAACATCAACATATCATCGGTCAGTGATAGTCCCACTTTTGGCACTGTGGTATCTTCAAGAAAACGTTTAATACAATCTGGTACACCTATGAGATTCAAACGAAAGAGGAAACACACTTCATGGTCACAAGCCTGCAAGAGTGCAACCTTGCGACGTTGCCCTTTCTTAAACACAGGGCGTGTTTCCGTATCAATACCGATAATGTCCTTAGAAAGCAAATAATTCACCGCTTTCTCAGCCTCAGCTTCGTTCAAGACAACGACTATCTTCCCTGGGAAAGTAACCCTTGGCAACTGTGATATTTTACTCTTATCAAATCTATTGTATAATACTGTACTCATTTCAGATTGCATACTAACTTGCAAAATTAAAAAAAAAGTTTGAAAAACGGCACTTATGTGGCACTAATTTATTACTTTTGCAAGTATAAAAGAATAACGATAAATGGCAAAGAAGAAAACTGAACATAAAAGCAAGACTTTCACCGAGGCACTCGGACTAAATAACATTATTAACGACAAGACTGGCTTTGTTGTCGGACTCATCCTTTTATGCGTTTCCATCTATATCTGTGTTGCTTTTTTTAGCTATTTCAGTACAGGTGCAGCTGACCAAAGTTTAGTTACCGACCTACGTCCAGGAGAGGTGGAGAACGCAAATAGAATTTTCCAAAATGCGTGCGGTTCACTCGGTGCTATCATTTCATACGGTCTTATTTCCCGTTGCTTTGGTATTCCAGCCTTTATCATTCCAGCCTTCATTGCGCTTTGTGGTGTCCGTATGATGGGAGCCTATAAGAAGCTGAACCTTTTGAAGTGGTTCATGGGAATGGCTTTGGTAATGATATGGCTTTCTGTTACTTTTGCCAAAGCACTCACCCCACTGATGGGTGATCAAGTGTATAATCCAGGAGGAGATCACGGTGCTTTCTGTGTACAATACATGGAAAACCTTGTTGGTACACCAGGACTGATAGCTATATTGGTGATTGTCATGTTGGCTTATCTTACCTATATCACTTCAGAAACAATTACTGTTGTGCGCAAGATGATTAATCCTTTTGGTTACATTCGTGACAAGGTAAAGTTTACGGTGGTACATGACAGCAAAGGGGACAACACAGAAAACCTCTACGATGACGAGGTTATCATTGAGGATGAACCAGTTGAACCAATAGAATATGTTGACCCTACCCTTGCCGAGCCTATCGACTTGCCAACGGAACCGACAATCGTTCCTCAAGAGCCAGACACGCTCTATTCACCTAACGGCAATCAAGCAGCTGGAAAAACAGCAGAGAAAGAGGCTCCAGGCTTTGAGGTTGAGGAGAAGAAAGCTGAAGAGAAAGCTAATAGCAAGACGCTTGCAAACAACAACCTCCCACTGACTCCGATTAATCCTCGTGAACCTTTCACAAAGTGGAAGTTCCCATCACTCGATCTATTAAAGGAATATTCCTCTGACTCTAAGACTAACTATGTTAGCCAAGAGGAGTTAGAAGCAAACAAGGATCGTATCATCAAGGTATTGAACGACTTTGGTGTACAGATTCGTAGTATTCGTGCAACAGTCGGTCCAACAATTACTCTTTACGAGATTACCCCTGCACAGGGTGTCAGAATCTCTAAGATTAAAAACCTTGAAGATGATATTGCGCTGAGTTTGGCGGCTATTGGTATCCGTATAATTGCTCCTATGCCAGGCAAGGGTACGATTGGTATTGAGGTTCCAAATGCTAAGCCAAACATTGTATCAATGTTCTCTATTCTGAACTCACGCAAGTTCCAAGACTCTACAATGGAGTTACCAATCGCATTGGGTAAGACTATCACCAATGAGGTATACATGGTCGACCTTGCTAAGATTCCTCACCTACTCGTTGCGGGTGCTACCGGACAGGGTAAGTCAGTCGGTTTAAATGCTATTATCACCTCCCTTCTTTATAAAAAACATCCTAACGAACTAAAGATTGTACTGGTTGACCCAAAGAAGGTAGAGTTCAGTGTTTACTCTCCTATAGCCAAACCTTTCATGGCAGCTGTTGAGGAGAATGAAGAGGAACCAATCATCACAGACGTTCAAAAGGTTGTAAAGACACTGAAAGGTCTTTGTGTATTGATGGATGAACGTTATGACTTACTGAAAGCGGCTCGTGTTAGAAACATAAAGGAATATAACCAGAAGTATCTCAGACACGAACTGAGCCCAGAAGAAGGACATGAATACATGCCATACATCGTGGTTATCATTGACGAGTTCGGTGACTTGATTCTTACTGCAGGTAAGGAAGTGGAGATGCCTATCACACGTATTGCACAGTTGGCACGTGCAATTGGTATTCACATGATTATTGCAACCCAGCGACCAACGACAACGATTATCACGGGTAACATCAAAGCAAACTTCCCTGGACGTATTGCTTTCCGTGTAGGAGCAATGATGGACTCACGTATCATTCTTGATCGACCAGGTGCACAACAGCTTGTTGGACGTGGTGATATGCTTTATCTCAATGGTGCTGACCCTGTCCGTGTACAATGTGCCTTTGTTGATACACCAGAAGTAGAGAACATTACAAAGTTCATTGCTAACCAGTTAGGCCCTGTCCGTCCATTGGAAATCCCAGAACCATTGACGGATGAAGAAGTTGGTGGAGGTGGTTCATTAGATGCACAGACACTTGACCCATTATTTGAGGAGGCAGCACGTGCTATTGTTGTTACTCAGCAAGGCTCAACAAGTATGATTCAGCGTCGTTTGTCTATCGGCTACAACCGTGCTGGTCGTCTGATGGATCAAATGGAGAAAGCTGGTATCGTAGGTGCTGCTAAGGGTTCAAAGCCACGTGAAGTTCTGATAAGTGACGAGGTAAGTCTTGACAACCTACTTACAATTCTGCGTGGACAATAAATCCTATACATAAAACTATTATAATCATTAAACGATAAAACAATGAAACAGATTAAATATTTATTATTGCTTGTTGCCATGGTTATGGCAAATAGTGTGTTTGCACAGAACGCGAATCAGGCTAAGGCTTGTATGGACAAAGCTGCTGCCAACATTTCGAACTTGGGTGGCTTTACGGCTCGTTTCGAACTTTCCAGACCCGGTGCCGTAGGTAGAACAGCGGGTAATATTTCCGTGAAAGGTGTTAAGTTTGTTGCCACAACACCGCAGACAACCGTATGGTTTAATGGTACTACACAATGGTCATACATGAAGTCTACTGACGAGGTGAACGTTTCTACACCTACTGAAGCACAGCGCCTTTCAATGAATCCTTATGCATTGATGACATTGTATCGTCAGGGCTATAATCTCTCGATGACGAACGAAGGTGGTTCTTACGTGGTACACATGAAAGCTACCAACCCAAAACGTAATATTCCAGAGGCATACGTAACGGTTAATAAAGCCTATCAGCTACAAAAAATCAAGATTAAGCAGGCTAATAAGTGGACTACTATCACCGTCTCTGGTATTCAGCGCAAGAATCTCTCAGACGATATCTTTACTTTCAATAAGAAAAACTATCCATCCGCTGAGGTGATAGACTTGAGATAAATGACTTACTGGGAAGCTATACAAACATTGCATAAGCACTTCTACCTATCAGGTAGGAGAAATAAAATATGGCAAGCCAACAACGTAGCAAAGTATTTTTACTACGTGTTGGCTGTCTTTCTTTATGCCTATTTTGCTTGGATAGGATATAGATTAGCAGACATTGCCATCTTGGATAATCTTGGAACTTATAGCTTCATCTATGCCCTACTGCCTGTATTTCTGTTTATTGATTATCTTTTCAGATATACAACAGACCATCGGCTGTTGATGCATATCCGCCCTTACCTGCTCCTACCACTTCCCAAACACAGCTACACAGACTATCTAATTCTCCGCCAGTTGATAGTTTTCAAGAACGCTAACCTCCTCTTTATCTGTATTCCCTTTGGTATCAAAACCGTTATCCCAGAGTTGGGTGCAACGGCTATGATTGGCTACACAGCAGGCCTCTACCTTCTTCTACTTATTAACGGACAGTTCTTCCAGTTTACACAAGTACTGACAGCACGTGGACTGTGGTACTGGATCATACCGATTTTTACGTATTTATTCATCGGATTAATAGCAATTTTCTTCCCATCCCCACAAGGTTACCTCCATCGTTGGGGAGAGATAGGTAATGCAATGATAAGAGGAGAGCTATGGATATATGCTGTAATGGTATTGCTACTGATAGGAATGGTATTGCTAAACCGCAATGTACTTGAACATCGCATTCGCCAAGAGCAATACACGGCAGCACCTCCTAAAAGTGAAAAGAATAGTATTAGTCTTACTATCTTCGACCGATTCAATCAAATCGGAGAGTTTCTTAAACTTGAAATATGGAGTATTCTCCGCAATAAAAAGATGCGCCTCAGTTTCATTTTCAACACTTTGGCTATCTTTCTCTTTAGCTTAATCACTGCTATTGATCCAGAGAGTGACATGGTTAAGAGTAATGGCTTCCTCTACTATAGCTTCATCACCTATGGGCTTAGTTCACTCTTAAGAATCATGTGCTATGAGGGCAATTACTACGAGTGCTTATTAATGCACCGCAATAGCATCCAAAATCTTCTGTTGGCTAAATATTACCTCTATACCACCTTACTATTAATTCCACTCCTCGCCTTTCTTCCTATCGCACTTATTGGGAAGATAAGTTTTTGGACAATACTATCTTATGCCCTCTTT
Source organism: Prevotella melaninogenica (assembly GCF_003609775.1). Lineage (NCBI taxonomy): Bacteria > Pseudomonadati > Bacteroidota > Bacteroidia > Bacteroidales > Prevotellaceae > Prevotella > Prevotella melaninogenica. The sequence continues at coordinate 55,569 of NZ_AP018050.1, forward strand.
GCGGCTGGTGTTGCCTATCGTATTCTATTTCAAATGGCAATATATAATAAGGTAACATTCTCTATGCAAGCTACCCACACAGGTAAGAATGCAAATACTAACTATATACAACTCATCACAACAATCATTACCATCATCAGCCCACTCCCCATCACTGCACTGGGTACATGGTGGCTCAACCAACCTACCCTCACCAATACGCTCCTTTCCCTCCTCGGTATCATCTTCATAACCACTCACCGCCGTTGGATTACTGGAATAAGTGTGAAGATGAAAGACAACCAATACGACCAACTTGAAGGATTTCAGAGGAGTAGATAAAGAAAATATCATTCTGTCAAGCATAAACCAGAGATATCTATTCGCTCGATTTGTTTGATTAAACTATATCACTACATTTGAGAATATTTATAGTCCTTCCGTTAAACACATAGATTAAAAATAGAATAAAAACTTGTACACTTGATTAGTATGATTATATCAAATTAGATGGTCTTATCAAGGGGTTAGCCCGCAAGATAAGATGCAAATAGATACTATGTCGATTCGTATTCTACAAATAACTTATCCCCATGTCATTGGCGCCTGTAAACTATTTTGATTTAATTCGCAACCAATGTATGCTCATTGAGGTTCTAAAAAACGCCTAATTGACTTGCAAAAGATGCCCTTTTGGCGTGTTATTAACGCCCTTTAGAAGTCAAATTAGGCACCTTTTACTTTACCACAATATAACTAACTGATTTCCTTTTAGTTGCAAACCTACTTTTTATATATATTTTTATCCTTTATCATAGAGTTTTTATCTGAAATTATGTAATTCTTTTTCAGAGTCATATCGGTCTTTTTGAAGTAATAAAATGAAAAGGCTTTCTGTATAGAAAGGCGATAATAGAATAGACCGTTAAGCTCCTTAGCTGTGTTTTTATATAATGTCTAACTTCTGTTACTCCCTTAAAAAATATACGAAAAGCATCCACACGTTTAAAGTAAGAACCACAAATGGTTTCACTCCACAATTCATGGTATTATTACCCAAAATAGGTTTTAACAACCTACATGAAGTGAAATTTATAAAAAACAATCATCTATTAAAAGATTTTTCGGAATTACCAAATAAATTAAATATATTTCATTATCTTTGCATTTATAGTCCTAAACATGATACACCGATATTATAAGGAGTGTATATTCCTTAATGAACGATGTCTGATTGAGTGACAAGCCACCCATAACCTAAAATATAAAGCCAAAACAATGACCAAAATAAAGACACTGACCATACTGTTTGATACCCCCTTACAGCGATCAGAAATCCCGCTATTTCGTGGAGCCATTATTGCAGCAATTCCCTCAAGTAATATCCTATTCCATAATCACGATGGTACGTCCCTACGATACTCCTATCCGCTGATACAATACAAGCGGATTGGCGGCAAAGCTGCTATCACCTGCATTGGCAAGGGAGTGGATTCTATAGGGCAATTTTTCTCCATAAATAAAGACCATAAACTAAGGATTAGGGATAAAACAAGGACTTTCCCTATACAGAATTTACAAGCCCTACAGACCGAAATACAGTGCTGGGATTGTAGTTTTGATTACCGCATACGGGATTGGCTACCCCTAAACGAAACAAACTACAAAGTTTATACTGAAACAACGAGTCTCATAGAACATATAAAAATACTCGAAAAAATCCTCATTGGCAATATATTATCCCTCGCCAAGGGGCTTGAAATAAATATTACATCAACGATTGACGTTTCCATAACAGCTATCGAAAACATACGAAGTGTTAGATACAAACGAGTTCCGTTACAATGTATGGACATACAATTTAAAAGTAATCTGTCTTTGCCCGACTTTATAGGTATAGGCAAACATACAAGTGTGGGATTCGGTATAATAACTAAGAAAAATAACGTAAAAAATAAATATGAACAACATTAGAGAACATATCTACCTATCAGCTATACTGCACGAAATCGGAAAGTTTTACCAAAAAGCAGACACCGAGAATATTACTATAACTTCTAGTCCGATAAATATAGGTGAACTTGAAGATCTATTCTACTTAAAACAAGAAGCTAAATATACCTTGTGGACAAAACTATTTATTAAGGAAAACCAGCAGGTCTTTAATAAGTTGCTTAGAAACACTCAAAACGAGTCAAGTAACAAAGACAATTTGAAGAGCTTAGTCAAAGGTCAGATTAATAAAATAGAACAAATAATCAAAGAAGCATTATTATTATCTTCTGGTAAAGAAGATTATACAGAAGAACATTCTACTGAAAGCGAAAGCAACTGGAAATCTTGTAAGAACGAAAGATTGATTCCCATTTTAGAAACAATTGGTAATCAAGATGAATTGTTAACGAATAAAGAATGGCATCAACTTCCTGTACAGAAGCTGATACCTTCTATTGATAATTTTCCTCAACAGGAAATTACTGAAGTTCCTAACTATAGCAATCTATGGAAGGGGTTTAAAAGTGAATTTGCCTCACTCACTCACAGTACTTACCAAACTTTTTCAGGCAATCTCTTAACATTACTATACAAATACACCTCTTTCATTCCATCCAATATAACACACTCTCCAGATATTTCACTCTATGATCATATCAAAACAACAACAGCACTAGCCATCTGCCTTTACGATCTTATGTGCTCAGGAGAAAAACCAAAAGATCGTTTCCTCCTCATTGGTGCCGACCTCAGTGGAATTCAATCATATATCTATCAGATAGTATCAAAATATGCTGGTAAAAACCTTAAAGGCCGATCTTTTTATATTCGTTTGTTATCAGACGCAGTTGTGCGTTATCTATTGAAACAACTAAACCTCTTTCAAGCAAATATCATATATAATAGTGGTGGAGGATTTTATCTTCTAGCACCTAATACAACTGGTATCAAACAGAAGCTTAAAACAGCTATCAAAGAAATTGAACAAAGAATATTCACAACACATGGAACATCACTATATGTTGCAATTGATAGCATTACAGTTTCTGATGATGCTTTACTACATAGAAACGGAGAAGATATAGGTAAACTATGGGGGAATCTGTTTATAAAAAAAGATCAACGAAAAAATCAAAGATATGCAGCAATGATGGAAGAGGATTATAAAAGATTCTTTAGCCCACAATCAGGTCTCAATAAATTTGATTGTATCTCTGGAGAAGAAATTCCTGCCAACGAACAAAGCTACAGCGAGGGAGAACTTTCACCACTCCGTTATATTACAAAAGAACAAATAGTTTTAGGCCATAAGCTCCGCGATTTTGATTTACTTATCATCAGCGAATCAGAAGTACCTTATTTAGCAGACAAATGTTCTGTAGAGCCTGCTCAATTAGGCTTCCATTACTACCTTCTGAAACAAGAAGAATTAATAAAAGTGAAAGATAAAATATGTTTTGAAAAAGAACCGCTAACTATTTTACAAGCCAATACAAGCAAAGATGGTGATAACCTTGTAAAAATAATCGAGAATTCTAATACCGTCTATGGTTTATTCTACTATGGTGGAAACGAATTAGGCTGCACAAGAATACCAACTTTTGAGGAACTATGCCATAAATCAGATACAGATAATGCTTTTAGGCGATTAGGAGTTCTAAGAATGGATGTCGATAACCTTGGACGTATATTCCAAGCTGGTATAAATCCTCAATATACATCTCTATCACGTTATGCAACATTAAGCCGTTCGTTCGATTATTTCTTCTCAGGTTATCTAAATGAGATCTGGAGAGAAACAGATCCAAGTAAATCAATCATCATATATAGTGGTGGTGACGACCTTTTCATTGTTGGTAGTTGGGAAAAAACTGTTGAGATTGCAAAACGTATAAGAGAAGATTTCCGTAAATACACTTGTAACAATCCCAATTTAACTATATCTGGTGGTGTCACCTTGCTATCACCTAAGTTTCCAATAATGAAAGGTGCAGAAGAAAGTGCTATTGAGGAAGATAGGGCTAAAAAACACCGATGCAAGCAATTAGAAAAGAATTCCTTTGCTCTACTCAACACAGCATTGAATTGGGATGAAGAGTTTCCAGCCGTTGAAGCACTAAAAAATGAGATAAAAGAACTACACATTGATGATGCCATCAAGAGTTCCTTTATATCAAAAGTTCTCAGACATAGAACTAATGCAGAGATAGATTCACACAAAATTACAAACTTCAAAACCTATTGGATGATTGCGTACGATATGGGCAGGATGAAGAACCGTACAAAAAACGTACAAGCGAAAGAATTAATTAATCAATACATAAAAGAGATATGTGGTAATAGTTCATGTCTAAATAACAAAACTATAAAATCTTACTATCATCCTTTAGAACTATGGGCATTAGCGTGTAGATGGGCAGAATTAGAACTACGAACAAACAAATAAATTAAAAGAGAACAATTATGGTAACACCTTACAAAGAGAACAGGTATCCCGACAAGAGAAGAAACAGTTGGAATACAAACAAGGATGGGTCTGAAACTCCAGAAGAGATTTTAACCAAAGCTAATTTTGATGAAAGTTGGATTACGGAAGGAGCCAACGAGAGACTTCCAGATTTTGCTGAAGTCCTTGGAAAATATATGGCAAGGAATGGACTTACCAATTCTAAAATCCGCAGTATTTATGGAGAAATAAAAAGAATACAAATGGGTAAATTTGAGATAGAAAAAGCTTCTTTCTTTTTACTCCGTCCGAAAGTAGCCTATGCTTTTGGAAGAGATGAAAAAAACAAAGGATTAAAACTATTCAAACTCATCTTTGAGAGAGTATATCTTCTTGTCAAAGATCAAAAAACCTATAATAATTTCTGCAATCTTATAGAAGCTATCCTTGCATACCATAAAGCGTATGGAGGAAAAGATTAAATTATTACATTATAAAGAACTATCTATGACTACAACAAGATTAAAAAAGAAAGTTGTCTATACTGGTACTATTATATTAAAGACCGGTTTACACATTGGTGGAACAAATGCAGCACTCAACATTGGTGGACCAGATAAATTTGTAGTTCGTAACCCTTTAACCAATATTCCTTATATACCAGGAAGTTCTCTTAAAGGGAAGCTACGATGTTTAGTTGAATTAGCAAATGGAGAGTCTAATGAAGGTAAACCTTCAAACAATCCACAAAGCAAAGCTGGTGCATTGTTTGGTACTGCAGGAGATAGTGAGTCAAATCATGCATCACGCCTAATTGTAAGAGATGCAGTTATGGCAACACAAAATGATGACGAAAATGAACTAAAAATATTTGGACTTAAACGTTCTGACATACTAGACTTTAGCAATACTGATTTACCATTTACCGAGAGTAAAACAGAAGTAAATATAGATCGCATTACAGCTAAGGCTAATCCACGAACTTTTGAAAGAGTACCAGCAGGGGCATTTTTCAAGTTAGAAATGATTCTAAATATCTTTGAAGGAGAAGATGAAAGTAGTTTAAGAAGCACTCTAAATCAAGGAATTACCCTTCTACATGACGATTACCTTGGAGGAAACGGTTCACGTGGATACGGCCAAGTTGGAATAAAAATAATAAAAGAAGACGAAAAGACTTATTGAGTATGAAGACATTCTCAATCATAAAGCTAACTAACCTCTCTCCCATACATATAGGAATGGGCAGAGAGGCCACAGACTGTTCTGCACACACGCTACATTCTGATACTCTTTCTGCAGCATTGGCAGCTATGCGGGTACAAATTAAAGGCCCTAAAGAAATTAAAGAGTTTATAAATTCTTTTTCTATCAGCTCAGCCTTCCCCTTTTGGGAAAACCATCTTTTTCTACCAAAACCGCAAGGCCGCCTACAGGTTAGAATCAGAGAAAAAGAAGAAAGTCTAACACGTAAAATTCTTAAAGGAGTCCAATATATAGAAAGTAGTCTTTGGAGTCAACTAATTAAAGGAGAAGTAATTTATGTAGATCAAAATCAAATACACAAGAACCTGCTCTATGGTTCAATGAATAACGGATCATTTCCTATTATCTCACGTTCACAAGTAAATGAGCGAGTTAGCGTATCACGGGAAAAAGGGAAAGATGCAGAACCCTTCTTCTTCGAGTGGGATTTTTATCATAATAAAGCTGGACTCTATGTTCTTACTGATGCTAAAAAAGAATTACTCAAAGAATTATATGAGCTCTTCACCATACTCGGTGAACAGGGAATAGGAACAGACCGAAATATTGGTGGCGGCAAATTCAATGTTGAATATGGAGGGACATTAGAATTAGGGGAAACAAAAGAAAATAGTAACGGACAATTGCTTCTCTCACTCTATATCCCAACAGAAGAAGAGCTTCCAAAACTCAACCTCAAGAACTCCCTGTATAGCATTTTACCTCGAGGTGGTTTTATGGCTGGTAGCTGTAATGAAAAAAATCGGCATCTTCACAAAAAAAACATATATATGTTCAATGTCGGTTCTTACTTCATTACAAAAGAGCAATTACAAGGAAAAGTCGTAGATTTACAGCCCACATGGAACAGTAACGAAATGCATCCTGTCTACAGAAGCGGATTACCTCTTAGTGTACCTATTAAAATATTAAACTATGAGTAAAGTCAAAATAGATATCGTGAGCAGAGTTCATATTGGTTCTGGTGAAATTCTGCAATATGGAAGTGATTTCATAGATTTCCAAGAAGGGGGTGATAATTATGTAGGTATTATATCTCCTCGAAAAATAATGTCTCTGATAAAAAATGATACAAAAGCATTAGACGCTTGGATAGCAACTATTGAAAGAAAAAAATCTATCATTGACTTTATGAAGACCTATGCTCCAAAAGCAATTACTGATGATTATTGCTTCAGAATTGATCATACGTATGAAACTCTTAAAGAAAATGACACCCTCCAAACTTTTATTCATAACGGTTTAGGAGATCCCTACATCCCAGGGAGTTCTATCAAAGGTGCAATACGCACAGCTGTCCTATCCAATATTATCAATAAAAAAAATGAAGTGGAAAATCTTGTTAATCCTACAAGGATTAATGCAAAAGCTATAGAGCAGCACTTGTTAGGAGAAAATCCGAACAAAGATATATACCGTTTTCTCAAAATTGGAGATGCCGTTTTCGGTAATAATTATGAAAATATTGTAAGATTATTTAGTATTAATGAACGGGAAACAAACAGCTACTGGGATACATCTAAAAGCCAGTTGGTTGAAACATTGATGCCCAAAGATTCATCTGTCTGCGAAATAAGACTTGATTTAAAAGCTTATGAATACGCAAAAAAATATGTCCAAGAGCTACCAGAATGTATGTCATCACTCAATAAAATGTTCTCTACTATCAATCAACATACAAAGAGCTTATTAGCTCATGAAATAAAATATTGGCAAGACCATATTAATAATCCAAATGCTGAAAACGTAGATAAATACATTAAAAACCTGGAAATCATTATGGAACAGATACAAAAATGCAAAGACCCAAGTAAGACCTCCTGTATCCTACGTTTAGGAGCAGGATCAGGATGGCGATTCATTACTGGAGCATGGGCTGAAACATTTGAAAAATTCAACGAAAGTATTGTTCCTGTAGCACGTCCTCAAAATCAAAGATATAGTAATTACAGCTTTCCTAAATCAAGAAGGCTTGATAGTTCCTGTAAACCTTTAGGTTTCATACGTATGACATTATTAGAGGATTAAGCAATGAAAAAAAAGGTACATATAGCGCTTGTCGGAGGTCAAACTATGCCTGTTATTCTCGGTATAAAAGAAAGTTTTCCTGACGAGGTCATACTTGTGCATTCTGAGAAAAGCGCATCTGAAGCAAAACATATAGAGAACCTCTGTTCTGAAGAATGCAATCTACAAGAATTTCCACCTGTTGATTATGATACTATCAAAGTTTCTGTTAACAAACTATTACACAAACTTACTGATGATGAGATAACAATCAACCTATCTGGTGGAACAAAGCCATGGGCTCTTTCATTTGCCTTACAAACACAAGGGATGAAGAATGTTACATTGTTATACATCGATCAAAATAGTATATGCTACAACTATACCCAACAAAAGAAATGGACTTGTAAAGGCCTCAACATGGAAGAGTTAATGCAGTACAATGGTCAACTTGCAAAGTCACATATCTTATTAGATGACTATACAGAAGATGATCTTGATATCTTACAGGCAATAAAAGCTATAAGGCAATATAACTTTAACGATTTTAATAGATTAACAACACCTGGAAAAGATGGACAAAAAAAAATAAACAATCAAAGTAAAGGAACACTTCAAACCTCCAATGGTTCATACATAGAATGGAACAAAAAAGAAAATTACATAACTCTATCACTGAGTGGCAAATATGGATTTAAAGAAAACACATTTGAGTCCCCACACATTATGCAGATTGTTTTCAACTCGGGCTGGTTTGAATATGACGTTGCACTGATGATTAGCAAATGGAAATATGCCAAAGAGATTTGGTTAAACACCATTTATCCATATAATAATAAGTATCCCAAAAATGAGATAGACATAATTGTCAATACAGGTTATAAACTTCTTATGATAGAGTGCAAGACCCAAATATATGACAACACAGATATTGATAAATTCAACACAGCTGTGAAAAACTATGGTGGATTGGGATCTAAGGCACTCTTCATTACAGATGCAAAGATGAAACCAGAAGCTATAGAAAAATGTTCAGACAATCATATTCTCTCATTTAGTATGAAAGACTTTGAAAATCGACAGTCAGCACAAGAATCATTATTCCAACTACTCGACAAAGAACTTTTTTATATAAATACCAAATAGTAATAATGGCACGAAAACTATTCATATCCGTTCTCGGGACGGGTCTATACGAAAAAAGTGTATACACACAAGGAGATTTTAAATCCAGTGAAACAAGATTCATCCAACAGGCAACACTTGAGTTGATTGGATGTAAGGAAACTTGGACAGAAGAAGATAGGGTTTGCATCCTGCTCACAGACAAAGCGAAAGAATTAAACTGGGAGGTATCATCACGCAAACATCCGCATACGAAGGAAGAAATAGCCTACGAGGGACTGAGCACTTTACTCCAGAAAATGGATTTACGTTCACATATTATACCTGTATCAATCTGCGATGGGAAGAATGAGGACGAAATGTGGAAGATATTCCAAACTACATTTGAGCTAATACAGGATGGGGATGAACTTTACTTCGACCTCACCCACAGTTTCCGCTATTTACCAATGCTCATTCTTGTTCTTAGCAATTATGCAAAGTTCTTAAAGAACATCCGCATAGCACATATTTCATACGGCAACTATGAAGCACGTAACGAAGAGGGTTCCCCTATCGTAGATTTGCTACCGCTGACAGTTCTTCAAGACTGGACCTTTGCTGCTGCCGATTTCTTACACAATGGACGTAGCGAACAGCTGACACAACTAACCCAACAAGTGTTTAAGCCAATTCTGCGTAATACTTGTGGTCAAAATAAGGAAGCTAGCAATTTGGAATATTTCTCCAACTCTTTGCAGAGGATAACAAATAATCTTCAAATGTGTCGTGGACTTGAGATTACTCATAATGATAACATTGCTAAATTACAGAAGAACATCGAGAACCTCTCAAAAGAGATCATCATTCCTTTAATTCCTATAGTTAATAAAATAACGCAGTCCTTTACAAGGTTCTCTACAGATTCCAATATACTCAACGGATTGCACGCAGCACAATGGTGCTACGATAATCAAATGTATCAACAAGCTATTACTATTCTACAAGAAACTGTTGTTACATATATCTGTCATAACGAAAATCTTTCTATAACTGATAAGGACGCACGTAACCTTGTAAATACGGCTTTTTATGTTATAGGAAAAAGATGGCAAGAAAGAGAAAATCTTTGGACACTTCCAAAATACGGAGAAGGGAATGAAGCTCTTAATAAAGTGCGAGAACTCATCAAACTGCCAATTATGATAGCTTTATCAAACAGTTTTGAGAACGCAACAGAAATCCGTAACGATTTCAATCATGCAGGCTTCCGTAAACAAGTATTTAGTCCTAAACAGCTTATTGAGAAAATCGAAAAGAGTATAAAAGACATACATGACATTATCATCAACGAAAATTATGTTCATCAACCTCTCTAACCACCCTTTCGCGACCTGGTCTTCCTCGCAACTATCAGCTGCGAGGGAATATGGTGAACTGCAGGAAATTGCCTTTCCGAATATTGACCCGGAGCTTAGCAAAGTTTACGTACAAAAGGAGGCTGATGCCTGTGTAACGATGATACTGGAGACCTACCCTACAGAAAACCTAACGGTGCACATTATGGGCGAACTTACTTTCTGCTACTATGCTGTCAGACTACTGAAGAAGGCGGGAATACGTTGTGTTGCATCTACTACAGAACGAATTGTAGAGGAAACTGAAGACCATCGAAAACTTGTACGTTTCTCCTTTGTCCAGTTCAGAGAATATTAATCATTGCTATCAAAGAAATGACAAAAAAGAAAGACAAGCAGATAATTCTGACACCTTCCCAACAGCAGGCTTTCAATAAGTTGAAAGACTTTGTCAACGGTAGCAGTGCCAACACATTCATCCTTACTGGATATGCTGGAACCGGAAAGACTACACTGATGAAGACACTCATTGAGTGGATAAACGAGCAGAACAAAGAATTCCAGCTGCTTGCCTCAACGGGCAGAGCGGCAAAGATTCTCAGCAACAAGACAGAATGTGAGGCTAAGACAGTTCATAGTTGCATCTATACCTTTGCAGATTTCAATCAGGATATCGAAAAGGTCGTCAACCAAATTGACGACTCAAAAGGTATTGACGATACAGGACAGTTATTATTGCAATTTACATCAGCCTCAGCAAAGAATTCTGATTATGAGCGCAAAGTCTATATCATTGACGAAGCCTCTATGATTTCTGACCATCCTGACAAGAACCCCACCCAGGCTATCTTCGGGACAGGAAGGCTGCTGCACGACCTTATTAACTTTGACAACAAGGGGTGCTTTATCTTCGTTGGAGACGCCTGCCAGCTACCTCCTATCTCGCAAGACTTCTCGCCTGCGCTTGACAAAGAATATCTGGAGGATGTTCACAGAATGACTATTGAACGTGCTACGCTCAATGAGATTGTACGTCAGCAGGATGGCAACGACATTGTCATCGCTGCCACACGTATGCGCACACTCTATCAGAATCCGCCTCAAGTAAAATGGGGAAAGTTTCCTTTCCGTGGTTATAAAGACATCAAGATACATCCTAACCAGCTATCAATAGTCAATGCCTATATCAACAACGTAAAGCAGAATGGCTTTGAAGAAGCCACCCTTCTCTGTGGAAGCAATGCCGCCTGCAACATACTGACGAGTATCGTACGTCCTGCCCTCGGTTTCAATAAATCCTTACTTGAAGTGGGCGAACTCCTACTTATCACACAGAACAACAATACGACAAGACTCATGAATGGTGACCTCGTAAAGGTTATCTCCACAGAACGGCGCATAAGACGTGCAGGACTCACCTTCCTGCAAGTTGAAGTGGAAGAAATGGTTAGCAAGCAAACTTTCTCTCTGCTTCTCATAGAAGACATCCTCTATGGTAATATGACCAACCTTACGCAAGAATCCCAAAAGGCTCTCTTCATCGACTTCTACCGACGAATGAAGGAGCAGCATATCAAACCCAAGACTGATGCCTTCAAGACTGCTATGTTTAACGACCCTTACCTCAATGCCCTCCGAGCTGTCTATGGCTATGCCCTTACTTGTCACAAGGCACAAGGAGGAGAGTGGAAGGACGTGTATCTCGACATCCCCCGACGCCTCAGCCACTCTCCGAAGCGTTCAGTTTATCAATGGCTCTACACTGCTATGACACGCGCCAGTGATTGTCTACACGTAGCAGATGATTTCTTTATTGGTTGAGGACTTTTAATAAAGACCATCAAATAAGAGCTATTGCTCTCTGATAAAACGAGGATGTACAGGACCTCCGCACCATTAGTGCGAACGCTCCGCACACAACGTGTTAAGCGTTAGCACCACGGGAAAAGGAGGCGAAAAAAATGAGAATCACCTTCCTTGTAACAAGATAAAGCATTCCTTCTGACGTCTTACCTAAAATAGGCAAGTTCTATCAGACATCAATAATAAAGAATAAAAATAAGATTTAAACACACATCTAACTTTATGGAATTAATACTCAACACATTTGGCGTTTCACTTAATCGTGACAATGAAGGTTTCGTTATCAATACATCTGAGGGTAAACAACGCATACCTGCTGTAGGCATAGATAGCATACAAATCAGCCGTGGTGCACAGATAACAAGTGATGCCGTGATGCTCGCCATAGAACACGAGATAGAAGTAATGTTCATGGACAAGACTGGAAAACCTATCGGACGTATATGGAGTCCTAAATATGGTAGTATTTCTACTATTCGTAAAGGGCAGTTGAACTTTATCTACTCTCACAATGCTGTAGACTGGATAAAGGAAGTCTTGCTCAAGAAGATAGAAAATCAACAGGCTCTGATGTTACTTTTCAACAATGATGACCATCCGGAAACAGATACAGAAAAAAACATAGCAAGATTAGAAGACTACCGCAACAAAATCCGTACACTTGATGGCGACATTGTTAATGATATAGCTCCTATGTTACGTGGATGGGAGGGACAAGCCTCACGCATATATTTCAGCACTATAAATGCATTCCTTCCGGAGCAGTTTCGCTTCAATATCCGCTCACAACATCCTGCGCTCGACATCACAAATGCGTTCCTCAATTATGGTTATGGTATCCTCTACGGCCGCATTGAGGGAGCGCTTATTAAAGCAGGAGTTGACCCATACATTGGTGTTCTACACCGTGACGACTACAATCGTCCCGTTCTTGTCTATGATATCATCGAGATGTACCGTATCTGGGTAGATTATGTTGTCTATACACTTCTTGCACAAAATGTTATTACAGAGGAGTTTTATTCTGTTCGTGAAGATGGCTCTTACTGGCTTGAAGCCCTTGGACGTCGTGTACTCATACAATCACTCAACGACTACATGGACGAGGTGGTAACCGTAAAAGGAGTAACAAGGTCTCGTTTGACTATACTCTCACTCTATGCACAATCCCTTGCCCAAAAATTTAAAGAGGAAATGTAAAGAATTAACGAGGAGAAAACTGAAAACAGTTTAGTCTCCTAACCCTAATACATTAATACTTTCACCTGAGAACACTATGCTACTATTCGGAACAAACATACAATCTGCAGCTGACGAATTAAAGAAGGTACAGGAAGAGTATCTTTATAATAGCCTCCGTAACCCTAAACACACTATTGCTGCAACAATCCAGCAACTACGTATAGTTTACAGCATGGATGCTAAAGCCTATGCGCAGTTAAAAAGAAGACTGCCATATTTTGTTTGTGGACAATTTAACCCACCTTTCCGCAGAAAGGAGAACTTCGCTTACACAGAAAGTTTTATTCTGGACTTTGACCATCTATCATCTAAACAACTTTCAATGAAAACTATACGTGATAATATAGTGAAAGATGAACAAGTCATGATGTGTTTTACGTCACCAAGTGAGGATGGCCTGAAAGTTATGTTTCGGCTTAAAGAACGATGCTATGATGCTGGATTATATTCTATTTTTTACAAGGCCTTTGCTGCAACTTTTGCCATGCGACATAATTTGACCCAAGTAACTGATAGTAAGACCTCAGATGTTGCACGTGCATGTTTTATCAGCATAGACCCAAATGCTTATTTCAATCCAAATTCAATACCTGTTGATATTAAAGCTTATCTTGACGAATCAAATCCAGACTTGCTCTTCAAAATAAAACACGAACAAGACGAACATGACAAAGTTATTAAGAAGAGTGACGACAAACAGGCTCCTTCACCAAAAGATCCTGACAAAGATATATTAACACGTATTCGACAGCAACTTAATCCAAAGGCACAACTGCCAGTAGAACAACATCCAGCCTATGTACCAGAACGGCTCAACGAAATAATTGCTGAACTAAAACTCTTTATAGAAGAAACAGGACTACAAGTAACAGAGATTATTAATATACAATATGCTAAGAAAATACGAGCACGATTAGGACAAAAGGAAGCCGAGGTAAACCTATTTTATGGTAAACGCGGATTCAGCGTCGTCATATCTCCCAGACTTGGAACAAATGAAGAACTGAACGAACTACTTGCAGATTTAATTAAAGCTTTTCTACAAAAGTAAGAAGACAAAACAAGTCTAAATTCTTGATAGCTTTACACAAATATAAAAACCAAAAATGAGAAAACCTATTCCATACATAGAAATTCTACGAAAACTTTCGAGAGCTGGTGTACAGAACTCACCTCCCATCAATCGACAGACAGGTGATTTTAGTAACATGCAGACACTACAAGAACGTGTGGACTTTCTTATGGGAGTAGTAAACAAGCCCAAACGGCCAGCTACCAATATACTATTCTTCGTTATGTATGATATAGAAAGCGACAAGGTGCGCTATCATATTGCAAAATATCTGGAACGCAAAGGATGTACTCGCATACAGCGTTCTATCTTCCTTGCCGACCTCAATAAGAAAGTCTATGACTTAATCAAAAGCGACCTTGAAGAAGTACAGTCGCTCTATGACAATCATGACAGCATCATCGTATGCCCCGTCTCCACTGATCAATTACAAGCAATGAAAATTATCGGTGAAGATATAAGTATAGACATTATAACTCGTTCGCGTAACACATTATTCTTCTAAGAGATAGAACTAACAAAACTCTTTTAGCAAAAGAGAATACATTATTTCCTAAAGAATATTTAACGCAGTGATCTTTGACATCTTAAAAATTATTTGTAACTTTGCACCCGCAAATAAATGGGTTAATTTATGTTAATAAAAGCGTTTCTAAAAGCTTGAACATACCCCAAATACTCGTACACAAAGGAACATAAGTCTTTGCTCTCAGAGAGTATCTTCCATTAAAACAAGGATTAAGACAATATAGTAACGATTAAAATGCATAAATATACTCTCAGAGAGTATCTTCCATTAAAACAAGGATTAAGACACTAAACAGAGAAACATAAATAAACTTAGTTTCCTCAGAGAGTATCTTCCATTAAAACAAGGATTAAGACTTATGTCTCATATTGTATATTTTATATTTTTATAAAACTCAGAGAGTATCTTCCATTAAAACAAGGATTAAGACAACATAGGGTTTGGACTCTGAAAAGTCCTTCACCTCAGAGAGTATCTTCCATTAAAACAAGGATTAAGACTTGTCAAGACTGAGCGAAACACTAACGTAGTTGTCTCAGAGAGTATCTTCCATTAAAACAAGGATTAAGACCTCGATATAAGGAGAATCTTCGATCTTTACACTACTCTGAGAGTATCTTCCATTAAAACAAGGATTAAGACAATAAAATAAATAGTATCAAGTCTTTCTCAATACTCTGAGAGTATCTTCCATTAAAACAAGGATTAAGACAATAAAATAAATAGTATCAAGTCTTTCTCAATACTCTGAGAGTATCTTCCATTAAAACAAGGATTAAGACAATAAAATAAATAGTATCAAGTCTTTCTCAATACTCTGAGAGTATCTTCCATTAAAACAAGGATTAAGACAATAAAATAAATAGTATCAAGTCTTTCTCAATACTCTGAGAGTATCTTCCATTAAAACAAGGATTAAGACTTCGTCACGAACTACGAGAACCAGGAAGCGTGATTTCTCTGAGAGTATCTTCCATTAAAACAAGGATTAAGACCCCAGACCCGGGCTCGAACCGGGATGGGTTGCCCTCTGAGAGTATCTTCCATTAAAACAAGGATTAAGACAGCATTCCAACAACACGAACATCAGCCCTATTCACTCTGACTCAGAGAGTATCTTCCATTAAAACAAGGATTAAGTGTAATTTAATAGTACTATAACTAAGATTCCCCCGACATTAAGAAATAACAAAGTTCACCTATATCATAGGCTCTCCTGACTTAATAAGATTATACAAGCTATTTCTTAAACTGAATTTCCTGTCACTCCTTTCAGCCCACATAGGCATACAAACACTTGATTAATAGGAGGTTTGTGAGAAATGTTAAAAGTGACAGCAAATTAAAAACAACATTACTATCATAAAAATCACCATAAATCTTCTTCTAACTCAGTAGACTTTATCACTCCATATTTGGGAAATAGCAAAATTATAAACACGCAAAGCATTTATAATGGCATTATTTTTCGTAAATACTTGCTTCATAAACAGAACCAATTACCCCCTCCATTCTTACAAGTAAATAACAAAATAAGTAATATAAATGTTTTTGACTTATAGAAGTTTTTTCGTAACTTTGCTCTCAGAAACAAATTAAAATAAAGATTAGAACGTTATGCTTACATTAAAGCTCATCAGTGAAGAAACTGAACGCGTTATCAAAGGATTGGAGAAGAAACACTTCAATGGTGCACGTGAGGCAGTTGAGAAAGTATTGGAATATGACCGTCTGCGTCGTGAGACTCAGCAGAAGCTTGACACAAACAAGCAGCAGCAGAATCAGCTCTCGAAGCAGATTGGTGGACTGATGAAAGAAGGAAAGAAAGACGAAGCTAACAAGATAAAGGAAGAGGTAGCACTCTTAAAGTCTTCTGATAAGGCTCTCCAGGAAATTATGGAGAAGGCACAGAAGGATATGACGGAGGTTTTGCTGACCATTCCTAATATTCCTAACGAGATTGTACCAGAAGGTAAGAGTGCCGAAGACAATGTTGTTGTAAAGGAAGGTGGCGAGAAGCCTGCCCTACCTGCTGATGCTTTGTGCCATTGGGACTTGCTGAAAAAGTTTAATTTAGTTGACTTCGACCTCGGTGTGAAGATTACTGGTGCTGGTTTCCCACTCTATATCGGTAAGATGGCTCGCTTCCAGCGTGCCTTAGAGGCCTTCTTCCTCGATGAAGCTCGTAAGAGCGGTTACTTAGAGGTACAGCCACCATTGGTAGTAAATCAGGAGTCTGGTCAGGCGACTGGTCAGTTGCCAGATAAGGAGGGACAGATGTATCACGCAACACTTGACGACCTCTACCTCATCCCAACGGCTGAGGTTCCTGTAACCAACATCTTCCGTGACGAGATTCTTAACGAGCAAGACCTACCTATCAAGCGTTGCGCTTACTCTGCTTGTTTCCGTCGTGAGGCTGGTAGCTATGGTAAGGACGTACGTGGTTTGAACCGTTTGCATCAGTTTGACAAGGTTGAGATTGTACGTATTGACAAGCCAGAGAACTCTTATAAATCATTAGAAGAGATGCTTGTACACGTTGAAGGCCTTTTGAAAAAGCTGGAGTTGCCATATCACATCCTTCGTCTTTGCGGTGGAGATATGAGTTTCACAGCTGCTCTCTGCTATGATTTCGAGGTATGGAGTGCTGCTCAGGAGCGTTGGTTGGAGGTTTCAAGCGTATCAAACTTTGAAAGCTATCAGGCTAATCGTCTGCACTGCCGCTTCCGTCATACAGAAGATAAGAAGATTGAACTCTGTCATACACTCAATGGTTCAGCACTTGCTCTGCCACGTATCGTTGCAGCTATCATCGAGAACAACCAGACTCCAGAGGGAATCCGTGTACCAAAAGTACTCGTACCTTACTGTGGTTTCAAGATTCTCGACGACAAGATGGACTAAAAAATACAGCCCCTCCCTTAAAAAGGAGGGGCATGATTAACGCGAACAATAATTAAAAACAACTAAGTCTCTTATCCTAACCAATCTTTCATACACCTCTTCACAATTGGATAATACCCATTGTACAAAGGGGATTTAGGACGAGAACTTTTAATATCTATTACCACTCCATGAACAAGATTATCCACAAACAACAGTTTTCAGAGAAGGTATTCTGCTTGGAAGTAGAAACCCCGCTCATTGCACGAAGCTGCCGTCCTGGTAACTTTATCATCGTGCGTGTCGACAACCACAGCGAACGTGTACCTTACACCATTGCGAAATCGGACCCAACAAAGGGAACAATCACTATGGTTATTCAAGAGGTAGGCCGCTCATCTACAAAGCTTTGCCAGCTGAATGAAGGCGATGAGATTGCTGATATTGTCGGACCACTTGGTACACCATCCCACATAGAGAACTATGGTACGATTATCTGTGCTGGTGGTGGTATCGGTATCGCTGCCATTCTCCCTATCCTTACCGCTCTGAAGCAGGCAGGTAACAAGGTTATCTCTGTCCTTGCTGGTCGTACCAAGGAGTTAGTTATCATGGTAGATGACGTAAAGAAATACTCTGATGAGGTTATCATCATGACCGATGATGGCTCATACGGAGAGAAGGGTGTTATCACTGTGGGCGTAGAAAAGGTAATACAGCGTGAACACGTAGATAAGGTATTGGCTATTGGTCCTCCTATCATGATGAAGTTCACCTCCCTTTTGGCTAAGAAATACGGCATCCCTAACGATGTTTCACTCAACACTATCATGGTGGATGGAACAGGTATGTGTGGTGCTTGCCGTCTTACAATTGGTGGTAAGACCCGCTTTGTCTGCATTGATGGCCCTGAGTTCGATGGCGATCTCGTAGATTGGGATGAGATGTTCAAACGAATGGGAACATTTAAGGATATTGAGACCTCCCCCAACCCCTCCGAAGGAGGGGAGTGCCTGGCGGAAAACAAGGCAGAAACAGCTTGCGAAGCGGGAAAGGCTACAGAAAGTTGCCAGAAAGAAAATGCTGCAGCACATACAACCCACCTATCAGAAGAGATGGCAGACGACGCTTGGCGTACCACATTACGCAAGGCACTTAGACCGAAGGAGCGTACAGCTATTGAACGTGTGAAAATGCCAGAGCTTGATGCCGACTATCGTGCAAAAACTCGTTTGGAGGAAGTAAATATCGGATTGACACCAGAAATGGCTATGCAAGAGGCTAAACGCTGTCTTGACTGTCCAAAACCTTCTTGCGTAGAGGGTTGTCCTGTGAACATTCAGATTCCAGACTTTATCAAGAATATTGAGCGTGGCAACTTCCTCGAAGCAGCTAAGATACTCAAGGAAACATCAGCTCTACCAGCCGTATGTGGTCGTGTTTGTCCACAAGAGAAGCAGTGTGAGAGTCGTTGTATCCACCTAAAGATGAATTCACCAGCCGTTGCAATCGGTTATCTTGAGCGTTTTGCAGCCGACTACGAGCGTGAGAGCGGACACATGGCATTACCAGATGTAGCTCCAGCCAACGGTATCAAGGTTGCCGTAATCGGCTCTGGCCCTGCAGGATTAAGCTTTGCAGGCGATATGGCTAAGCGTGGATTCGATGTCTATGTCTTTGAGGCACTGCACGAGATTGGTGGCGTATTGAAATATGGTATCCCTGAGTTCCGTCTACCAAACAAGATTGTAGATGTCGAAATAGATAATCTTCGTCGCATCGGTGTACACTTCCAGACTGATACTATTGTTGGTAAGACTATCAGCATAGAAGAGTTGAAAGAGAAAGGCTTCAAGGGAATCTTCGTTGGTTCAGGTGCTGGATTGCCTAACTTTATGGGAATTCCAGGCGAGAACGCCATCAACATTCTTTCAAGTAATGAGTATCTGACTCGTGTAAACCTCATGGATGCAGCCAATCCAGAGACCGACACACCTATTATTATGGGTAAGAAAGTTTTGGTTATCGGTGGTGGTAACACAGCTATGGACTCTTGCCGTACCGCTAAGCGATTAGGAGCAGACGTGACACTTGTCTATCGTCGTTCAGAAGCAGAGATGCCTGCACGTCTTGAAGAGGTGAAACATGCTAAGGAAGAAGGTATTAACTTCCTCACACTCCATAATCCACAAGAGTATAAAGCAGATGAGAAGGGACGTGTATGTGCAGCTGTATTAGACGTAATGAAACTTGGAGAGCCAGATGCAAGTGGACGATGCCGTCCAGAGTTGACAGGCGAGACCGTCACTGTTGAGTGTGATCAGGTTATCGTTGCCGTAGGTGTATCTCCTAACCCATTGGTACCAAAGTCAGTAAAGGGACTTGAATTAGGTCGCAAAGATACTATCGCTGTCAACGAACAGATGCAAAGTTCACAACCAGAAATCTATGCAGGTGGTGATATTGTACGTGGTGGTGCAACCGTTATCCTTGCCATGGGCGATGGAAGAAGAGCCGCTGCAAACATGGCTGAACAATTGCTGGCTTAAAGCTTATCATTCATAATTAACAAAACAGTCGGATTGAAACTTTCAATCCGACTGTTTTGTTTTTGATAATCAAGCAATAAACTATGAGAAGGCATTATCAATCTTTACAATAAGTCGTTGGATCATCTACTCCAGCATCCTCAAAGGCTTCCATACGTTCTACGCATGTTCCACACTTACCACAGTGAACATCCGCACCTTTATAACAACTCCATGTCTTAGAATAGTCAATTCCCAACGCTGCACCACGAGCCACAATCTCAGCCTTGGTAACCTCGGTATAAGGAGCCTCTATACATACATTCACAAATGTTCCAGCTTTCGCAGCACCATTCATCGCATGGATAAACTCTGGACGACAGTCTGGATAAATCGTATGATCGCCACCATGATTAGCAATATACACTCGCTTCAACTCATGACTCTCGGCAATCCCCGTTGCTATCGACAACATTATGCCATTACGGAAAGGGACAACCGTCGACTTCATATTCTCTTCCTCATAATGCCCCTCTGGGATAGCATCAGCCCCATCAAGCAATGAACTCTTAAAATACTGGTGCATAAACGACAACGGAATCGTAATATGAGGAATACCTAACTTCTCACAATGATACTGAGCATAAGGCAGTTCCTTAGCCCCATGGTTCTGACCATAGTCAAAAGAGATAGCCAAGGCGATTGTTTCCGCCTTATCATAAAGCAACGTGATAGAATCAAGTCCACCACTAACAATAATAACCGAATCTTTCATTACAATCTTATTTTTCTGCAAATTTACAAAAAAGATAGTGTTTGATTTCACCAATCCATCAAAAATTAGTATTTTTGCGGATAGGAATATTATAACGTTACAAATAATAAAAAACAAATGAAAATTAACGATTTTAACTTCGCTGGACATAAGGCTATCGTCCGCGTAGACTTCAATGTGCCTTTGGATGAGAATGGTCATGTAACTGACGAGACACGTATCCGTGGTGCTTTGCCAACACTGAAGAAGGTATTGGCTGATGGCGGTGCTCTCATCATGATGAGCCACATGGGTAAGCCAAAGGGAAAGGTGAAGCCAGAGCTTTCATTGAGCCAGATTGTTAAGAACGTAAGCAATGCTCTCGGCGTTGAGGTTAAGTTCGCTAAGGACGCTGGTAACGCTGAGGCTGAGGCTGCTGCATTGAAGCCAGGCGAGGCTCTCTTGCTTGAAAACCTCCGTTACTATCCAGAGGAGGAAGGCAAGCCAGTAGGTGTTGAGAAGGGAACTCCAGAGTTCGACGCTGCAAAGGCTGAGATGAAGGAACGTCAGAAGGACTTCGCTAAGAAGCTCGCTTCATACGCTGACGTATATGTAAACGATGCTTTCGGTACAGCTCACCGCAAGCACGCTTCTACAGCAGTTATTGCTGACTACTTTGATGCTGACCACAAGATGTTGGGTTACCTCATGGAGAAAGAGGTTACAGCTATCGACAACGTATTGAAGAACGCTCAGCATCCTTTCACCGCTATCATCGGTGGTTCAAAGGTTAGCTCTAAGCTCGGTGTTATCAAGAACCTCCTCGACAAGGTAGACAACCTCATCATTGGCGGTGGTATGGGTTATACCTTCATCAAGGCACAGGGTGGTAAGATTGGTAAGTCACTCCACGAGGACGACTTGATGCCAGAGGCATTGAACGTGATTGCTGCAGCTAAGGAGAAAGGTGTAAACCTTTCACTCTCTGTTGCTACTGTTTGTGGTAAGGACTTCTCTAACGATACAGAGCGTCAGGTATTCCCAATCGACCAGATTCCTGATGAGTGGGAAGGTATGGACGCATCAGAGGAGAGCATCGAGGAGTGGAAGAAGATTATCCTCTCTTCTAAGACAATCCTTTGGAATGGTCCTGTAGGCGTATTCGAGTTGGAGAACTTCGCTAAGGGTACTGGTGAGATTGCTAAGACTGTTGCACAGGCAACTCAGGAGAACGGTGCTTACTCACTCGTAGGTGGTGGTGACTCTGTTGCTGCTGTTAACAAGTTTGGTCTTGCAGACAAGGTTTCTTACGTATCTACTGGTGGTGGTGCTATGCTCGAGGCTATCGAGGGTAAGGTACTCCCAGGTGTAGCTGCTATCGAGAAGTAAGAGATTTATTTCTCAAATATACAAAAAGCCGTTGCTTCTTCATGAAGTAACGGCTTTTCTTATATAACAACTCATAGATGCCACAAACCTTATGTTAAACCCGAAAGCCAACCTTTCACGAAAAAACCAATGAAAGACTAATTAAGTAATAAAAGATTAAAACACCATTACAAAACTTCATTTTGTAATAAAATACTCACATCCTTAAATTCAATAGATGCCTAATTAGAGTTGAATTAACACCTAATTGGCTTCTAAAAGATGCCCTTTTGCAGTCTAACTAACGCCCTTTTGAACCCTAACTAAGTACCTTTTAAAACACACCCTCACAACAACCTGATAACAAAACATTTACAAGAACGCTTGAAACGTGTATTTTTTGAGGTTTTTCTTGTCTTATTTCCTATTATTTTGTAAATATAATTGACAACTAAACTTAAAACCTTGAACTTTGAACTTTTGAACTTTGACGTTTGAACTGTCCCCCAATCGGTAATCATAATTATAACGTACTGATGAGAACTCCGTTCGAATAATTTTGAATTATGGATTATGAATTTTGAATTAACAACTCGCAGTTTCATACAGGCTGAGCACTATTTCATCAGCAGGGAGAAGAAAGATGAGAGTAAGTAGAAGATTAAGTCTAACTTTGCACTGATATTATTAAAAACAGTATCAAAACAAGACATTCATGTGTCTGACAACTTGAAACATTTAATTCAAATAGAAAATGAAAAGAAACAAACAGAGAAAGAAGCGAATCTTTTATTCTACCACCATTATCATTGTCATACTCGGAGTTATTACTGCATTGTGCAATATAATCGTTAATAAGAACGCAAAAGGAAGAACATTCAATGATATCAATGAAGTTCCCACGATGCAGACAGCCTTACTGCTCGGTACTAACCCAAAAGCAAGAGGCGGCAAAAGATCGAGTGCCTTCTATATGGCACGCATCAATGCTACTGCAAAACTTTACAAACACGGAAAGTTCAAACATCTCATCATCAGTGGAGACAAGCGCGAAGGATATGACGAACCACAGACTATGCGACAAGATCTGATGAAAAGAGGCGTACCCGACAGTATCATCACAATGGACGGACAAGGCTATCGTACCCTACTCTCTATGAGAAATATTAAGCAACACTTTGGAGTAAATAATATGATTATCATCTCACAGAAGTGGCACAATGAGCGCAGCATCTTCTTAGCAGACAAGATGAACATTAAAGCTGTGGGATATAATGCTGATGACGTACGACATCCAAGGGCGATATGGACACATATAAGGGAGTTACTGGCAAGAGTTAAACTATTTATTGACTTGTATGTTACACATCGGAAAGACTTCTGTGAGTAGCCATCCTAAGCCATTGATAGGGTGCAAGAAATAGATTTTCTATACAAAATAACAAGAGTATAGCTTTTTATTACTAAATTTGCAGTACTATAATAACTTGTTGATAATAAGTAGTGAAACAGCTGTTAATCATACAAAACGGAAGCACAGAAATGATGCGACTGGCGTTTGACGAGATACTTTATATCCGGTCAGACGGCAACTATTGTGTGATGACACTTTCAAATGGTGAGGAGATACAGCTTTGGATGAACCTCAAAGCCATTACAGAACTCATTGACCAACAGATGCGACAGCAAGAAATCGTATTTGTAAGAGTGGGTAAACAATACGTTCTCAACCTTCACTATATCAGTAGAATTGACACGAAGAAGGACCAGCTGAGCCTGTGGAGAAAAGAACTATCACAAAAGATAGTACTCGATTCTATCTCCCATAAGGCGTTGCAACTTCTTGAAGAGGGTTTAAAACAAAAGCAGAATGAGCTATAGTGACGACGATATTCAGTTCTTAGGAGGTTCGGATTTCAAACCTTCTCAGATAGAAGACAAGCAGCAACTAACATCTCGAAGATGGTGGATAGGACTTATTGTGCTTGCTTTCATTGCCCTTTCTGCTACTACCATCTACTTTTGGCAGAAAGCAAACAGTCGCACAGTTTCCTTTGACTATCCACTAAGTCGCACTTCAAATGAAATCATTCGCGACTTAGAAAAGATGCCAACAGATTCTCTGCAAGGTGTGACAATGAAGATAGACTCACTATATGGCGTGAGTATGAGACTATACGAACTTCACGGACTCATACCAACCCTATCTCGCACTGCCCCTTCTGATAGCGACTCTACAGTTTGTCTTGTCACACATGGATGGGATTTTTATTGGGATGAAAACCATGAATACAAGTATATTGGCGACTTTATCTATCAAGGTAAGGAGTATGCGACCGGTCATAGCAAGGCTGGCTTTGTAGCTATTGTTGGCGACAAGTGGCAAATAGGCATCGGTCAAGACGATTCTATAAAGGAGTATGTCAAAACCCACGATGGTAGTATGTTCCGCCAATTTGCCCTCGTATCAGCAGGACAAATATGTGAGAAACAGTTTGCCTTAAAGGGAAAGGTGACACGTTGTGCATTAGCACGTAAGGCAGGTTCTGCAACGATTTGGTATGTTGAGACAATCCATAAAGAATCCCTCTACGACTTTGCACAAGCCCTTGCTGACTATGGCTTTACCGATGCCATTTATCTGACAGGTGGAAACAACGGCAACACCTTCTATCGCACACCAACAGATAGTATTTGTGGAGTGGCTGATTGGAAGGGGTATGCAGATAACCTATTGATATTTAAGAAACAATAAACACTTTATAAAAGCCTGATAAATACAGACTTAAAGAATACATAAAAAGAAAAAAGGACACACAAACTGTGTGTCCTTTTTTATATAACTTATTTTAATAAGCCTAAGAATAATATCTTAATCTCTTAATCGGTACAAACCAATCTCAGAGATAGTAGGTACGGCACGAACCTCACTGATGATAAGGCGCACCTCCTTAGCAGTCTCAACAGGGAACTTCAACAAACGCTTATGACCAACAGTTGTTCCCCCTGTTACCTTCTTCCAGTTGCCCTTAGCATCCTTCACTTCAAGTGAGAACTTCTCAACACGCTGTCCCTTACGGATATCCTCCTGCACAGAAAGAACGTTGAAGGTAGCTGGCTTCTTCAACTTAAACTGGAAGACAGCCTTACCATCCTTCATCTTTGGACGTACAGATGTATCATAATTATCGTCAATAACATTGCGACCCTTACCTTCTGAAACTGCGCAAGTAACCTTAGCATTTGCCAAAAGATTGTCAGTGAAGGTGTTTGCATACAACTGACGGAAACCACGAAGACTTCTTATATCAGCCTCAGAGAGTTTACCTTCCTTATTAGGAGGAAGATTCAAGAGGAGTACACCATTCATTCCGACAGATGTGAAATAGATATCCATCAGTTCTTTTGGTGACTTCACCTTGCTATCCTGATCCTCATGATAGAACCATCCCGGACGGATAGACACATCAATCTCAGCAGGATACCAAATAAGTGACTTTGCCTTTTCAATCTTCTTACGACTACCAAGGTCCTGCCCCATCATATCACCAACAGGTGCAGTCAGTACTTCCTGCTGTGAGTTCTTTGCAATAGCATCCTGATCAAGATTATCCTTAGGAACAACACTCCACTCCATCTCACGACCACGACCAGTCTCTGTACCAACCCAACGAACATCAGGTCCCATGACAGCTATCACAGCTTCTGGCTGCAACTTACGAATAAGCTCATACCAACGTACAAAGTCATATACCTGCTTCTTACCATTTGGACCCTCTCCGCAAGCACCGTCAAACCATACTTCGCTCACCTTACCATATTGTGTGAGCAATTCTGTCAACTGTTTAACAAAGAAGTCGTTATAAGCTTCAGTACCATAAAGTTCTGAATTACGATCCCAAGGAGAAAGGTAAACACCAAAGTCCATACCATACTTCTTACAAGCTTCGCTCACTTCTCGAACGACATCACCCTTACCATTCTTCCATGGAGAGTGCTTAACACTATGTTCTGTATAAGCCGATGGCCACAAACAGAAACCATCATGATGCTTACAAGTAAGGATTGCACACTTAAAACCTGCCGCCTTCAACTCACGTATCCACTGGTCTGCATCAAGGTCAGTAGGATTAAAGATAGCTGGTGACTCCTTACCATCACCCCACTCTCTACCAGTATAGGTGTTTATACCATAATGCAAGAAAGCCGTAAGTTCCTGACGCTGCCAGTTGAACTGACGAGCAGAAGGAACAACATTTGCTGCCTTACGAACAATTTCCACAGGAGAATCTGTCGGATTGATTATCACAACGTTCTGCTCCTGAGCATGAAGCGTTGGAAGAACTACCGGCGAGAATAACAAGCATGTACAAGCTATCGTTGCCTTAAAAAAATGGGAATAAGAATTCAGCCACATAATTATAATAGGTGATGATTTATAAATGTAATTTTAATATTCTACGCAAATTTAATTATTTTCGTCGAGAAAACCAAATTCGTACATAATAAAACGCATTTATAAGCGTTATAAATACAATGGTCTGAAATCAAAGAAGTGCAGTTCTCAAAGCAAGAGGTCTATCGCATTGGTAAATTAAAGTTAAATAAAACTTTTTTGATAAGTAAAAACACCTCTTTAACTGTTTCTTTCTTTAGAAATCCTATATAAAGAACATGAGTCTAAACCCTAAGAACCTAAAAGAGGAAAACAAAATGCTGCATAGTCCAGCAACATGGGTTCCTACGCTTTATTTTGCCATGGGTATGCCTTTCGTCGTACTCAACATGGTTTGTACACTAATGTATAAAGGAATGGGAGTATCTGATGGTCAGATAGCCTTTTGGACCTCTCTCATCATGCTTCCTTGGACCCTAAAACCATTATGGAGCCCGTTCTTAGAGATTTATAAGACAAAGAAATTCTTTGTTGTATTGACACAGCTGCTTACAGGTGTGCTTTTTGCATTAGTAGCCTTTGCACTTCATCTTCCATTCTTCTTTTCCGTCACTATTGCGATACTTGCAGTTATTGCGCTAAGTGGTGCTACGCATGATATTGCTGCAGACGGAACCTATATGTCAGTACTCTCAAACGAAGAGCAGGCACGATGGATTGGTTGGCAGGGAGCTTTCTATAACATTGCAAAGATTGCTGCAACTGGTGGACTGGTCTACCTTGCAGGTACCTTTATCAAACTTTTTGGTGTAACAAAAGCATGGATGTTTATCATGCTCATCATCGCTACAATTATGATAGTGATAGGCTGTTACCATATCTTCATTCTTCCAAATCCAAAGAAAACATCAGTCGATTCTCCAAAATCATTAAAAGAATCGTTAGGTGAATTTGTTAAGGTATTTTTCGACTTTTTCAAGAAGAAACATATTGTATATTATATCTTCTTCATTATCCTCTATCGCTTTGCTGAAGGATTTGTAATGAAGATTGTTCCACTCTTCCTCAAAGCCTCACGTGTCGACCAAGGCTTGGGCTTAACAGAGCAAGAGATTGGACTTTGCTATGGTACCTTTGGTGCTGCAGCCTTTGTCATCGGTTCGATCCTTGCAGGCTATTATATTGCATGGAGAGGACTGCAAAAGAGTCTCTTTTCACTTGCATTGGTGTTCAACATCCCATTCATAGCCTATACATTCTTAGCAATCTATCAACCAGAGAGCCTTTGGTTGATTGGTGGTGCTATCGTAATGGAATACTTCGGCTATGGTTTCGGCTTTGTTGGACTCTCCCTCTTTATGATGCAACAGATTGCACCTGGTAAACACCAGATGGCACACTACGCTTTTGCAAGTGGTATCATGAACTTGGGTGTAATGTTACCAGGTATGTTGAGTGGTGTTTTCAGCGATATGCTCGGTTATCGACAGTTCTTTATTTTCGTATTGGTATGTACCATTCCAGCCCTGCTGATTACATGGTTCGTTCCTTTCACCTATCCTGATAAGACAAAGAAAGAACAGATTGAAGCATAAGAAAAGAAAATATTTTTATAACATAAACCAAAACATAATAATTAAAACCAAAAATTATGAGATTAATCATAGAACCTAATTACGAAAAGTTATCTAAATGGGCAGCAAACTACGTTATTGAGCGTATTAATGCTGCTAAGAATCAAGACAAGCCTTTTGTACTCGGTTTGCCAACTGGTTCTTCACCAGAGGGCATGTATGCTGAGTTAGTAAAGGCTTATAAAGAAGGTAGAGTAAGCTTCAAAAATGTTGTTACATTCAACATGGATGAGTATGTTGGTTTACCAGAGAGTCACCCACAGAGCTATCACACCTTCATGGCCGAGAACCTCTTTAACCACATCGACTGCCCAAAGGAGAATATTCATATCTTGAATGGTAATGCAGAGAACCTCGAAGCTGAGTGTCAGCATTATGAGGAGATGATTCGTGAGGCAGGTGGTATCGACCTCTTCTTGGGTGGTATCGGTCCTGATGGTCACATTGCTTTCAACGAGCCAGGTTCATCTCTCCGTTCACGAACTCGTATTAAGACATTGACATCAGATACACGTATTGCAAACTCACGTTTCTTTGACAATGATCCTAACAAGGTTCCAGTACATGCACTGACAGTAGGTGTTGGTACAGTAATGGATGCAAAGGAAGTGTTGATTCTTGTAAATGGTCACAACAAGGCAGAAGCTTTACGTGCTGTTGTAGAAGGTCCACTCACACAGAAGTGGACAATCAGTGCTTTACAGATGCATGAGCACGGTATCATTGTTTGTGATGAAAGCGCAACAGACAAGTTAACTGTAGAAACATACAAATACTTTAAAGACATAGAAAAGGAGAACTTGTAATGAAACTGAATTTAAGTTCACAGATTGTACTCAATCAAATACCTGAGGAGTTTTATCGTCCTGCAACAGCTATCGAACGCTCGGAGATAACACGTTTTGAGAAGGTTCCTACTGATATCTTCCCAACGATTGAAGAAGGAGCTATCGACATTGCTAACCACCTTGAGGCAGACATCAAGAAGAGAGAGCAGGAAGGAAGAAAGTATGTTATGGGCGTAGGCTCTGGTTCTTCCCTCACTCCTATCTTCCACGAACTTATCAAGCGTCATCAAGCTGGCAAGTTGAGTTTCAAGAATGTTGTTGTATTCAACGCATACGAGTACTTCCCACTGAGCGAAGAAAACGTAAATCGTGGTATCAATCAGCTCAAAGAGCGTTTCTTGAATCATATTGATATTGATGTAGAGAACATCTTTACGCCAGACGGTACTATTGCTCAGAATGATGTACAAGAGCATTGCCGTCAGTACGAGCAGCATATTAAGGAATTAGGTGGACTTGATGTTATCCTTTTGGGCATTGGCCGTATGGGTAATATCGCTACCAACGAACCTGGTTCAAGCCTTACATCTGCTTCTCGCCTTATCTTGATCGATGAAACCTCACGTGAGGAGATGAAGATGAGTTTCGGCTCTCAGGAGTCAGTTCCTCCATGTTCTATCACTATGGGTGTTAGCACAATCCTCTCTGCACGTAAGATCTTCCTTACAGCATGGGGTGAAGAGAAAGCTGAAATTATCAAGAAGACTGTTGAGGGTAAGGTAAGCGATACTGTTCCTGCATCTTTCTTGCAGACACATAACGACGCACATGTTGTTATTGACCTTTCTGCCGCTGCTAAGTTGACACGTATTCAGCATCCTTGGCTTGTTGCTTCATGCAAATGGACAGATAAGTTAGTACGCTCTGCACTTGTTTGGCTTTGCCAGATTACAGGTAAGCCACTGCTCAAGTTGACCAACAAGGACTATAATGAGAATGGCCTTAGCGAACTCCTTGCACTCTATGGTTCTGCATACAATGCAAATATCAAGATCTTCAATGATCTCCAGCATACAATTACAGGTTGGCCAGGTGGTAAGCCAGATGCTGACGACACCTATCGTCCAGAACGTGCTAAGCCATTCCCAAAGAGAGTGATTGTATTCTCTCCACACCCTGACGATGATGTTATCTCAATGGGTGGTACACTTCGTCGTTTGGTACAGCAGGGACATGACGTTCATGTAGCATACGAGACATCTGGTAACATCGCTGTAGGTGATGAGGAGGTTGTACGTTTCATGCACTTCATCAACGGCTTTAATCAACTCTTTGCTAATGAGCAAGATGAGGTTATTAAGTCTAAGTACAAGGAGATTAAGGAATTCTTGAAGAACAAGAAGGAAGGAGACATCGACACACAGGATATCCGTACCATTAAGGGGCTTATCCGTCGTGGTGAGGCACGTACTGCTTCAACTTTCAATCAGATTCCTCTCGACCATGTTCACTTCCTCGACCTTCCTTTCTATGAGTCTGGTAAGATTGAGAAACTCCCAATGGGTGAGGCTGACGTGAACATCGTAAGAGAACTCATCACAAAGGTAAAACCTCATCAGATTTATGTAGCAGGCGACTTGGCTGACCCACATGGCACTCACCGTAAGTGCACAGATGCTGTACTTGCCGCTATCGACCTTGAGAAGGAAGCTAAGGCAGAGTGGTTAAAGGACTGTCGCGTATGGATGTATCGTGGTGCATGGGCAGAATGGGAAATAGAGAACATCGAAATGTGTGTTCCTATCAGTCCTGAAGAGCTGCGTGCAAAGCGTAACTCTATCCTCAAACACCAGAGCCAGATGGAAAGTGCTCCATTCCTTGGCAACGACGAGCGTCTCTTCTGGCAGCGTTCAGAAGACCGCAACCGCGGTACAGCTAAGCTCTATGATGACTTAGGCTTGGCTTGCTACGAGGCAATGGAAGCATTTGTTGAATACAAGTTTTAGTACTTATAAGACAAACAAGAATTAATGTATAAGAAGATCTTATTAACTGTTTCCCTCTGCGCCTCACTCTTACAGGTAGGTGCAGTAGGAACAGACAAGAGCAACAATATCAAGAACGATGATGGTTTTACCACCATCGTTTTTGATAGAGCTAACAGCCCAGTTCCTTATCGTATCCCAGCAATTACCGAGACACGTAAGGGAACACTGTTAGCTGCTTGCGACTTCCGCCTTAGTCATACCGACGTGGGATGGAACAACAGAAATGGTTTGTGGCAGATTAATATTGTCATGCGAACAAGTAAGGACTTTGGTAAGACATGGTCTGACACCGTTTGCGTAGCACGCGGTAACGAACATGCAGCTGACCCAATTCGTACTGCTTTCGGTGACCCAAGTATCATTGCTGACCGCACGTCAGATAATGTGTTGCTTCATTGTGTAGCAGGTAAGAGTGCTTATCAGACAGCAACCCGTCAGAACCCACAGCACGCTTACTTCTTCCACAGTACTGATGGTGGTAAGACATGGGACAATGGAACAGACCTTACCGAGATGATTCACGGTCTCTACGATGGTAAGCTACCTAATGGTGGTAACCCAGATGGTATCTTCCTCACATCAGGTAAGATTATGCAGAGCCGTTACATCCGCAAAGGCAAGTTCTATCGTCTTTACATAGCACATCCTATCCGTCAGAAGGGCGTTGATCGTTGTGGTACCTTTGTTATCTATTCCGATGACTTCGGTCGCACATGGAATGTCTTAGGTACTCCTTCAAAGGCTCCTTCTATTGCTCAGGATGAGTCAAAGGTTGAGGAAATGCCTGATGGCAGCGTATTACTTAGCTGCCGTGACGTTTATGGAGGTAGACGATTCAACGTCTTTACTTACAAAGATGCAGCGAAGGCAACAGGTAGCTGGGGCGAGGAAGTTATGCCACAGAATATGACTGGCAAGCAAGTAAATGCCTGCAATGGTGGTATTCTCATTGTTCCTGCAAAGCGAGTTGCTGACGGTAAGAAGCTTTTTGTAGCCCTTCAATCAGTACCACTTAGCGCACGTCGTGACAGTGTCGGTTTCTTCTATAAGGAGTTAGCAACTTACGCTGACTATTCTACAGCAAATGCATTGGGTAGCAACTGGAAGAAAGGTCTGCGCGTAACAGACGAGTCTTCATGCTACTCTACAATGGTACTTATGAAGAACCAGCGCATCGGCTTCCTCTATGAGGTACGCGGACAGAATGACGGCTATGACATTGAGTTCAAGAGCCTGTCATTGAAGGCGATTACTAATGGAGAATATGATATTCTTCCTTACGTTGATCGTTCTAAGTACGTGGTTGATGCAGCTAAGGCACATCAGACCAAAGCACCACTTGCTGTAAAAAAAAAGCAAGTGAAAAGAAAGAAATAACAGCCTGGAAAGGCGAACGTATCGGACTTGAGTTCCCATTACCAGAAACGGCAAAGGGCAACTTGAAACTAACTATGAGCTGTAGCAATCGA
Source organism: Prevotella melaninogenica (assembly GCF_003609775.1). Taxonomy (NCBI): domain Bacteria; kingdom Pseudomonadati; phylum Bacteroidota; class Bacteroidia; order Bacteroidales; family Prevotellaceae; genus Prevotella; species Prevotella melaninogenica. The sequence goes on from NZ_AP018050.1 coordinate 88,301, forward strand.
CTCCTGTCGACTGCTACAGCTCATTTTCTTTCTGCCGTTATCACTGATGACTTCCAAAACTGTGGTAATCACCCCGACTCCTTACAAACATGGCTCATGCCCGACATCATTGGCGATGACAGCATAAAGGCTGACGACCCGATGTATGGTAAGTCTGCATGGTGCACAATTGAGATTCCTCAAAACATTAAGGCGGATAGCTACAAATTAAACTTACTGCTACAACAAGACGGTAAGACTGTCAGCACCATCCCGTTCACAATAAAAGTGCTCAATCGCAATCTTACCCTCTCTGATAACTTCCATCTCAACTTCTGGCAACAACCCTACGCAGTTAGTAGATATTACGATGTAGCTCCTTGGAGTCAAGCACATCTTGACATTCTCCGCCCATACATGCAGTTACTTGCACGTGCAGGACAACGCAATGCTTCAGCCATCCTCTTCTACGAGCCTTGGGGCGTACAGAGCAATGACAAGTTTGATGCGATGATTGAAACGACACGAAAGGCAGACGGTACATGGTCGTATGACTATACAGCCTTCGATCGTTGGATCTCGTTCCTCGACTCTTGTGGAATCAATGGGGACATCAACTGCTTTTCAATGGTGCCATGGGACATGACTTTCAGCTATTATGACGAAGCCTCGAAAAGTTATAAGGAACTTAAAACGACAACTAACAGCAAAGAGTACAGCGACTTATGGATTCCTTTCCTACGGTCCTTTGCTGCCCACCAGAAGGAAAAAGGTTGGTTTGACAGAACCGTCATAGCGATGGACGAACGCGCCCTCGATGCTATGCAAGATGCCTACCGCATTGCGCAGGAGGCAGCACCAGGTATCAAGATGTCATTAGCAGGAAACTACCACAAAGAACTTGTCGATAAGATATATGATTATTGTATTGCATGGAAGCAGCAATTCACACCAGAAGACCTTGCTTTGAGAAATTCAAAAGGTTGGATTAGCACCTCCTACACGGCTTGTCCCGATGCTATGCCAAATGTGGGTAGCAACAACGAACCTATAGAAGCAACCTATCTCCCACTCTATTGTATTGCTAATGGGTTCAATGGTTTCCTCCGCTGGGCATGGATGAACTGGACTGATAACCCAATGTATGACAGCCGCTTTAAGTTATTCACACCGGGAGACACCTATATTGTGTATCCAGGAAACCACTCAAGCCGTCGTTTTGAGCACATAATAAGAGGTGTACAAAACGTTACCAAGATTGATACATTACGCAAGGAGTACAAGCAAAAAAGGGATCAAAAAGCTTTACAGCTGTTAGAAGACGTCCTTTCTCAGTTCAAAAATCCAACACCAAACGAGGCTGAATTGAGAGAAAGTATATACAAGATTGAGTCACTTCTCAATAAATAAACCTTACTTGTTAGTATTCCTTCTTTTTACAATAGAGGCATCTTACCTTATGAATATAAATTCCACGAGCGTAGACATCTACGCTCGTTTTTTTTATCAAAAAGCCTATAACTAACAAACAGACGACCTACAAAGAAACATACACTTAGAAAGAAGAATGCACAGACAGTGCTAATTGTAAACAAAAACTCAACACTCAAAAATGAAGAGATGCTTAATTGGATTCGAAAAGACGCCCAATTGGCTTGCAAAAGATGCTCTTTTGAGGTCTTACTAACGCCCTTTTGAAGTCCAATTAAGCACCTTTACAAAGGCACTCTTATAACTATCTGATTAGATGATGATTACAAGAGTGACTAAAACTGTCATTTTGAGTATAAAAACAGCATCTCAAAGTGCAGATTTTTGTAAATAAATTTCCGCCAAACTGTTGCTAAAATAAACAGAGAAAAACAATCTATCTCTGCCACCACATTGGCGTTGCGTAATCATCAGGACCACCTAAAAGTTCGACAGCCTTGTCGTAATTACTGCGATTATTAATCTGTTGATTCTTATCAAAAGGTATTCTATTAGGTGTCAACAGCGTATAACCATTTGTCGCCTGTGGTACAGAGAAGATGCGAGGATAACCCGTACGACGAATTTCGTTCCATGCTTCCTGTCCATTTGGGAACAAAGCAATCCACTTCTGCGTAATCAAACGCTCCATTTTCTCATCCATAGGCGCATTGTCATCCCATTTAATGGTAATCGTAGAAGCCTTTGCAGCCGCTCCACCAAAGCCACCTAAAGCATCAGCATAGTTAGCTTCTGTTGAAGTGTCATCCAACAAATAAGTAGCAACACCATCTGCTCCCCATTGATTGAAAGACAATGTTATGCCTCGTTCATAATAATCCTTGGCAGTACCACCACCCATATTCCAACCACGCAAGACACCCTCTGCCTTACAAAAAGCCATTTCCGATGCTGTTAGCCATAAACTTGGCGTTGTTTCTTGCACATTTACAGTAGAATAAAGGCGCTTAGCTACAACGTTACTTCCTATCGCTGCACCTGCCCGACAGCCAATATATTTACGTCCACCTTCCGTTATCGGCTGAGTGAAGTACTTGCTCATTCGTGGATCTTTATAGCCAGTCATATAGCTTTCAATGTCAGCACAGATACGACTGTCGCCCCATGAAACAGCAGTTGTCCACAAACCCGACTTATTATAACGAATAGCACAATTGTCCTCATTCCCTTCTATGACACCATCTCTCACTGCTTGTTCAGCTAAAGAACGTGCCAACGTTGGTTCTACATTACTGATACGCACAGCAATGCGCAACTTTAGCGAATTAGCAAACTTACGCCACTTATTGAAGTCACCTTTATAAACGAGGTCGTATGGTGCAAAGACTATCATTTCTTTAGCCAGTTGCGTGTTAGATGAGATATAAGTAGTAGCCTCGTTTAGGTCCTTTATCAGCTGTAAATAGATATCTCGCTGAGATGTATAAACCTCCGTATTATCTGCATTCATACTGAGCGGGAAAGGTCCATAGATATCTGTAAAGCGAAGGAAAGCCTGTGCTCGCAGAATCAATGCCCACGCATAAGAAATATTCTTCTTACCATTCAGTTTGACAACCTCATCAAATGCAGACACCATAGGAGGAGCATAAGAAGCAGGCCAAGCACACCAAGCATTACTTGCATTAAAGAGTGTATGATTCTTAGGTAACTCCTTGGTATAGGTTGTGTAACGCCCCAGATAATTACCGACAAAGTCTATCATTGTTTGATAGGCATTCTCTTGCTCAGGGAAAGCAACGCCCTGCATCTGAATCAAGAATGAACCGACTGCGTAGTTATCACGCTTCAACTCCTCTGGAGATAGCTTACTACCTGGTCGGTTAATATCAACGAAATCACCCGTACAGGAAGAAAAGACAGTCAGCAGACAGAAGAAAAAAAGCAATTTCATTCTACTAAACATCATCATCTTAAAGTTTTACGTTGATACTAAAGCCCAATGAACGTTGGCTGGGCTGCATGAAATAATCAAATCCCTGATAATATATATCTGTTGAAGGGGTTGCCTCTGGGTCAAAAGGTGCCTTACAATATAACATCAAGAGGTTTCTTGCTGTCAAAGCGACTGACACCTTTGCCCCACGAATCAGTTTATCAAAGGTATAACCTAAATAAAGTTCCTTAATTCGGGCGTTAGTAGCACTGTAGACGTATTCATCCCAAATAGGAGTCTCTCCTCCGACAACTGTATAATACTTCTCCGTAGAAACCAACTGATTACCAACTGAAACACCACCGTTATTTCTCAGTTCTGCAGTTTTCTTAGAAACGCCATACGAATCCATAAAAGCTTGCGTCTGCGACACACAAACACCACCCAAACGAGCCGTTATCAACATTCCGAGTTCTAATCCCTTCCATGAGAAGTTGTTGCTAAAACCCAGTTGTGCCTTAGGTAAGACAGAACCTACCAACTTAGGAGAAGGGAGTTCCATCTGCATCACTTGTCCATCGGTATTAAGCAGAATATTTCCTTGTGCATCACGCTTAAAATCGGTGAATGTATAGAGATCACCCATTGTACCACCTTGTGTCAATATCACCTCACAACCGTTCAGACCGCCTTGACGCAATGTCTCGTTAGGATTATCAAGCAACCTGATAATTCGGTTACTATTCATACTATAGGTCATATTTGTAGTCCACCGCAAATCATTCCACTTCTTGTTATAGCCAATGCTCAATTCTAAGCCTCTATTCTGCACGTCTCCCGCTTGTATATACTCACGATTAAATGCACCGCCAAGTGTAATTTGACGAAGGAAGGTTTGATTCTTCGTGTCCGATTGGTACAACGTGAACTTTACAGACATTGCTTCTTTGAACAGATGAGCCGTCATACCCGCTTCCCAAGAGTTTGTACGTTCTGGATAGAAGTTGTCAGGAAACTTATAAGTGACCGTATGGTAAGTACCTGTAGAAGGAACATACTCATACCGCCAAGCTGAAGATATATTAGGAGAAATGGCAGAACCCACTGATGCCCATGAGGTACGGAACTTCAAAAAGTCAATGAACTTTGGCAGTTTAAACATCTTTGAGAGAATTGCCGACAAACCTACAGAAGGATAGAAGAAGGACTGCTGTGCTGTATTACTGAGTGAAGAATCCCAGTCGTTACGCCCTGTCACCGTAAGATAAACCCGTTCTTGCCAACCTAACTCCACACTTCCAAGTACGGAGTGAATAGCATGACGTGTAATATCAAAGATTGGCCGATTATCACTCGACACCCTACTATAGTCGATTCCATTAGGAGTAAAGATATTCGAAGGGGCTTTTAATCCTCCTTGAAAGCCTGCTACATCATAAGATGTATTAATGAAAGCCGTACCAACATTAGCCACAAGCGACACGTCACCCCATCGTTTAGAAACATCTGCCATGATATCAGCATAGAAAGAACGATCATTCACCTTGCTATAACTGTAATATCCATAAGGCGAATGAGCAAAGATATCAAGCGTTGAAGCATATCGCTTGTCTTCCAATTTATTTACAGCTTCATCCCAACGTAGTCTTCCTTCAAGGGCAAACCAATTGGTAAGGTGATACTTTACACCAAGGTCTGTGAGGTATCTATTACGCTTTGTTGTCCTCAACATACGATTAGCAACCCAATAAGGGTTTTGCATCTTCAAGTCGTCTCCATAGCTCCAATTCTGCAAATTGATATTGCGTGCTACGTCATATGACTCAAACTCCTTAATAGCATCAAAACTTTCTCCACGTGGAAAGAGATAGACAGAAGTCAGCGGATTAAAGTATTGTCCCTGCGCCAACATATTCTTATCATTTTCTCTAACAAACTTAAAAGAGAAAGTAAGCCTTAGCTTGTCTTGTAATGCCGAGAAAACATTCTTAAATGTGAGATTATAACGTTCAAAATCATTGTTCGGAATGATACCACGCACAGTAGATGAACCCAAAGAAAGATAGACTTGATTACGCTCTGTGCCTGACATCACTGTCGCATTATTCGTAAAGTTTACTCCTGTACGGAAGAAGTCGTTAGGCGTGTAACTACCAGTACCTGGAGCATTCTTCGTTCCCCATGACTTCATCTCATTAGTACGATTGCCGTATTCATTCTGAAATTCTGGTAAAACAAAAGGAGAGAGAAACTGTGTACTTGTAGAAAACTCCACAGAAGTTTTACCCACTCTGCCCGACTTAGTCTTTATCATCACCGCACCCTGCGCTGCGGCCGACCCATAGAGAGCCGCTGCTGCAGCACCACTAAGTACCGAAACACTCTCTACATCATCAGGATTGATATCAGAAATACCCTCTGCGCCTGGCTGCAACGAATAGATACCGCCTTTGATATCATCGTTGCTACGATTATTGATAGGGATACCATCAATCACATAAAGCGGTTGGTTGCTCTGTGCCAAAGACTTTGGACCACGCATAACCACACGTGCTGCGCCACCCATTCCAGCTGCAGACTCATTGACAGAGATTCCCGCAGCCCTTCCGACCAAAGCATTCGCAAAGTTAGTTGTCTTAACCTTGTTCAAGTCTTCACCATTCATCTGCTTAACATTGTAGTTCAAAGCTGTGCGGGAACGATTAATACCCAAAGCCGTTACAAAGACATCCTCTAATTCATAGAGGCTCTCTTTCAACACAAACAACTGGTTATGGCGATTTTCTATACGTTTTTCTATTGCATCATAACCTATGCAGGAAATTATCAAAATAGGGTTAGGACTCTCTGATTTCAAGACAAACTTACCTTCTAAGTCTGTCATAGCACGTGCCTTTGAACTGCCCTTTACTATGATAGATGCACCAATTAGTGGATGTCCCGACACATCTTGCACCTGTCCATTGAAAGTGTAAAGTACTGGTGTAATAGGCTGTTCTGGCTTGTGATGTTGTAAATTTGTCTCTGAACCTGTTGCTTCCGTACTCTGAACAACAGGTTTTACTTTCTTTAGGTAGATGATATTATCGATGATTTTATAAGTAATTCCAGTGTTTTCAAAGAGCCTATTCAACACAAAATCAATAGGTAAATTACTTATAGAAACAGCATTAACCGTCTGCTTTCCAAGCGCATCATCATAGAAGAAACGATACTTAGTTTTCGACTTAATACGCTGAATAACAGTCTTCAAATCAGTTTGATTTGTAGTTAATGATACCTGTGCAGAAACACTATGTACACCCATCAGTAAAAGAAAGGCACACATAAACATTCTTAGGGAAAGTAATACTTTCGAACAAACAGCTATCACCATGAAATCAGTTCAAATGGTATTAATTTTACAATACACTTACAAACATTGCGTTTACATATACAAAGATAGTCAATTATCTTTATTTAATAAAGATGCCTTACCTCCATTTCACATAAATTAACCCCTCTAATCATCTTAACAAGTATAAAAAGTGTATCTTTGTTCATAAATATTAAAATTCTCCTGTAAACACCCTCGCAAAAGATAAAATTGTAGATAGGATAAAACCAGATACAGCAAGGCTAAAAAATAGACAATGACATTACCAGAACAAAGGTTCCGCCAGATATTTAGGGCTTTATATCCCTCCCTCTCTTTTTATGCTACTCGGCTTGTACAAGACGATGAGGCAGAGGATATCGTGCAGGAAGCTTTCATGGAGTTGTGGAAACGCAAAGAAGATATTGAAGACGAAAGCCATATTAAGGCTTTCCTCTATCGTATTGTCTATACCCGTGCACTCAATGTCATTAAGCATCGTACCGTTGTTAACAATCATGCTGACAGCGTAAAGAAGATTACGCAGTTCAAGTTAGATTACTATAATCCAGAGGCAAACGACGTGATGGGCTATATTGAAGGACTGGAAACAAGAAAGCAAATCAATGATGCCATTGGAGAACTTCCGGCTAAATGTCGCGAGGTTTTCATACTGAGTTACCAGCACGACAAGAAAAACAAAGAGATTGCAGAACAATTAGGTATCTCAATTCGTACGGTTGAGGTGCATCTCTACAAGGCTTTAAAGGCCTTAAGAACACGACTGAAACAACACACATAAAGACTATTCCAAGGAGAAAAACATCTGCTTGCTGAAATTATTTTCATGAAAAAAAATATTTTTCTTCACGAAAAGAAATAATTATTTTCATGAAAAGAAAGTCTTTTTATCATGAAAAGAATTCTACTTCGACCATGAGTAAACTATGGTAAACGCACACCTAAGCAAACAAGAGAGCATTCTTTATAACATTTTTTATTAATTCCTATTACGTAAAAAGGTGGATTAGATTGTAATAAGAAATAAGTAGCAGGAAACTGCTGACTAAAACATTAAAATACAATACGCCTCAGTTGAGACAAAAAAGAATGAGTGAAATAAATAACAAGAGCATTAAAGACTATCTTGTTGGCAAGGCTACCGCCAAACAGATGGAGCAGCTGGCTGAATGGCTGGCAGTCTCGGAGGAAAACCAAAAGGAATTCTTCGAGATGGAGTTGGCTTTCCATTTAGGAAAGAACAACCAACTTGCGACATCTAAGGAAATCGAAGAAGCTGAGACTAAACTATTTAACCAAATCAAAGAACACGAAGAACAAACAAAAAATAAGAGTAAATTTCATTTCTTCCGCTATGCTGCAGCAACCATAGCAGCCGTATTATTAATTGGAGGAGGACTCTTTGCATACCTTCATCAGTCTGTAGAAACCATCACAGTGGCTGCAATGAATGAGGTAAAGAAAGTCGTATTACCAGATAACTCTACCGTATGGCTTAATAAGGGAGCAACAATTAGTTACGCAGATAACTTTGAAGGCGATGATCGCAAGGTAAATTTACAAGGCGAAGCATTGTTCCAAGTAACAAAAAATGCTAAAAAGCCGTTCATTGTAAGTAGTAACGGAGCATCAGCAAAAGTATTGGGAACAACCTTCAACTTCAAAAACCAAGGTGCTGAAGGAAACGAGGTTATCAGCTTGATAGAAGGCAAACTGGAAGTAACTGGACTGAATGGAGAAGGAAAGGTTATCCTTCTACCAAACCAAAAGGCTACTATTAGCAAGAATTCCAAGACCATTACGACAGAGAAGAGCTATGCACTTGCCGACGCGGTGTGGCGCGACGACATGATACCATTTAGCAATATGCAAATCAAAGAGATTGCCCATATCCTTGAGCAACTCTACGATTATAAAATTATTGTTGATCCGAAATTGGACAACAAGAAGACTTATACAGGTGTTATCAAGAGATATAAAGATATAAGAAACGTTTTAGACGGACTTTCTTATACCATCTCTTTCCACTACACCATCAACGACAAGGAGATAACCCTCTCTGAATAAAGTCTGAGAGAGCTGTCTCTTTGCTACGAAACGTCTAAATCAATTTCTAAAATTTTCATTACCTAACATAGACATGAGAAAACTTTACGCGCTCCTTATTGGAGCACTTACCCCATTATGTTCGTTTGCTCAGACCACTAACCCAGAGTGGCAGAGTCAGTACACCACTGGTTTGAACAAGATTGAGCCACATGCTTATGTTCTGCCTTATAGCTCGGTTGATAAGTTACAACAACCTGGAGGCTATGAGCAGTCAGATTATTACATGTCACTCAATGGCAAATGGAAATTCCATTGGACCAAGAATCCAGATAACAGACCTAAGAATTTCTATCAGACAGATTTTGCTGTGCAGGGTTGGAACGACATCAACGTACCAGGCAACTGGGAGCGTCAGGGCTATGGTCTGCCTATCTATGTAAACGAAACATACGAGTTTGATGACAAACTCTTTCAATTCAAGAAGAATCCTCCTCTCGTTCCATACGCACAGAACGAAGTTGGCTCTTATCGTCGTACCTTTAAGATTCCTTCAACATGGAAGGGTCGCCGCGTAGTACTTTGCTGCGAGGGTGTTAAGTCTTTCTTCTATCTTTGGATAAACGGTACCTACGTTGGTTATAACATGGGTGCTAAGATGCCTTCGGAGTGGGATATTACAAAGTATCTGAACGATGGCGAGAACATTATCGCTATGGAGGTTTATCGTTGGGCATCAGGTTCTTACCTCGAGTGTCAGGACTATTGGCGCATAAGCGGTATTGAGCAGGACGTTTACCTCTACTCTACTCCAACACAGTATATCGCCGATTACAACGTCGCAGCTGGTGTTGACAAGCAGGGTAATGGTTCTTTCAATGGTAACTTCAGCCTTACAACAAGTGTGAAAGGTGCTGGCAATGGTACTATAAGCTATGTTCTGACCGATGCACAGGGTAATACTATCCTCTCAGAGGATAAGGCTGTCAGCACAAAGAACAATGATGAAATGGTGAATTTCACCACTAAGACCGTACAGAATGTTGCTGCATGGAGTGCTGAACACCCTAACCTCTACACCCTTCTTATCACTTTGAAGGACCAGAACGGAAATGTTACCGAGCAGACTGGTAGCAAGGTAGGCTTCAGAACAATTGAAATTAAGAACAAACAGCTTTGCGTGAACGGTACACCTATCCTCGTGAAAGGTGCCAACAGGCATGAGCATTCAGAGTTGGGACGCACTGTGAGCAAGGAACTCATGGAGCAGGATATCCGTTTGATGAAGCAGAATAACATCAATCTTGTACGTTGTTCTCACTATCCTAACGACTCTTATTGGTACCAGCTTTGCGATAAATACGGCTTGTATGTTATCGACGAGGCTAATATTGAGTCGCACGGAATGGGCTATGGTAAGGAGTCTTTAGCAAAGGACAGCACATGGTTGGCTGCACACATGGACAGAACACGCCGTATGTATGAGCGTGCTAAGAATCACCCAAGTATCATTATCTGGTCATTGGGTAACGAGGCGGGCAATGGTGTGAACTTTGAGCACACCTACCGTTGGTTGAAGAATGCTGATAAGACACGTCTTATCCAGTATGAGCGTGCTGAGGAAAACTTCAATACAGACATCTATTGCCCTATGTATCGTACCATCGACCACATGAAGGCATACGCAAAGCGCACCGACACAACACGTCCTTACATTATGTGTGAGTATCTTCACGCTATGGGTAATAGCTGTGGTGGTATGAAAGACTATTGGGACTTGATCGAGTCAGAGCCTATCTTGCAGGGTGGTAGCATCTGGGACTGGGTTGACCAGTCATTCCGTGAGGTTGACGAGAATGGTAACTGGTATTGGAGTTACGGTGGTGATTACGGTCCAAAGGATGTACCAACCTTCGACAACTTCTGTACTAACGGACTTATTGCAGCCGACCGCACTCCTCACCCACATCTTTCTGAGGTGAAGAAGATTTATCAGAACATCAAGTCTGAGCTCGTTTCAAACGAGAAGGGCATTACAATAAAGGTTAAGAACTGGTTTGATTTTACCAATCTAAATGCTTACCAGCTCAACTGGCAGATTGTTGATGAGAACGGAAAGGTTGTTACAAAGGGAACACAGCACGTAGATTGTGCTCCACATGAGACAACGACAATTACTCTCCCAGCTGTTTTTGCAACTACAGATAAGGAGCAGTACCTCAATCTTGAGTGGTATCCTATCAACGATGCTTTGATTCTCACAAAGAATGATGTTGTTGCATACGACCAGTTCGTACTGAAGAAAGCAAACGATTGCACCACCTTCCTCCCACGTGAGAAGCAGCGCATGTCTTATAAGGTAAACGAGAACACAGGTGAGTTGACCTCTCTGAAGAGTGGCAACCAGGAGTTCCTCGATGCCCCATTAAGCCTGAGCCTCTACCGCCCAGCTACCGACAACGATGGTCGTGACCAGTTCGGTGTAAGAGTATGGCGTAAGGATGGTATCGATTCTATCAGCCAGAAGGTTACAAAGATTACTCGTACTAAGGACGTGACACGTGCTGAAACTGACGTAATTGGCAAGAAGGGCAACGTCATCGGTAAGGCAGTCTTCACCTATCAGCCACAGAAGAATGGTGCATTGGCAGTAAAGGTCGACTTTACTCCAGACACAGCAGCAGTTAAGGCACTTGCTCGTCTTGGTCTTACCTTCCGCGTGAAGGATACATTTGGTAAGGTTGAATACAATGGTCGTGGCGATGTTGAAACATACAACGACCGTAAAGAGGCTGGTTTTATTGGACGTTACAATACTACTGCAGAAGCTATGTTCCACTATTATGTGAAGCCACAGTCAACAGGAAACCGCACAGATGTACGTTGGATGTCACTCTCTGACACACGTAACCGCCTTATGGTAGCTGCAAAGAGCCCATTCCAGTTCTCTGTGACTCCATTCTCTGACAGCGTTATCGACCGTGCAACTCACATCAACCAGCTCTCACGTGACGGTCTACTTACTGTACACTTGGATGCCAATCAGAGCGGTGTAGGTACCGCAACTTGTGGCCCTGGTGTTGCTGAGAAGTATCGTGTACCTGTTAAGCCAACAAGCTTCGAATTTGTACTCTACCCTGCTATAGCCAAGTAAATAGCTCATAGCAAAACACTATAATAAAGCCCTGTTCCCTTTACCTACAATCTGTAAGGCTAAAAGGAACAGGGCTTTTTGCATTCTATAGACTTCAACTTGAAACGCAATTAGCAGTCAACACCATTGGTGCTTACCATCCGCACGACATGTGTTAGGCATCAACACATCAATTGAAGGTAAAGAGAAAGGGGCATTAAGTTCGTTTTAACGAAGAGAGTAAAACGCTAACAGCTTTCCAAGATGAGAAAGATTTAATCAGATAACACTATAAAAAAGAATTATTTACGTGAGAAAGCAATATCTATTCTCACGTAAATAATTCAATAAAAGGATTTCTAAAGGACGTGCGAACCAGTCAAAGCCCAGTAAGCAACACCAAGAACTACCGCTGCAATGATAATACGGAAGATGCAACCAGTTATCTTCTTAATGAGATAGATACCGATAACCAAGACAGCAAGTAAGCCGATAAAATATTGTAAATTCTCCATTGGATATTATATGATTACTTAAATAAATGTCTGAACACTTGAGGCACTGGCGTCTCGAACTCCATGCGCTGACGTGTAACAGGATGATGAAAACAAAGCACGTATGCGTGAAGACAAAGACGGTGAAGCGGGTCATCACCATTACCATACTTTATATCACCGCAGACAGGATGTCCCATATCGGCTGAATGTACACGAATCTGATTCTTACGACCTGTCTCTAATTGAAACTCTACAAGGCTGTGCGCTACCGTACGATCAAGTACATGGAAATGCGTAACAGCATATTTTCCACCATTATCCACAGGCGAACTATAAGTTACGTATGACTTATTGTCCTTTAACCAATTGGCTATTGTACCCTCGTCATGCTCCATCTCACCACTGACAACAGCCACATAACGGCGGTCATAAACGATATTATGCCAATCACGTTCGAGCAACTGCTCGGTCTGCATGTCCTTAGCATAAATCATCAGTCCTGATGTGTCACGGTCAAGCCGATGCACAACATGTGCCGTACACTTCTGCTTTGTCTTACGGAAATAATCATCAAGAACAGTCTTCACATTCAATGAAGAATGGCCAGCAGCCATTGAAAGAATACCGATATTCTTCTCAATCACTACCAAAAATCTATCTTCATAGACTATCTTCACATAACGACTACGGAAGAGGTCGTTCTTCTTGCTCTTGCTGACTGATATCTTGTCGCCAGCCTTCAGTGGATAGTCAAACTGTGTAACACACTTACTATTCACCTTGATTCCACGATTCTGCAACGTTGCCTTTACCTTGTTCTTGCTTTCATGCAGATTGGCAAGCAACCATTCAAGTAATGGGGCTGGCTCAGTTACCTTATAATGTTTATATTTTTCCTCTGTATATGGATTCTTTCTTATCATACTACAAAAGTACAAAGAAATAATGATTTAAACTATTACACATCTAATAAATCAATCGAATATCCTACGACTGAGATAAAACAGCTAATATATTACTTTCCTATAATAAGTGTGGCAGTACTTTCAACGCTATTTTAGAACATCTTGACCCACTCACGAAAGCGTGTAACACCCTCTTCTCCAAACTTAGAAAGACTTGCTATTGCTTGCTCTATCGTCTTCTCCTCATCAAGGTGAGTCTTAGAAAAGAACTTATCAGCATAACAGATTATCTTCTCTTCCATTGTTTCAGGAAGGAAATCTTGTTCTGGAAGTGGTAGCTTTTGCGCAATGATTTGGCTGCGAGTAATACCTGCTCCTGTATGACGTTCACAAACACGAGCATGTCGAGGGAAGCCTTCTGCACGCAACATATCTGCGCCAATACGACCATGACAGATATAAGGCTCGGTACCAAAGCATTGTATGCCGGGAGCATTACAACGAACGATACCAATATCATGCAGCATAGCAGCTTCCTCTATAAACTGACGGTCAAGCGATAACTCTGGATGACGGTCGGCAATAGCAAGAGCCTTATCCGCTACCGCACGGCTATGAACAAGGAGGATATGACGAAGTTCGTTATCCTCAGGATAGTATTTGTTGATAATTGCCTGATAATCCATATCACTAAAAAAAGCCACGCTTCCTCTCCCAGTCAGCTTACACCGCCATGAGTGAGGAACCGTGGCCCTATCATTTATAATATTCTTTCTTTATTCTTCGTGCGCTCTCTCGATGTAAGCGATAACATCGCCCTTGTCCACCTTAGCACCTTGCTTAGCGTTGATTTCAACCAACTTACCACCGAGGGCAGCAGGAACAGTTACAAACTCACCCCAAGGAGCCTGAATGTAACAGAACACATCGCCTTCTTTATACTCCTTACCGATGAATGGCTCGATAGCTGGAGCAGCCTCACCATCACCCTGGAATTCCCAGAAGAGCTGACCCTTAACAGGAGAAACAATAGCATCAGCCTTAGCATGCTTGAATGCAGCTGCCTCCTCTGGGCTTACCTTTGCACCGAGTTTCGCATCCTTTGCTGCCTGAAGGTCAGCAAGGAAGTTCTTCTTAGCCTGTCCACTCTTATAGTTACGATACTGCTCTGGGTGCATAGCCAACTCGAAGAGCTCTTCATCGTCCTGACCATAATCCCATCCGTTCTCATCCATTTCCTTGCGGAATTCGTCGAGAGCATCAGTGAGTAAGGTGTGAGGATCGGCATCAGTGAACTCAAGTCCCTTCTGCTTAGCAAGGTCTTTCAACTCCTGACAAATCTCACCAGGAACACGACCACTCTTACCGAGAATCATACCCCACATAGAATCGTCCATCATTACGTAGCGACCCTTACCCTGCTCAAGGGTGAGGAGATTCATAAGAGCAATATTCTTAACATACTGTGAGAATGGAGTTACCAATGGAGGATAACCAACTTGAGGCCATACGTATGCTACCTCGTCAAAGAGTTTAACAAGCATATCATCTACTGAAAGCTCTGCCTCGCCCTTCTTCTTGCGGAGGTTATTGATAGTTGAACGGATACCACCAAGGTCAGCCATCATTGAACCCATCATACCACCTGGCAAACCACAGCTAAGAAGCAATGAACTCATAATCTTATTCTGTGGGTTGATGAAGTAGCCGAGCCACTCATCAATGAACTCCTGAGTCATAGCACGTGCCTTCATGTAGGCATCCATGTTAATTTCAGGTACATCAAAACCAGCGTTCTTCAACATGCTCTGTACAGAGATAACGTCTGGGTGTACCTTACCCCATGACAATGGCTCAATAGCAACGTCAAGGATATCGATACCATTCTTAGCTACCTCAAGCATTGAAGCCATTGACAAGCCTGGGCCAGAGTGACCATGATACTCAAGAATCACGTCTGGGTGCTTCTCCTTAATACGACGAGTCAACTCGCCAAGGAATGCAGGCTGACCGATACCAGCCATATCCTTCAAGCAAAGCTCCTCTGCACCAGCTGCGATTTCCTCGTCAGCCAACTTGCAGTAGTACTCAATTGTATGAACAGGAGAGGTAGTGATACAGAGTGTTCCCTGTGGAGTCATACCAGCTTCCTTAGCCCACTTCAATGCAGGCGCAATATTACGAATGTCGTTCAGACCGTCGAAAAGACGAGTAATATCCACACCCTGTGCATGCTTTACACGATACATCAGTGCACGAACATCATCAGGAACAGGATACATACGCAATGCGTTCAGACCGCGATCAAGCATGTGTGTCTTGATACCAGCTTCATGCAGAATCTTAGTATAAGCACGTACTGACTCGTTAGGGTTCTCACCTGCCAAAAGGTTTACCTGCTCGAAAGCACCACCATTGGTCTCTACACGTGAAAAACAACCCATCTCAATGAAGAGAGGTGCAATGCGTACCAACTGATCCTTACGTGGCTGGAACTTACCAGAACTCTGCCACATGTCTCGATAAATGAGACTGAACTGAATTTTCTTTCCCATATATATTTTCAATATGTTATCTAA
Organism: Prevotella melaninogenica; assembly: GCF_003609775.1. NCBI lineage: Bacteria > Pseudomonadati > Bacteroidota > Bacteroidia > Bacteroidales > Prevotellaceae > Prevotella > Prevotella melaninogenica. The sequence continues at coordinate 104,183 of NZ_AP018050.1, forward strand.
ATAAAGGGATTGCAGCTTGCAATCTGACCTGCAAATTTAGATAAAAATTTCCAAAAAACGACTGACCGCTAATATTTTTTGCAATAATTGACTATCTTTGCAGTCTAAAAGTAAGTACATGAAGAAAATGTTTTTTCCTCTCATCGGTTTTACACTGCTTTTCCTTACGGCTTGTTACAACCAAGTATCGTCTGGAGACCATAGTGCAATCGACGTTGAGGTTCAAATGAAAGGTGATAGTACACGCTATGGATTGGCGTGCGATGGCTGTTCTGACTCTGTGATTGTTCTCCTGCCTAATGAGGGAGGTGATCCTATCAAATTTGACATTGTAACGGCAAAACGTAATGGTATGGTCTACGGTACGCCGCAGATTGGTGATGCATTGGCTATTGTGCCAAACCCTATTGACCCTTATGAGGCTGAAATGGTTATTGACCTTGAGCAGATGAAGGGTACATGGACTTTTCAAGTTTTACCAAAGTTGAAGCCTAATCCTACGAAAACAGAGGAAGAGATATTGGCTGGAATGAGCGATTCGATGAAAGCCGCATTGTTCATACCACGTGAGTATGGTTTTACTCTGAAGAGTTACAACCAGGCTTCACCAGTGGGTTATATCATGAAAGCAAACTCTTTGGAAGATGAAAGTCCTGTTGAGTATCCAAAGGTGACTGTTTATACGAGCTGGCATATCTTCAATGGTAGACTCTACATCTATAAAGACACACTTGATGAGCAGGGAAACCGCATCCCACAAGACTCAGTCGGCTTTGATTCTGGCTCTATGCGCTATCTCTCAGCAGACTCTATGGCTGCCCTCTTTGGCAAGAAGGTGATGCAGTATCACCGTAAAAAGAACGCTTTGGAAGCTAATAAAGAAGCACAGAAGGCTGAAGAGAAGATTGCTACAACACATGTCAAAAAATAATGATATAGTATAATCTCAATCCTAACAGACTTAGATTGAATTATCTTTAATAGCCAAAAAGCAATAAGGATTTAAAATAAGGAGACCATTATGGGTTTATAATATGAGGAAATTAATAGCACTTTTTTCATTCATAACGATTATCACATTCTCTTGTTCGACGATTGTTTTAGCACAGACACCAACTGGTACAGCAGTTACAGCTACTGCTGACACGCTTTCGGATGAAGCACTGAATGAGACTGGCGTAGCCGATACAGCAACCGTTAAAACACCAACTGCACAGGATGCAGGCATTCATCAGTCATTGAAGCGTAAGTTTATTGAGGGTAATGCAGGCTTTATGTCTCTCGTTGCATTGGCTTTAGTGCTTGGTTTAGCATTCTGTATTGAGCGTATCATCTATCTAAGTCTTTCTGAAATTGATGCCAAACGATTTGTTGGAAAGTTAGAGGATATGATTGTTGCAGGCGAGATTGAGCAGGCAAAAGCATTGAGCCGTGACACACGTGGACCAGTAGCTTCTATCTGTTATCAGGGTCTGTTGCGCATAGACGATTCTATTGAAAACATCGAACGCAGCGTTACCTCATACGGTAGTGTTCAAAGTGCTAACCTTGAGAAGGGCTGTTCGTGGATTACGCTTTTCATTGCAATGGCTCCATCACTTGGTTTCCTTGGAACCGTTATCGGTATGGTTATGGCATTCGACCAGATTCAAGAGGCAGGCGATATCAGCCCAACAATTGTGGCATCAGGTATGAAGGTGGCTTTGATTACTACTATCTTCGGTATCATCGTAGCCCTTGTGCTGCAAGTATTCTATAACTATATCCTCTCAAAGATTGACCATATCACAGCGCAGATGGAAGAATCAGCCATCTCACTATTGGATGCAATCATGAAATATAAACTTAAGAGAATTCATAATTCATAATTCACAATTCATAATTATGATAACTTATGAGTCACAATACATTAACAAATACTCGAATGGGAGCTTATTAGTAAGCAAGAATTATGATATTCATATTCAACTATTCTTTCCAAGTTTCCTTCTGTAACAAACATAGAGTACATCGGTAATCATAATTATGAATTTTGAATTATGAATTATGAATTAAAGAAGTAATCATAATTATGAATTTTGAATTATGAATTATGAATTATGAATTAAAATAACTGGTATGAAGATAATAAGAGGAATAGCAAAGATGGATGAAGAGCGCATATCACAACGCGTTCTCTACGTGATAGTAGCCCTATCGGCTATTGTCTTTTTAGCATTCTATCTCATTGGATATGACACACCTTTTGCAGGCAATGCAGCTTTTAATGCACCTATGCTCACCGACGTCTTACTTGGTTTTATGTGGGGATTGCTTGCTATCACAATTATAGCTTCTATCATTGCCGTAGTTCGAGGCATACGAAGAGCCAACCGAAGTGAAGGAGTAACAAATGGTATTCCTGCAAGAAAGATTACCTATACCACATACGGCGTTACCGCACTCATCTTACTCTTGACTTTTGCTTTCGGTTCTACGCAAACAATGATGGTCAATGGACAGAACTTCACGGACAGTTTCTGGCTTAGAATGACAGATATGTTCGTCAACAGTTCACTGCTTCTCCTTGTTCTTGCAGCAGGAGTAGTAGCCTTTGGAGCGACACGTTATTATAGAAAGGGACGTAGAAAATGATGTTTCGTAAGAGAGAACGAAGGAAAGTTCCTATACTCAATACGACGTCAACAGCTGACATATCATTCATGCTGTTGATATTCTTCCTTGTTGCCTCTTCTATGGACCTCGACAAAGGACTGTCACGTCAATTGCCTGCTATCGACAAGACAAAAACTCCCCCTGCTGCCGTTGATAGCAGAAAAGTAATGCGTATTGTTATCGATGCGGAGAATCAAGTGACACTTGATGGAAAGGCCGTGACGATGAAGGAGCTCTTACAGCGCGCAACACAGCTTATTCAAACTAACGGAAAGGGGCATCTTATCCAGTTACAGAGCAGCCGTAACGCTTCATACGATACTTATATCCACGTGCAAAACCAATTAGTTGCAGCCTATAACACCCTTCGCAACCAACGCTCGCTTAATCTTTTTGGGAAGGAATTTGAGCTATGTAGCAACGAACAGCAGAAGCAGATTGCTGACGAAGTGCCTATGCGCATATCAGAGGTATATGCTGTTAGCAAGGCTGACAATATAGAGGAAGGAGGCTTGGAATGAAATTCTATCGTGGCAAAAATCATGAGATCCCTGCATTGAACACAGCTTCTATGCCTGATCTTATCTTCTCTATTCTTTTCTTCTTCATGTTAGTTGTACACATGAGGAAAGCAAACGTACACGTAAAGTACCAAGTGCCAATGGCAACAGAGCTTTCACGCATGTACAACAATTCACATATTCAACACATCTATATCGGCCGTCCGATAAACAATCTCGGACAAGTAGAAGGAGAGAAGATGGTTGTCCAGTTAAATGACCATATAACAACCATACCTGAAATAAAGAAATATCTAATCCAACTATCCGCCGTCTTGCCCCCAGAACAGCGCAAAGAGCTAAGCGTTAGTATCAAGGCAGACCGCCATGCAGATATGGGTACGATTATGGATCTCAAACAAGCGTTGAGAGAGGCTAACGTGTTGAATGTCAACTTTACAGCCACTATGAGTAGAAATAACAAACTGAAGTAGGTTATAAAGTTGTAATTTGTTGTAAAAAACGACTTCTTATCTTGCTTATTAAGAGTTTTTTTAATACCTTTGTAAGCAAAATTAAATAGTTAATAATGGCACATAGAAGTTTAGATCGTCTTGATAAAAAAATTCTGCACCTCATCTCTGAGGACGCACGAATTCCATTCCTTGAGGTTGCGCGTGCTTGTAATGTCAGCGGTGCAGCTATTCATCAACGTATTCAGAAGCTAACAAATCTTGGAGTAATTAAAGGTTCACAGTTTATTATTGACCCAGAGCGTATTGGTTATGAGACTTGTGCGTTCATCGGTTTGAACCTTAAGAACCCTGAGAAGTTTGACGATGTTGTTGAAGCCCTACAGCAGATTCCAGAGATTGTAGAGTGTCACTACACCACAGGTGAGTATGACCTCTTCTTAAAGATTTACGCTTACAACAACCATCACCTTATGTCTGTCATTCACGACAAGCTGATGCCACTTGGTCTGTCACGCAGCGAGAGCTCTATCTCTTACAATGCTGTGATTGATCGCACCTTACCTATCGAGGGTATGAAGGTTGCTGACGTCGTTCTGGATGATGAAGAAGAGGACGAGGAGTAAAAACTGCTGTCTACCTATATTAATAGCGTAGATTAACCAAGAGTCCTTCTATAAAGGATAAAACATACAAAGAAACCCGTACAATTGTTGTGCGGGTTTCTTCGTTTTCATGCTTTCCTCACCTATTCAACCAATGTATCTCTCCATTTCATGAGTCCTTATCATGTTACTTTTTACACATCATCGAGTGTGAAAAATATTGACATAAAAAATCAGTAAAAAGCCTCTTTTTAATGCCCAAAACAGATAAAAGCAGCACCCTTGTAACTTACTATTAACCAAATAGTTGCACAACAGCATTTCTAAAGGTGCTTAGTTAGGATGCAAAAGGGCGTTAGTTAGACCTCAAAAGGGCGTCTTTTGCAAGCCTATTAGGCGTCTTTTAAACCCTAATTAAGCATCTCTCAAATTTGAATATATGATTTTTCTTTACAAGACAAGACAAGAAAGCACTGAGAATAAAACAAGGGGTAAATAAGGGTTTAACTCTGGAATACTTTATCATCCTACAATAAAAAAGTCCTCACAAGCATAAACATACTTGCGAGGACTTTTCAATAAAATATCTTTTAAGCCGTAGGACAATTCACGAGTAACTCATTACTACTTGAGTACAAGAGTTATCGTCCATTGAGATACAACTATTATGCCTTGATATTTGGCTCTTCCAAACCGAGGTTGCGCTTCTTATCAACTACCTTCAAAGTAAGACCAATAACAAGTGCAATTACACCTAAACCAGCAAGCATAATCAGCGGAGCTGTATAGTTGAGCTGTGTTGGGTCGGTAACACCAACGTTTGTCTTGTCGAGTACCTTACCGATAAGCATTGGGAACAACCACAAACCGATATTCTGAATCCAGAAGATAAGTGCGTATGCAGAACCAATAATCTTTGCGTCTACAAGCTTTGGAACACTTGGCCACAATGAAGCAGGCACAAGTGAGAAAGAAGCACCAAGAACAAGGATGGTTACATAAGCAACGATAACACCACCTACCTGACTTGACTTGAACTGTGGAAGGACGAAGGCAAAGGTGAGGTGACAAACAATCAGAAGCAATGAACCCAACACGAGCATAGAGGCTGCCTTACCCTTATGGTCAACATAGCTACCAAGAATAGGAGTAATACCTACTGCGAGCAATGGGAATACAGCAAAGATTGACTCTGCAGACTGACGCATATAACCCATGTAACAGTAAACAACAAGGCTACAAATTGATAATAAGAGCATAAAGTTCTTCAAAGCCTTATTCTTCATGAAGTTGAACATGAAAGCAGTAGCTGCTACAACGAGCATGATAACGTACTGAACAATTGTCACACTTGATGAAGCCCAGTATGAACCTGCTGGAAGCTCATGGAAAGTAAGGTTACACTGGAGCATATTTACAGCATACTTCTGGAATGGAAAGATAGCTGAGTAATAAAGTACACAGAGCAACGCAACGAGCCAGAAGCCCATACTTGAAAGAATCTTGCCGAGGTCACTAATCTTGAATGGATCTTCCTTCTCTTCTGCTTCACCTGTCTGTGAATCAAGCTTCTTATCCATGAAGAAGTAAACGATGAACATCATCAATGCAATACAGATAAGTACTACACCGAAAGCAACAGAACGAGAAACATTGATTTCACCACCAAGCTTAGCGAAGAATGGGGAGAAAATCATACAGGTAGCAACGCCAAGACGAGCCAAAGCCATCTCTGAACCCATTGCTAATGCCATCTCACGACCCTTGAACCACTTTACAATACCACGAGAAACGGTGATACCTGCCATCTCAACGCCACAACCAAAGATCATAAAACCACAAGCTGCTACCTTTGCAGATGCTGGCATTCCCTCATAGAAAGGAGATACTCCCAACTGCTCGAAGACAGGAATGTGGTTGAGGTTATTGGTAAACCATACGTCGAGTGCACTACCAGCAAAGCTGTCGCTGATGGCATAGTACTTGAGTAAAGCACCAGCTAACATCACTGCACCAGACAAGATAGCAGTGAAACGAACGCCCATCTTATCGAGGATAATACCTGCAAAGATGAGGAAGAAAACGAAGACATTAAGGAATGTCTCTGAACCCTGCATAGTACCGAATGCTGTTGAGTCCCAACCTCTCTGCTCCTGCATCAACTCCTTGATTGGAGAGAGGATATCAACAAAGATATAGGCACAGAACATTGCCAGGGATAAAAGGAGGAGAGCTGTCCAGCGCATTGCTGCTGAATCTCTCAATGATGTTTGAATTTTATCAGTCATGATGATTTTATTAGTTAACAAGTTTACGAGAGGACAAGTTGACAAGTTTGACAAGTTGACAAGTAAACAAGTTGTTTGTTAGATTATTAGTTAAAAGTGAACGAGTTAATACTATCAAGCAACTTGTTTACTTGTAAACTCGTTCACTTGTCTACTTGCCAACTACTTCTTCAGCCAGCGATTAAGCCAATTAAAGAATGTACGCTGCCAGAGAACACCGTTCTGTGGTTTCAATACCCAGTGGTTCTCGTCTGGATAGAGAAGCAACTCAGCAGGGATACCACGCAGACGTGCTGCATTGAAGGCACCCATTCCCTGATTAGCGTTGATACGATAGTCCTTCTCACCGTGGATACAAAGGATTGGAGTATCCCACTTATCAACGTTCAGATGAGGACTGTTTGCGTATGTGCGCTTTGCAGCTTCGCTCTTATCCTTATTCCAATAAGCATCGTCATACTCCCAGTTGCTGAACCAAGCTTCCTCAGTATCAGTGTACATACTTTCAAGGTTGAAAGCACCATCATGTGAGATGAAACACTTAAAGCGCTTGTTATGAATACCAGCAAGATAGTAAACAGAGAAGCCACCAAATGAAGCACCAACAGCACCTAAGCGGTCTTTGTCAACGAATGGGAGGTTGTTAGCAGCATCGTCAATCGCTGAGAGGTAGTCGTTCATACATTGACCTGTCCAGTCAGTACTAACTTCCTCGTTCCATGCACTACCAAAGCCTGGCAAGCCACGACGGTTAGGAGCAATGATGACATAACCATTAGCTGCCATTATCTGGAAGTTCCAACGATAGCTCCAGAACTGAGAGACAGGACTTTGTGGTCCACCCTCACAGAAAAGTAAGGTAGGATATTTCTTGTTTGGATCGAAGTGTGGAGGAGTAATCACCCACTCCATCAATTCCTTACCATCTGTTGTCTTAACCCAACGAGACTTTACGTCACCCATAGCCAACTGATCATAGATATGCTTATTCTCAAAGCTAAGTTGTGTCTGAACGCTTGCCTTCTCCTTCTTTGCGGGAGTAACGGCGAAGATTTCATTTGCCTGAGAGATACTCTGACGGATAGCAAGTAACTTCTTATCACCAAGAAGTGAGATGCTTACATAGTTATGATCGCCTTCAGTCAACTGCTTCACCTCACCCTTAAGGTTAGTCTGATAGACATTCACTGTAGCATGCCATACACCAATGAAATAGAGATCCTTTGAGTTAAGGCTCCATGTATAGTCATCTACATTTGAATCAAAGCTTTCTGTAACGTATGTCTTCTTACCAGTTGCCAATTCATAGACACAGAGGCGGTTGCGGTCACTCTCATAACCATTGTTCTTCATGCTCTGCCATGCAATATACTTGCCATCAGGTGAGAACTTAGGGTTAACATCGTAACCTACATTCATATCGCCAGCCTGATGATTAACAGCCTGATTACGCATACTCTTTGTAGCATCAATCTTTGGCTCAACATAGTCGGCTGGCTTGCAGAGATTCTTTGTTTGGCGAGTCTCCACATTATATATATATATGTCGGCATCAGTAGAAATGGCATATTGTGTGCCTTCCTTCTTACGACAGGTATAAGCAATGAACTTAGAGTCTTTGCTCCAATCAATCTGCTCAATACCACCGAATGGTGCCAACGGACTCTCGTAAGGTTCACCTTCGAGTACATCAATACCTGCACCAATGCCCTCAGCAGTAACATCTGCTACAAATGGATGTGCATTTGTGGTAACGTAATGGTCCCAGTGACGATAGTTCATGTCAGTGATAACCATACCCGTAGCCTTTGGCAAATCGCTTGGGTTCTGCTTGATAGTACCATAGTAAGGGATGCTCTTAATGAGAACAACACGCTTACGGTCTGGCGAAAAGCGGAAACCTTCGATATCGATATCCGATTGTGTCAACTGCTTACGGTTTGTACCGTCTGCATTCATTGTCCACAGCTGTCCACCTGTAAGGAATGCTAAGGTATTGTTGTTGAGCCATGCTACATCACTCTCACTCTTTGCAGAGGTAGTAAGCAGACGGTCGTTCTTACCATCGGCATCCATCACGCGTAGAACTTGGTGTCCTTTGTTTTCTTTGACACTGTAATAACCTACCTGATAGACAATCTTCTTGCCATCAGGTGAGGCTTGTGCAACACCGATACGTCCCATAGCCCAAAGTGCCTCAGGAGTCATGAGATCACTTGTCAGCGTGATGTTGTTACGTCCGATGTTCACATCCTGTGCTTGTGCAACGCTACCACTCATCATCAGAGCAGCAGTCATTGCCATGGTTAAGTTTTTGTTCATAGTTATAGACCTTTCTTTTTCTTATTTAACTCATCTTGCTTACGACGAAGTTCTTCTTGCTGCTGCTTCTGTAACTCCTGTAAAGCCTGCATACGAGCAAAGAGTCCACTACCCATATTGTTCTTAGGGTTGTTCTTTCGCTCTTCACGACGTGCCTCAAGGATAGCGAGAAGCTTCTCCTCATTGGTTGTCTTGCGCAGTGCCCACATGATAGCAGCTGAGAAGAAGAGAGATATAAAGTAGTAGAAGTTCAGACCTGAAGAATAGTCATTGAACATGAAGAAGAAGAACAATGGCATACCAAACATCATCCACTGCATCATCTTCATCTGTTCAGCCTGCTGTCCCACCATCTGGTCCTTCTGCTGCTGCATGGTAAACCATGTGTAAAGAAGGTTAGCACCACAGAAGAGAATACAAGTCAATGAGATATGATCACCAACGAGCCAGAGGTCTTTCCCCCATGAGAAGATTGGATCAAAAGTACTTAGATCATCCATCCAAAGGAAGCTCTGACCACGAAGCTGAATAGCATTTGGCACAAAGTTGAACATAGCAATCCAGATAGGCATCTGTATCAGCATAGGGAGACAGCCCGACAATGGACTCACACCATACTCAGAATACTTCTGCATCATTGCCTGTTGCTTCTGCATCTGGTCTTCTGGCTTATTGAATTGCTTTGTAGCCTCATCCAACTTTGGTTTCAACACACGCATCTTAGCAGAGCTCATATAGCTCTTCTTCACCATTGGGAAGGTAATAAGCTTTAATAATAAGGTAATGAGAATCAATACAACTCCCATTGGGAACACCTTACTCAACCAGTCGAATACATAAAGTGTGAACCAACGGTTGATAATGCGGAACAATGGCCAACCAAGATATACAAGACGTTCCATATCAAGTTCCTTACCAAACTTACTCTCAGTTTCAACAGACTGAAGCATACGGAAGTCGTTAGGACCGAAGTAGAACTCGAACTCAGAAGGACGCTTACCAGTTGGGTCAAAGCCTGCCTTCATGTTAGCCTCATAGTGCTTAAGGTAATGAGAGGACTTCTCAAGTGGTGTACTCTTAAGCTTTGCACCTGTAGCAAAGTTATCCTTTGCAATCATAACAGCAGAGAAGAACTGGTTTTTAAAAGCCACCCAGTCCATTGGGTCCTCTGTTGTCTCTTCTTTTTCAGATGTTTCACTCAGGTAATCAGTACCACCATCGTGCTTCTTAAAGGTAAGTGTAGCATAACGGTTCTCAAAGGTGAAACCACGTTCCTGCTGCTTACAACGCTCCTGCCAATTGATATCCAATTGGTTATAGTTTGGCGCAAAGAGCCCAGCCATACCTTCTGCCTGCAAAGACATGTTAAGCAAGTAGTCCTTACCAAGTGTATAATTCAAGGTAAGTGTCTTGCCCTCTCCTGCCACAGCTGTTAGCGTAACAGTAGTATCAGTCACGTTAGAAGGAGCGAAGATAAGATCTTTTGTCTCAATATTACTATTCTTTGCAGCCAACATGAAGTTAAGGCTTTGGTCGTCACCACTAAACAAGGTAACATCCTTCTGATCCTTTGAACCATCCTTAACAGCGATATCATGACCGATATAGTTCTTGATAACAGCCTTCTTTACAACACCACCCTTGGTACTCAAAGTAAGTTCCACCTTACCATTCTTCAATGTAATATCCTGCGCCTTGCCATTCAAAGCAGCGTAGAATAGTGCTGTTGAATCAGTAGCCTGCGCAGCCTTCTGCTGTGCCTGCTTCTCAGCAGCAAGTTTTGTAGTCTGTGCTTTCTTGGCTGCAGCGATAGAATCCTTTACAAATTCAGCTCTCTGCTGTGCTATCTGTTCAGCTGATGGCTGCTGCCACCACGCAAAACCAAAGAGAATCAGGGCAATAAGTACAAACCCTGTAATTGTTCTTTTATCCATTTATTTGTTTTTCTGATTTTCAATTGAAGTCTTTACGAAGTCGAGGAAGAGAGGATGTGGGCCAAGTACAGTTGACTGATACTCTGGGTGGAATTGTGTTCCAATATACCACTTCAAGCCTGGTATCTCAACGATTTCAACCAAGTCGCTCTCTGGGTTACGACCAACACACATCATACCATGCTTCTCAAACTCCTTCTCATAGTCGTTATTGAACTCATAACGATGACGATGGCGCTCCTGTATATGCTCTTGCTTATAGATATTAAAGGTATGTGAACCCTGACGCAATACGCATTCATAGGCACCAAGACGCATCGTACCACCCATATTAGTGATATTCTTCTGCTCCTCCATAATATCAATCACATTGTGTGTAGTCTTCTCATCTATCTCTCGTGAGTTAGCATCCTTATACCCAAGGACATTACGAGCAAACTCAATCACCATCATCTGCATACCGAGACAGATACCGAAGGTTGGGATATCGTGTGTACGTGTATAGTGAGCAGCAACAATCTTACCTTCAATACCACGCTGACCAAAGCCCGGACAAATCACAATACCATCCTGTCCTTTAAGTTTCTCAGCCACATTCTCCTCTGTCAGTTCCTCAGAATTGATAAAGGTGATAACCGTCTTGCGGTCGTTATAGGTTCCTGCCTGCAACAAGCCCTCACGAATACTCTTATAAGCGTCCTGCAAGTCGTACTTACCAACAAGTCCAATGTGTACTTCCTTAGTTGCTTTACGCTGACGATCAAGGAACTCCTTCCAAGGACCGAGCGCAGGTTTAGGACCAACCTCCTCACCACACTTACGCAGAATAGCAGCATCCAAACCCTGCTCCAGCATATTCACAGGAACATCATAGATACTTGGAAGGTCCTCACTCTGTACAACACAGTCGAAGTCTACATTACAGAAAGCTGCAACCTTCTTACGAATATCATCATCAAGATGCATCTCTGTACGCATCACGAGCACATCAGGCTGAATACCCACACTCTGCAATTCCTTCACGCTATGCTGAGTTGGTTTTGTCTTCAACTCACCTGCAGCTTTAAGATAAGGAACGTATGTCAAGTGAAGATTAATAGCACGCTTACCTAACTCCCACTTCAACTGGCGGATAGCCTCCAAGAATGGAGCCGACTCAATGTCGCCAATAGTACCACCAATCTCAGTAATCACAAAATCATAGTGATATTTCTGACCCAACTGCTTAATATTACGCTTAATTTCGTCCGTAATATGAGGAACTACCTGAATGGTCTTACCCAAGTAATCACCACGACGCTCCTTATCAATAACGCTCTTATAGATACGTCCCGTTGTCATAGAGTTAGCCTTCGTGGTCTTAATACCAGTGAAGCGCTCATAGTGACCGAGGTCGAGGTCGGTCTCCATACCATCCTCTGTTACGTAGCACTCACCATGCTCATAAGGGTTCAGCGTACCTGGGTCAATGTTGATGTACGGATCAAATTTCTGAATGGTAATGTTGTAACCTCTTGCTTGAAGAAGCTTACCGATTGATGACGAGATAATTCCTTTACCAAGTGAAGAAACTACGCCGCCCGTAACGAAAATGTACTTTGTTTCAGCCACGATGTATGTATGTTTAATTATTATCTTCTAAAACGAAAATCTTTGGTTCTAAACTAAAATGCAAAGATACTAATTTTCCGTGAATTAGGCGGACTATAAAGATAAAAAAAGTATAGTATATTTCAATTAATTGCCACAAGCCCTAAGAACAGTGCTATTAGCTATGACTACATAGTAGATTCTATCTTCCTTTTTATTGATTTTATCCTTACACTTTTATCCCATCTTTTTGGTACTATTTTATTCAACTACAAAATAATCTGTTCATTCTTAAATACTTTTCTACAAACAGTTACAAACATATCACAAAACAAGCTCTTACTTACATCCAACAGAGAAAAACACAACAACCACACAGCTTCTCAAAAGCTTAAAGAAACCTAAAATCCTCTTTGCTATCGCTCTATTATAAAACTAAAGTCCTATTTTTGCAATTCTATTTGAGTCCAATAGATAAACTATATGTTTTTGGACCCACAAGGAAAGATGCTCGAGTGGTTGAAGAGGCACGCCTGGAAAGCTTGTATACCCCTAAAGGGTATCGGGGGTTCGAATCCCCCTCTTTCCGCAAGAAAGGTGTAAACCAATGAATTAAGTGGTTTACACCTTTTTCTTTTCTACTAACTTAACACCGAAAGAGAAGCATTCTAATAACCACAACTACACATCCTTACATAAAACACGTATTTTCCAATTCATTGCTTGTAATACAGCTTTATTTTCCTAACTTTGCAGAAAATAAGATTAGGAAACGATATTATGTCCACATAATAACATTCAAATCCAACGAAAGAAATGATAGAACTCGATACGACCAATATGTGTTCGCACCTGCAAAAGAAGCTCTTTAATGAGGAGGGTGTTTACTTTCCTGTATGGCAGGCGATGCAGAAAGATGAGGAGATAACAGCCGTGATTCGTACACGTCAGTTACACATCTATCGCAATGGCAAAAAAATATTGGTACTCCCCGGCAAGGCTGCACCAAAGATTATTCGCGAAGATAGCCTCAACGAACTCTTACCTAAGGACTTACTGAAATGAAAAAAGCAATCGTCGTAGGCGCCAGTAGCGGTATCGGACATGAAGTGGCACGGCTACTCATTGCAGAGGGATGGGCAGTTGGTGTGGCAGCACGCCGTATAGACAAGCTAACCGATCTACAAAATATTGCACCAAAGCGTGTTTACACAGCACAAATTGATATAACTAACGAAGATGCAGAGACTTCCTTACTGCAACTTATAGAGCGTATGAACGGTATCGATCTCTATTTTCATGCAGCGGGAATCGGATGGCAAAACCCAAGTCTTGAAGCTGACATAGAACTTAAGACGATGGAAACCAACGCCCTTGGCTTCACAAGAATGATAGGTTGTGCCTATCGCTATTTTGTCAATAAGGGAGGTGGACACATCGCTTGCATCAGCTCTATCGCTGGTACAAAGGGACTTGGACCAGCTCCTGCATATAGTGCAACAAAGGCAATGCAGAACACTTATTTACAAGCATTGGAACAACTCGCAGCTTGTAAACATCATAACATCCACTTCACCGATATCCGTCCCGGCTTTGTTGACACTCCCCTACTCGCTGGTACATCTCACCTTCCGATGCTGATGACCACAGAAAAGGTGGCACGCAGTATTATAAAGGCTATCAACAGCCGACGACACATCTGCGTCATCGATACCCGTTGGCGCGTACTCACCTACCTATGGCGACATATCCCTAACTGGATATGGAGGAGAATACGATTATGCTAAATTATTATTTATCATAGACTGAAACAACAGACACATTATTATCGAACTAAGTGCGAGGTCAATAAGTAAAATGTGTCTATTGTTTATTTATATAACTTGCTACTAAAAATTAGCAAAACAAAGTCTTCATCCAACTCAAAATAACTAAATAAAAGTGCCACCAAGGGCTTTATAATATTTATAAGCCTGCTTTATATAATATCGCTCTTTATTAGACAACACACGTTCATCGTAATATTGATCACCATTAATTTTCATTTTCACTTTTGAAGCATTTGCAATAGCTTGGAAAAGAGGTTCATTTTCTGCTGTAACTCTTTCATCAAACCATTCCCATATACTTGAGTCATTATCTCGATTTACCTCATCTGGGATATATGTGAAGACCTTTCCATCACAATTAAACTTTACATTCCGTATAAAAAGCCAGTCATCTGAGGTATAACAGAGTTTAAAATACAGATTATTAGGCGTATTATCATTAGAGTTGAAGTCAATATAACAGCAAACCTTATTTACATTAATAAATTTCGGATAGTTATTTGGCAACATCCAATATCTATCAGAATAATCATCTTTTTTCTTATAGAAATCTTTCGATAACTCTTTAAACAACGTAGCCTTTTTAGCTCGCTTGATACTATCTTTCTTTGCAATTACCAACGCATTTGCTTTCCTCTGTTCTGCTGTTACACGCACAGGGGTTTCTTTTTCGACGTTATTAGTCCGTGGAATATCATGAGATACCATATTAACAATGCATGCAAAAATCACAATAAAGACAACTAAGAGAAAAGAAAAAAGCAATACAACTTTACCACCTCCACCAACTTTTTCCGGAGAAACAACTTGATTTGAAGACTCAGTTTTGTTTTCTTTAATTTCTTCTTTCACTTCTTCTTTCTTTTGTTCCGCTTTCCATTTCAAGAACTCTTGAAACTCTTTACTTTCTTCTTCTGTCATTTTCATAATTAATTAAAACACAAAGGGTGGCTACTGAAAAATAATAATTCAGTAGTCAACTATATTGAACAATAATTTAATAGTTATCATCATTCCCTACTAAAAGCCTTAAAGTTTCTAAATTACATAACATTGTTATTTAACAATTTCTTCATAGTAAAAGTAAAAAACTATAGTAGTTATAGAACATACTGCAGGTTTGTTAAGTTTAAAAGTGTTGCAAAGATACAAACTTTTTATGACTACAAGCAAATAAATAGTGATGTTTTTTATAACACTACTATCTTTCTTGTACATAAAATAAAACTTATATTCCCATCTTAAATGCTTTCTCACATAAATTTCTTTAAAATATCTTTTTGTTTATCTGTCAAACACTTTTTGAGATTTATGAATCATAGAATGTCCTACTCTATGTAAAACCACAAGATGGGTATTTTGATTATGAAATTTAATAAAATCTTGAATAATTACTTCATCCTTAAAGCATGTTATTGTACCGCCACCAATAGTTTGGTTTACATATTTAACAACTTCCGAAAACCCTCCTTTTAAATCTACCCATTCTTTTATAAGTAGCTGCATTGACTTAGCATAATGATGTACTTCAGCATTGTCTAAACTAATTTCTAACCCTGATATGGGGCATCGGCTAAAACAATATCGCTTTTTTAGTTTAAAGATAATCTTATGAACTGCTTCACGACAAGCAGCTTTAACATCAGCTTCTTCTCTTGAACATTTTGATAACTTAGAATATGAAAAAGAGGTATCTTCTAATTGATAATCTTTAAGAACGACATTAAAATTTTGAGTTTTATATTCTTTATCTATTTTAACGACAAAGGCAATAACTTCATTTGTACCAACTCTCTCAAACCATTGAGGATGATACATTTCGAAGACTTTAACTAAGAAACGACATGGATCACCTACGATTAAATCTGAGTGTTGTTCACACTTACGAGTATCCCAGAAATGATTTTTCACAACCATACAGAGTTTTTTTAATTGAGTTATCTTATTATAATCTATATTACTCCAATCAACTTCATTATATTTCATGTCCGAATTAAAATAAATTATGATACAAAGATAAATCAATCTTTTGAAAAAATCCTATTTCACAATTAATGATTATAATATCTCTACAAAAACCTTTTTCTGTAAAAGGAAAGAGAATAGTACCTCTTCTTGTGAATAATTCTTAAAAATACTCGTCTTAAATAAACTTTCATAGAAATAAAACGTTTAAGCAAAGGAGTCTTAAAGATTATCCCAAAAAGAAGGAAAAGAAAAAGGATAGACAAAAGATAATACGTCTTTATATAAAAGTAATCAATAATTATTTAGGATATGAGAAAATTCTGTTTAAAGATTCACCGTTGGTTTGCTTTACCATTAGGCGTAATAATGGCTATTTTGTGCTTCAGCGGTCTTGCAATACTATTAATAAAAGACCTCGCACCACTCTTTGACATGAATGCCAAAGAGATGCCAATCTATACAATGGTAGTACGACTGCACCGTTGGCTCTTTATGAAACCTGAGAATGCACATGAGGGTGGACAGTCACTTGGACGCATCCTTACAGCTGTGACTTCTATGTGTATGGCAGTCGTATTACTATCTGGTGTTGTCATCTGGTGGCCAAAGACTAAGAAGGCTTTGAAAAGTCGTTTGACCGTCAGCACAAACAAGGGTTTCCGTCGCTTTGTTTACGACTCTCACGTGTCATTAGGTATCTATGTCTTTATCTTCCTTTTCCTTATGGCACTCACAGGTCCTGTCTTCTCTTTCGGCTGGTACAGAGCGGGAATGTCTAAACTCTTCGGTCAGCCTATGCCACCAAAGGAAATGAAGATGCAGCAACCTAAAGATGGAATGAAGCAGGGCGGAACAAACGACAAAGCTTTTGCACCTACGGACGCGAGTCAGATGAAGGGACAACCACAAGCACACAAGGAGGGAGCAAAAGACATGAAAGGCGACCAGCACGGCAAAAAACCAAAGGGCGGTATGCTCTTTAAGCAATTACACACAGGTACGTGGGGCGGATGGTTCTCACGCGTTCTCTATGCTATCGCAGCTCTTATCGGTGGTTTCCTCCCTATTAGTGGTTACTATCTGTGGTGGAAGAGAAGAAGTGCTAAGAAGAAAAAAGCATAAAACATAATCATCATATATCACAAGCCCATTGAGCGTATTCGGTTGATTAACCTACAGAATACCATCAATGGGCTTTTACATTTATCCTTCAACGAAGCACTTACCTAAATATACTGACAAATTTCCAACTGCATTCATCCACTCACAGAGGATTAATCAACTCATGTTATGTAAAGATTATTCAAACTACCCAAAAACAACTAACGCCCAATTAGACTCAAATTAAGCCTTAATTGGCTTTCAAAAGATGCTCTTTTGAGGTCTAACTAACGCCCTTTAAGAGTCGAAAAGATGCCCTTTTCAAATTGCATTTGTAAGACATTGATTATCTGTTCGTTACAAAACCCTATTTTTAGAGCGATTTTCTATAAACAAAAGGGGTACAGAAGGCTTATTCTGTAATTATTTTTCACATTCCAAAAAACCCAATAAACCATAAATAGTAATCAAAATTATGTCATCTTTATTAGGGATAAGAAAACTTAATCACACAAAAAATCAACAATAAATTACTTATAAATGAGTATTGCCACCTTAACAAGAAGCCAGTACCTTTGCACTCGAATTTTTTACAGACCATAACAATAATGATGTTATATAGAATATTAAATAAGGTGATAAGTCTGGCGGAAGACTTGACTTTCCGAAAAATAAATCAGAAATACGTGTTAAAAGAACATATTTGTCTTTATTTATATGCGTGTATAAGATGAAAAATAAAGAACAAATGATTAGTTTATTTTAACCAAATTCACTTGCTTTTATTCTTATTAAAGAATATATTTGCGTCAGATAATATAATTTGGCGCGAATAAGATAAATACCATCATTTAAAGCCTTTATCAATATTTTATAGAAATAAAACAAACATTTTTTTAGAACAAAAGTCTAATCAATAATATATTTTTATCTTATAAAACCTTGAAGAGTATGGAATTTAAAAAGACACTCTACTCCCTAATGTTAGGTGGCATTCTTCTTTGCTTGTTCTCATGTGCAAAGGAAGACGAATTTGAAATGCCAACATTGGTTCTTTCGGAAAACACCATTGCCTTTGACAAAGGCGTAAGCGAAAGAAACATCAGTGTAACAACAAATCAAAGCAGCTGGATTGCATCGTCTCCACAGGAAGGCGACTGGCTCTCGCTGGTTCAGGACGGTAACGTACTGAAGGTGAAGGTAACTGAAAACAAGATTGGAACAGAACGCACAAGCTATGTCCTCGTTAATGCCAACGGTGCATCTGGCAAGATTGCTGTGACTCAGAGTGCAGCTGACGTAACCCTTAACGTGGCTCCTGATGCTATCTATCTCCCACAGACAGGTGGTGAGAAAACGATTGACATCACTACAAATTCGTCTGTCTATGACGTGACAATGAGCGAAGAAGTTAGCTGGCTAAAGATTGTCAAGTCGGAGGAAGAAATCAAACTGATTGCTGAGCGTAATGACACCTATCAGAAACGTGAGGTGAAGCTGTACGCAAAGAGCGGTAGTGTTATCCGTGAAATTGTAGTATCTCAATCGGGTATTCAGCGTTACCTCCTCCCTATTCACCCTGGTGTACCACAGGACGAGCATAAGATTATGGACTTTGAGTTAGGTCGTGGTAGCTACTTACGCGAGTATCAGGCAGCTATGCCAGCTTACGGCCTTGAGGAGACTTATACCTTTATCACTGCTTCGCCTATCTTTACTTTGATTCAGTATTGTAGCTCTGATGGTATTAATCCATCACAGATTATCATGATTGGCGATGGTAGAAAGGCCATTGATGCCGTGAAGGACAAGGCTTTCGATAAGTTCTTAACAGACAATGGTTATGTACGCAGTAACTCTCAGTCTGACAGAGAATATACCAATGATAAGGAATTGCTCTCTTTGAAGGTTTATATATCAGAAAAGGAGAACAACGAAGGTGTTAACCTTACTTTCACTCCTATCATTAAGCAGAATGGCGATTATAAGACCTTCAGCAAGCTGCCATTCTATCCACTTGAGCTTTTACAGAAAGACAATGTGAAGTTGGCACAGGTTGAACAATACGAGCAGAAGGCTGGTAGCACTGAAGAGGAGCGCAGCTACAACGAACATAAGAAGACAGAGGTTTCACAGCTTCAGTATAAGTTGAAGGCAAGTACAGACGCTTCGGCTGCCTACGGACGTATTCACATCTTCTATACAACGGATAAGGATGGTGATGCACCAGACAATCTTGGTAGTGTTCAGATTGGTGCTTTACTCTTCAAGGACACCAACCTCGGTGTTTGGAAGTATGGTACTAAATGGATTGCTACCAAAGAAATCAAGAAGGTATTGGGTGACGAAGGCTTCTCTTTCCTCCGTACATCAGGCAACAACCACTTCTTTGTACGTGAAAGCGACCACTTGGTTATTGATGTTACCTGCGTCATAGACAACGACACACCAGTTCTCGCATTGCTTTATAGCTACGACCCATCCGTCTCAGGCGTAAGTAGTAAGGGATTAAAAGCACAGGCAAAGATGCTTAAAAACTTCTCTGCTGCTAAGAAAGCATTGAAGTTCTAATCTAATTGTTATACCTTATTAAATTATTACATGATATGCGTATAATCAATATACATAAGCTGATGCAGTTTTCACTACTATACCTATTATTGGGGATAGTAGTTGGATGTGCTGAGAATGACAGCTTTGAACAACCCTATCTGAATGTTTCGGAGAAGGAGATTTCTTTCTCTAATCAGATGATTGAAAAGACAATTACCGTGAACACGAACTCTAAGGAGTGGATTGCTACGACACCGAAGGCGTGGGTTCACCTTACACAAAAGGGAAACGAGATTGCTGTACACGTTGATCCTAATACAACGGGGATAGAGAGAAGTAGCTATATCCTTGTTGATGGTGGCTTGGCAGTGCAGAAAATCATGGTAAGTCAGAGTGCTGCAGATATCTCACTAAACCTTAGCAATGGCGAGATTATCTTGCCACAGGCGGGTGGTACGACAACTGTCGATTTGAAGATAGATGCTACTTCCTACGATCTTACTCAGAACGAAACACCAGAGTGGATGCAGGTTATTAAGAAAAAGCATGGATTAAAGTTCATTTCTAAACCTAATTATAGCACTACGGAAAGAACGACAAAGCTGACAATAGCCTTTGCAGGAAAGAACAATGATGTGGTTGTTAAGCAGCCGGGCGTGTCAACCTTTATCTTGGCTTGTAACCCAGGTAATCCTTATAGCTTGCATAAGATGATGGACTATGAGTATCGCCGCGGTAGTTTCCTGACGGAATATGGCGGTCCTGACGAGGTAAACGGTATCTTTGAAGAAAGTTACTTCTTCAAGACTCCATCGCCTTTGTTCAAAGACGTTGTCTATGTACATGATACAAAGCACTCTGTTCCAACGCGTATCTACACACGTTCGCTGACAAGAGAGGGTGTCAACGCTGTTAAGTCGCAGGCTTTCCAAGACTTTATGAAAGCCAATGGATATACAAGGGACGAGAAAGATACAAATCATTACGTCAATATAAAGGAAGCTTTCACGATGGATGTAGATATCAGGGAGGAGAATAATAGTGTTGTGTTATTCTTCTATCAGATGCACACACAAGACCGAAGCTACCCTACCTTTAGTAGTCTTGACCTTGGTCCTGTTGACCTTTTGAACAAAACTGACAAGAAGATAAGTGACGTTGAGAAATATGAACAGGGTAAGAATAGCGAGGAAATGAAGCGACAAATGTCTAAGAGCAATGAGGTTGAAGCTATCCTTTACAAGACAAATGACCCTACACTGATTGCTCGTACTTACTTCTTCTTCCTTCGCAGTGATGCTACAACCCCACAAGATAAGGTCGGAAGCATTGAGCAGTACAGCCTGTTCTATGGTCAGCCTAACTTAGGTATATGGCAGTATGGCAACGAGTGGTTCATAACCAACGAGTTTGATAAGCTCCTTACTTCCAACAACTTCGAGTTTGTTGGCTACAATGGTAAGCATCATATCTATGCTCGTCGTTCTGACTATCTGACCTTAGCCATCTCAGGTGGCGAGTATGCTGACGTCAACAATGGTAAGGCAGTCATGCAGATTACCGTCTTGTACAAGCCTACTGTCTTTGCAGGAAGTAAAGAACAGCGGTTAGCTAAGGTAGAACGTATGCTCAAACAAACCAATCCAAAGAAATAAAATAAAGGAACATTGATGAGAAAATCGATTATATATCTATGTGCGTGTGCGCTATCTGGCATGATGGTTACGACCTCATGTCAGGACAGCCAAGACTTAGATACGACCACATCTAACACACGCTCTGTCAATATTGACAAAGACCTTTTTGCTATAAAAGGTTGCATTAATGTGAAACTATCAAAGGGTACAAACCAAGCTATACCTACAACTCGTAGTGGTAGTGTGGAGATGCAAAGCGTACCATCTGAGATAACTTCTGCAATGCAGTATTCTGGGGCTTATAAGATGGAAAGAGTCTTTAAGCCTGCTGGTGAATATGAAGCACGAACAGTAGCTGAAGGGCTCGACCGCTGGTACACGATCTATTTCGATAATAGCAAAGACGTTGCTGCTGTATTGGATCAGTTCAATAAAGCCGAGGGCGTTGAATGTGCTGAACGAGTGTTGCCAATGGCAAGACCAGAGGTTAAGGTTGCACCTTATAGCGCCCCTGAAGCAAGTATGCAGGCTACAGGAGGTAATTTTAACGACCCTCTTCTTGCGAAACAATGGCATTACTACAATAATGGTACGGTAAATCCTCGTGCAAAGAAAGGTGCTGACTGTAATGTTAAACCTGTATGGGAAAAGTACACAACAGGTAAGAAAAACGTTATTGTAGCCGTTGTCGACGGTGGTATTGACATCACCCACGAAGACTTGATAGACAATCTTTACGTCAACGAAAAGGAGAAGAATGGTCAACCTAATGTCGATGATGATGGCAATGGCTTTGTAGATGACATCTATGGTTACAACTTCGTGACAGCAAAAGACGTTGTCGGTGGTACTATCGAACCCGATGATGGCGGACACGGAACCCACGTTGCGGGTACGGTTGCTGCACGCAACAACAATGGTAAAGGTGTGGCAGGTATCGCAGGTGGCAATGGCTCGGCAGATAGTGGCGTACGCTTGTTGAGTTGTCAGATATTTAGAAACAAAGACGAACAGGGCGATGCAGCCGCTGCCATTAAGTATGCAGCTGACAACGGAGCTGTTATTTGCCAGAACTCATGGGGCTATTCGTCTGGTGCAAATGTCACAGCTATGCCGCAGTTGCTGAAAGAAGCTGTCGACTACTTCATCAAGATGGCGGGTTGTGATGCTAATGGCAATCAGCGTCCAGACTCTCCTATGAAGGGTGGTGTGGTAATGTTTGCGGCTGGTAATGAGAACAAAGAGTTCTCTGCTTACCCTGCTTGCTATGCGCCAACGGTCTCTGTGGCTGCTATGGCATGGGATTTCACTAAGGCAAGTTATAGTAACTATGCGAAATGGGTGACTATTACGGCTCCGGGTGGCGACCAAGACCGCTTCGGAAATGAAGCTGGCGTATTGAGTACCGTACCTAAGAAGAAGGTAGCATCAGGCTATGCTTACTATCAAGGTACCTCAATGGCTTGCCCACACGTATCGGGTATTGCTGCACTTATCGCCTCTTACTTTGGCAAACAGGGCTTCACTAACGAAGAATTGAAGTCACGTTTGATCACAGCTTACCGTCCTTATAACATCGATGAGCAAAATCCAACGTACAAAGGTAAGTTAGGTAAGGGTTATATCGATGCCGAAGCAGCTTTTGAATCAGACACAAAGATAGCTCCTGAGAAGGTGAGAACGCTCACACTTACACCTGACTTCGTAGACATCAATGCGGAGTGGAGCATCGCTAAGGATGAGGATAAGACCGCAGCCTTCTATCGCCTCTACATTGCTCAGGGCGAATTGACGGCTGATAAACTCAAAGATATGACCTACATAGAAATCAATGGTATGGGTCATGGCTTAGATGAAACCCTGAAATACGGCTTTGATGACTTAAGGGACAACACCACTTACAGCGTTGCTGTAGTGGCAGTAGACCGTTGGGGCAACCTTTCTGAACCACAGATTCAGAAGTGTACGACCAAACTCAACCATGCTCCAGAGGCTACTAACTTCCCAACAGAAGCCATAGAGATCATGGAGAATGAGCGTAAGTCGTTCACCTTCAACGTTGCTGACCCTGATAATCACAATTGGGACATCAAGACTACAGGTGAAACAAAGGGCGTTTCCTTCACTGTCAATGGTAATACTGTGACCGTAAACCTCGTTCCTGTGCTTGAAGCAGGTAGTTATACTTGCACCTTCGTACTCTCAGATGACTTAGGAGCAAAGGCTGAGAAGAGCTTTACATTTAAGATTGTGAAGTACATTCCACCACAGTTAACAAAGCCTTTCGAGAACTATATCATCGGATTGGACGAGGGAGTAGTGACGATTCCATTGACTGGACATTACACACATAGCAGTAACACACAACTTACTTACAAAGCCAATGCTGCCAATGGTAGTATCGCCACAGCTACTATCAACAATGACAACCTTCAGTTGAAACCTCAAACAAAGGGTGTTACACGTATCAGCATCGCTGCAACAGATGGTCGTGAGACATCTTCTGATGGCTCTTTCCAAGTGCGTGTAGTCGAAAAGAAGTCGGCTCCTGTCTATGCCGTCTATCCTATTCCAGTGCAGAAAGACATCAACACCCTACTCAATCCAGAAGTAAAGCAGGCTGAATTCGTTATCAGTTCTACTGTGGGAGAGCGTCTGATGAAGGCTACTGTGACTCCAGACAAGAACAACGTAGCCACACTTGACCTTTCTAAACTAAATCCTGGAACGTATAAACTGACCGTATATACCAGTAAGGGCAACCATACCCAGATGTTCATTAAACGATAAACACAACAAGTATGAATAAAAAACATATCATTCTCATGGCTTGCGCAGCACTTCTCGGTCCTACGCAGGCTAATGCTCAGGGACAAGATCTCTCGATATTAACAGCGAATACCGATGCCAGAACAGCCGCTATGGGTAATGCTTCGGCTGCTGCTGAGGGTATGTATCTATACAATAATCCTGCTGCTTTCTTCGCAACGGATAAGAAGTTCACCGCAGATGCTTCTGCCTCTCTCTTTGAAAAGGCAGAGGGTGCTGATGGAACCTTTGGCATTTACGCGCTTTCTGCTGGCTATAAGTTGGCTAAGCGTCATGCTGTCTTCGCTGGTTTCCGCTATGCTGGAGGACTAAGTCTAAAGGGGGCCGACCTCTTGGGCAATCCAACTAAGGACTATAAGCCTTATAACTGGACCCTCGACTTGGGTTATACCTATTTCTTTGGTAAGGGATTCGCTGCCTACGCAACAGGAAGTCTTATCTATAGCCACCTCTCAAAGAATGCTACGGGAGCTGCTTTCTCCGTGGGTGGAGCCTATCAAAACAACGAGTTGACCCTTGCTAACAAACCAGCCAACCTCATGCTTGATGCGAAGGTGGGTGCCATTGGTCCTCAACTCGACTATGGGAACAAGCACAAGACCACGCTCCCAACCTATCTTGCTGTAGGTGGTGCGCTTTCAGTTGATGTAGCAGAGAAGCATCAAGTTGCTGCAGCCTTGTCTTCTCGTTACTTCTTCCAACCTTCAGAAGCCAAACTCTTTATGCTTGGTGGCGGACTTGAATACACCTATAATAAGATGGTATCAGTACGTGCAGGCTATGAGTATGGTGACCACGACCTCAGCCATATCACTATGGGTGCAGGCTTCAAGTACCATGGCTTACGTCTGAACGGAGCTTACAACCTGAAGACAGCAGACACAGGAAGTAGCTACTGTACCATAGGTATTGGCTATGATTTCTAAAACAAGGACAAACAATATAAATTATTTAATCAAAAGTAACAGTTATGAAAAGAACTTTATTCTCAATTTGTGCATTAGTCCTGAGCCTTACAGCTTCCGCTCAGATAATAAAAGACACACCTAAAGGTAAGCTGATTGAAAACCTGTATCGCTCAAGCAAGTCTTGGGTTAAGAAGGGTTGGACTGGTACACAAGCAGGTAGATATGAAGGATTAGTATCTAAGATTGTTATCGGCGAAGATGGCTGTATTTACATTTACAATCCACTATCAGGCCTCGATAGTAAGTCATGGTTGAAGCTTGAGAGACAAGCTGATGGTAAGTATAGAGCAAAGCTACCACAGGATATTTATACTGACGACCTCGGTGGGAGCGATGATGACGAGGAAAGTAGTGAGCGTACTATCTCTCTTAATCGTTTGGTTTCTTCTGATGATGGAAAGAGTTACGAGCCTGTTGGTCCAACTTTGAACTACGTAGATTTCACAGTGGAAGGAAGAACACTCAAGATGTCTGGTATGGGTCAGAAGAAGCAAATATGGGGTGCTACCTATAATAATAGCTGGCTAAACAACTATGGTGGCGACTGGGCTCTTACGATTGAACCACTTAAAGAGCAGCTTATTACACCACCAGCTACAGCTACAAAGAGCCAGTACACCGTTACTTCTAAGTCTGACCCTTCACCACGTATTGTTGAAGTAATGACCGATAATAACGATATCTATGTCAAGGGCTTGTTTAAGGCTGAGAAACTTGCAAACACTTGGGTGAAACTTACCAAGCAAGGCGACAAGGCAATCATGTCTACTAACCAGTATTTGGGTATTACTAAGAAGACAGACTTCAAGAAATACGATAGCGATAAGTCGGAGTATCACACCTTTGCCGCAGCTTTCGAGAGTGAGACCAAGGCTGCAGAGAACCTTGAGTTCAGCATTGATGCAACTGGTAAACTGACTGCTTCTAAGCTTCTTAGAACTTCTTTAGGTAAAGGTAGTGACGAAAACATTACAGGTGAAGACTACGTAGAGAGCTATGAAGCTCTTACCTTGACTCCTTACGTTCAGAAGGAGGTTGGAGCCCCAGCGACACCAGAATACTTCTATTTATCATCTACTCCAAACTACGACAACACTTCTAATGAGATTAAGTTAGCTTTCTATGTAAAGAATGCAGATATTAACGGCAACGTTCTCAACCCTGAGAAGATGTACTACAATGTCTATGTTAATGGTAGCACAGAACCTTTCAAGTTCAAGAAGAGTGCAAGTCAATACAATTACATGCATGAGGAAGAAATGACTAATATTCCTTTCAACTACAAGGATAAGAGAAACTATGACTTCAAGGTTATCGATAACCTACGTATTCTTCATTTCTATGATAGTTCTATCACATCCCTCAAGGTCGTAATGGTCTACGAAGCTGACGGCAAGAAGTATTCAAGCGAACCATTGGTTGCCTCACTTACTACCAATGGTATCGAGAGTGCAAACTTCAACAAGACTACAACAGAAAAGTATTACACCGTTGATGGTCGTCAGATTCAGAAGCTACAGAAGGGTCTTAATATCATCAAGTCTTCTGATGGCAGTACACGCAAGGTTGTGGTTAAGTAAACAAGTTGACGAGTTGACGAGTTAACAAGTTGCTTGTATAGTTGGCAAGTGAACGAGTAAATGGTTATATCCGTTATAACTAATAACTCGTTTGCTTGCCAACTTTCGTTATTCAACTATAAGTCTTAATTCATAATTCTTAATTCATAATTCATAATTCATAATTCATAATTATGATTACCGATGTAGGACATGGGAAAGGACAAATGTAAAAGGAAAGAGAAAAGGAAAAGGGTAAAGAGAAAAGGGTAAAGAGAAAAAGTAAAAACGGCAAAGAGTAAAGGGCAAAAACATGTTTGCTTAGTCTGTGCAAACAACTCGTTTAATTTTAGAGCTAACAACTCATACACTTGAAAACTTTTCAACCTTTTATGCTGTTTTTATGTAATTAAGTATTAATTTTGCACACTCAAACAAGTTTTGATGGTTAAAAGCATTTAAGGATAACAAAACATGAGATTATTCTTTCTCAAACCACTCAGGCAGGGATTTGTACAAAGATAAAGACTACCTGAGAACAATCAAGACTATAATTCAATATTTAAGTAATGAGAAAATTCTTTTTAAAATTCCACAGATGGTTGGCATTACCGCTTGGAGTGTTTATAATGATTTTATGTTTCAGCGGACTCATCTTGCTGATTGGAGGCGAAATTGCAGCGGCATTCGACCTTGCCCCAAAGCAGGTACCTTTCCTTGTTGCTGTCAAGCAGCTGCATCGTTGGCTATTTATGGTTCCTGACCCACCACGTGGAGGAATCTCCTTGGGCCGTATCATCACCTCTGTTTCTGCAATGTGTATGACCCTGATACTGCTGTCTGGCGTTGTACTCTGGTGGCCTAAGAACAAGAAGATGTTGGAAAATCGCCTAACCATCAATACCAACAAGGGCTTCCGTCGATTTGCTCACGACGCCCACGCCTCATTAGGCATCTATGTTGTCGTATTTCTCCTCCTCATCTCACTCACTGGTCCAGTCTTCTCTTACGGCTGGTACAGAGCTGGAATGTCTAAACTCTTTGGACAGGAAATGCCACCAAAGGAGATGAAAGCCGATAAGGAGAAAGCGAAACCAACTACCAACGACAATGCTTTCGGACAAACGAAGGACGATTCACAGAAGAAAGAGGCTACAAGCCCAGATGGAAAGAAAGACGAACAAGGCAAGAAACCAAAGGGTAGCAAACTCTTCAAGAAGATTCACACTGGCCAATGGGGCGGCTGGTTCTCTAAGATTCTCCACGGTTTAGCTGTACTCATCGGTGGCTTCCTACCTATCAGTGGCTACTATCTTTGGTGGAAGAGAAGAAATGCAAAGAAGAAGAAAGCATAAAACATAGTATTCATACATCATCAGCCCATTAACAGTAGACGGTTCATTTAACCTACTTAATACTGTTAATGGGCTTTTTATTTACTTGCAATATAACACACTTATCACAAAGTATTATGCTTATCCGTGAGAAATAAAAACTCTGTATGCTCCGTGCCTCTGTGTACCTACAAGTAATTTATGGGTCTTTATTCTCTCACAGAAAGCACAGAAAGCACAGACTCTTTTACACAAAAATAAAGGACTCAGAGGCTTAAAAGCCATGTGATACCACAGAACATTTTTGCTAACACATAGGTATTAGATTCTGTGATTTCGGAAGAACCAGAAACCTGTTCTTCTGTGATATCTGTGAGGAAATAGTACTCGCCCTCTCACAGAAGCCAACATTATGTAAAGAAAAATCAAACCACTAAAATCATCTAACGTCCAATTTGACTCGAATTAACGCCCAATTGCCTTGCAAAAGATGCCCTTTTGAGGTCCAACTAACGCCCTTTTGGACCCTTACTAACGCC
The DNA here is from genome assembly GCF_003609775.1 of Prevotella melaninogenica. NCBI lineage: Bacteria > Pseudomonadati > Bacteroidota > Bacteroidia > Bacteroidales > Prevotellaceae > Prevotella > Prevotella melaninogenica. Next base: position 132,867 of record NZ_AP018050.1, read on the forward strand.
CTTTTAAAACGCAATCTTGTAAGTATTTGATTCTCTGCAAGTTACAAGACCACCAAGATTAGCCGTTTTAAGACCATTTTTCGACCCAAAACACACCGACTTTTGTAAACATATTTCACCCCAACCCTACATTATCAACTGGTTACCTCACCCCCAAAAAACCTGTTAAACATGTTACCCTGTCTCCTTGTCCCCCTGTTACCCTGTCTCCCCTTACCCTATCCGCAAACAACTTGTTTACTCGTCAGCTCGTTAACTTGTCTAACCCATACGTTCTATCAACACAGCACCAATGCGCTCAACAATACCAGTAACCAGTGCATTTCCCATCAGGAAGGCACGACGCATATCAGACGCTCCCTTTGTATGATGATCAGGGAACATATTAAGACGCTCTAATTCCAATGGTGTAAGGCGTCGATAACGTCCACTCGGTGTATAAACGACATGTTTGAAGCGTGAAGGTCCTTTACCTCCTTCACCTGTAATGATAGTACGTGACGGACGGTCAAGAAAGTCAGGGAAAGCCATACTTCCCTCTGAATAGTTATATTCATAACCAGTTGTCTTATTGACCCTTTTCTCCGACTTACTTCCTTTCAAGTATTCCCAGCGCGGCAATTCATCTTCTGAAATAAAAAATTCATCAGGAACATCCTTTTCGTCTAAAAGGATATCACCCAATGTCAATATCGGACCATCGTATTTTGCTTTTGCCTCTATAGTTGTAACCTTTCTGTCCTTCATAATACCTACATTCTCAAAAGGTGACTCCTTCATACCTTTATTGAATGATGATGATACTGTAGTCAAATCCCCTTCTATATCAAAACTTGTCTGTTGATTTTTATAATCAACACTCAGAGGAAATGCCTGTGCCATTACCCCCTTAGACAAAATCCATTCCAAAGGCTTATCTATCTGCTGGGTTATAGCAAGGTCATTCTTGTAGCCTATGATATAAGTACGTTTACGACGTTGTGGCATACCATAGTCTGCCGCATTAATAACACGCCACTCTACGGTATAACCCAAATCGTTTAACGAAGCGAGGATAATAGCAAAATCTCGTCCACGTTGTGAGGCTGGTGATTTCAAAAGTCTGTCAACATTCTCAAAAAGTAGGTAGGCGGGCTTTTGCTTCATTTCATCTAAGATACGATATATCTGCCACCATAATACGCCTTTCTTACCCTCTATTCCACCAGAACGCTTCAGTGTTGTTGCTACAGAATAGTCTTGACATGGGAATCCACCTACAAGTAAATCACACTGTGGTATCTCACTTGTTGGAACCATTGCTATATCCTCATTGCTATGTCCTTGTTCTCCAAATCTATGACAATACACCATAGAAGCATCCTGTCGCTTTGTTGATGGTTCCCACTGATTGCTCCATATCGTTTTGTAGTGTTTAGAAGCACGTTCTAAGCCTATACGAAAACCACCCACACCTGCAAACAATTCAACAACTCGTATATCATCCTGTTCAGTTACAATATTAGAATCTACAGAGAATAAAGATAATTCACGTGTTGCTTGTGCTGCTTTTTTACAGTATTCTGCAATCGGTTCGCATAGTCCCCAATTATCTTCTTTTAAACTGTATGTACTATTCTTTGTAGACATATTTTATTTGTTGTTTTCTATAATGTTTGAAACGTATTCTTTATTAAACCAATAACAGTACTTATCTGCTTTTCCACCATTAGGATTATCTGCAGCTCCTAAATAACTATTTTTCGTTCCCTTTGGACGAACATGAAAATGCTTCCCATTTTTATTACTCCAACCAGCTTTCCAGAAATAATCAAGTCCTATTTCATTTCTAAGCACATGTTTTCTAATATCTTGCCAGTATTCCTCTGCTATCTTTAAGTCTTTTTGGGGCATAGTCCAAAAGAAAGCTTTTTCTAAAATCATTGGTCCATAATCAAAGTGAAAACTTCCTGACTGAATATTCGGATGACGGAATACCATAAAGAGGAATCTACTAGTGAAAAGTTCATAAGTAGTTGAATCAAACCAATTACCATTATGATATAGCTCTTCGTAATCAATATTCTCATACGACATAGCCTCTTTTAGCCTATTATTTGAATATATAGGTATTGTCTTCAACCTTAAACCTGATTTTACAAATTCATCAGCTCTTTCTATATGTTTCTTACCACGTCCGTTGTATTTACCATCAGAGACTATCATACATGAAACTACGTAATTGATGTCTTTTGCATTAACCATCAAACCAGGTTCATAATAATCAATAATATCTTGAACGGATTTTCCAATCCAACGCTCAATTCTTTTTAAGATTATATTCTCTAAGCTGTTTTCTCTCAAGTCTGCCTCTGAGACAAGCCCATCTTCTATCGAAGGAATCTCTATATTACTTACATCACTCCTTTTTTGGTCTTTCACATAGGAAAGTATGGTGCGCATATAAGCTGGTTTCAAAGAGAAAGCACGTCTTGGTGCAAGAATATCTGAAAAAGGCTGTTCCCTTGGTTTTTCTCCTTTTTGTCCTTTACGACATGCAGCAAGGTATTCGGTATCTCCCTCAGAAAGTTCGTGAGCCTCTCCCTTCTTGATTTTATTGACAATGGTTTCAAAATCTTTTCTTATGATTAACAAGTCCTTCTCGGGCAACTGCCAAATTACTGTATAGATATATCGTAAATCCCATTTGCTTACCCCTTTTTCATAAAGATAGAAAATAAGCAGCATTATACGACACTTTAGATAAAAGAGAGATGTTTCAAACTGCTCGTTAACAACAGAACAGTAATCAATCATATCACACACTAAGCGTTCTTTTATCTGTAATTCTCCACCTTTGTTTTTCTTTAAGCCTGTTGCTTTCAGCTCTAATCCAGCCTCTTGAAAATCTGGGGTAGGGTCGTTGTTAATATCATACTTGAAGTAGTATTTTTCTATCATCTGTCCAAGACCACCTTTGCCTTGTCCTTGTAGATTTAGCTCCTTAAATAATGATTTATCAACAACTTCATTCAAAGAATGCCCTATCAACCTTTTACTATATTCAAAGATTGAGGCAATACTTGTCTTATCGTACCCAAGGCTTTCCATTAATGACTTGATCTTTTGTTCACAAATATACAAACTTTTATGAACGTATTGTATTATTGGTTTAATTTGTTCATTTTTGATCACAAATTTTAGATCATTAACCAAGGATTAATCTTAAAATCTGTATTAGCCATATACTATTCGACATAGGTATAGACACCTATACTAGGATAAAAACTTGTTATTCTAATGCAAGGGAGTTTCTTGTATTCCTTCCATGAATTGGCTACCTTTGCAACGATAAAGGTCAAACTTCAAAGACAAAAAGAGTCGGACAACGGTGTCCGACTCTTTTATATACTATTTCTTTAAGGCATAAGCTTATTGAAGATCCTTCATAGTGACAGGCTGGGCGAGAGTAGTAAACTCAAGACCACCCGTGGTACACTCGATACCCTTAGCAGCATCCTTAATCTTATTGCCATTTACGGTTTCTGAACCATCCATCTTGAAATAGAGTTCCAGACCATCAGACTTAGGATTAACACCTAACATATTCTGCTTAATCTGATTCTCGGTACGAGCAACGCTCCATACACGAACCTCACTCATATAACCATAGAATGGACGCTCACCCCAAGGGAAACCCGGAATCTTACCAATGTTGAAGCCAACATCAGCGTTAGGATCAAAACCAGAGATGTTCCATGCAGACTCCGCCCACTTCGTACCATTGAGGTACATAACGGTCTTACCTGTTGCTTGATCGAAGGTTACTGCCACATGATACCACTTATTAATCTGAAGTTTCTCTGGTGCTTCGTAGTGCTGTCTACCTGCTATCTGAAGAATACCAGCAGAGATTCCACCACCAACATCACCAACACGGAAAATCATCAGTCCCTCAGAACCCATGATAGTACAGTTGCTGCCCCACCAGATAGAATGTACTAAAGCCTCGTAAGTAAATGACTTAAAGTAGGTTCCAGAAGGGAACTTCACAGAGATATACTTGTTATAGAAATCACCAGCCTTCGTAATCTTGACAGGTTTAGCCAAAACAATATACTCAACGTCCTCACCATCAATGATAGGTGTAGAAGTAGAATGAAGCTTGACAGGCAACATATAGTTCTTACCTGCCTCTAACTGATCAAGATTGTTAAGCGTCAACGACACCTTGTCAGCATAGATGCTTCCTGCAGCTATCGTTGAAGAAGTCTTACTGAATGTAACATTCTGATGCTTGAAAGCAACATAGTCTGTTCCATACTTGCTATTATAAAGAGCAACCAATGACGAGTCGGCAAGTGAATAAGAGACATCTACTGCCCCATCTTGCTTGTTAGAAAGGCGAGAAGTAATATCAACATCTAAGCTTGAACCAGTGTCTGGCATTTCGACTTTCTGCAGATTGCCATCAAAATATACCTTCTGCTTCAACAAATCGCTCTCACTGTCTTGGCAACTCACCACACAGCATGCGGCAAACGCCACAGCAATATGTTTGAAAATATGCTTGTTCATATTTGTATTCTATTAAATTTATAATGTGAGATATGCAATGTTAAGGTTGAGTGGTTTGACCCATTCTCTCCTTGAACACCTGTTGGTTAATCTGAATTGCCTGACGCATCCACTTGTAGTTAGGCGTGTTGTCGTAGTCGTTATCGAAACGATAAGCACCTACTCCACCCTTGTAACCCTTAGAAGGCATACTTTTGGCTTGTCTTAACAACTGACCACCACTCTTGAAAGATGACTCAAAGTTATCGGTTGTAATAATTGTCTTTGGATCAACACCATAGTAATCGAAGTGAGTTGTACGACCGTAAGCCTGATCAATCCAGTAGTCAACATATCCATCCAAATCCTCAGTAAGTCCACCAAAGTGACCATCTATACAGATAAGACGGTGTCCCTTATGCTCAGGATCACTCTTAGGACCGATATACTTGTTCATCTCCTTTACCAAGTAAACAAGGTCGGCATTAGTGCTGAGCGAACCATCCATATCGAAGACGCCACTACCAATTTCCCAGTCGATATCGTAACCGTCCCAATCATTGGCTACCAATGAGTCGCAGAGAGCCTTAGCAAAGCGAGCCAAAGCCTGCTTATGATTGTCAGAACCAGCAACACCCTCGTAGCCCCAGAACTTCCAACGAGCCTTCTTCTTAGCCTCTTCAACACGAGCATGGTCGTTTGCCCAACCCTCTTTTTCAGCCTGCTTCTCAACAGCAGTATAGACAGAGTCAGGAGTTCTACCCTTTCCAATATAAGACAAGAGTGTAACTTCCAAGAGTTTTGTACCCTTCACCTTCTGCACAAACTCCTTGTCCTTCTTCTGCTCAGGTGTGATATTAAAGCGATTAGGTGCACCACTCCACATTGAAACGATGTCCATACTATCTGGCATAGAGGTAAGATAGCCACGACGATAGGTACCAGCTGGCGACCAGTTAGAATACCAACCGAAGGCAACAGGACGACCATAGTTAACGGCTTGCTGCTTATAAGCTCTCAAATCGGCATAATACTTCTCGCTTTCAGCATTGTTCATCGTATTATATCCACCGATATGATCGTAAGGTTCGTTCTCTACCTCTGTCATCTTGCTACATCCACAGAAAAGAACTCCTGCACAGAGCAATACCAACGAACTTATATATTTAAAGTTTTTCATATTCAAAATGCTTGATATTAATGATTCTTATTGTCCCACCACAAACGTGTACCAGCCTTATCCAGACCGCCACGAAGTAGCTTGCGTGCACTCTCTAAGTTAGCAATATCCTCTGCTGAAGTAGACTTGTTAGTTGGGAAACGCATACGACGGATGCCCACCTCACTGTCAACCTCACCGTTGCTATAGTTTGTAACCACACTATGCAACTTAGGATAACCTGTACGACGATACTCTGTCCAAGCCTCTTGTCCGTTAGGATAGAGTGCAATCCACTTCTGTATCATAATTTTCTCAAGTTTCTCCTCATCGGTTCCAGTCCACTCTGTGGTTGCCTGAGTTACTGCTGGTACATCAACATTCACACCTGGATTGGTGAGATGGAAACTGTAAGCTGATGGCTTAAGACCAGACGACATATAGTCTGCTACCTCAGAACTTGCAATACCATTCTCTTCAAATGACATCTCGATACCCTTCTCATAAAGTGACTCAGCAGTGCCACCTACAGCGAAACCATGCAGAGCAGCCTCAGCCAAGAGGAAATAAACCTCAGAAGCACGCATCCAATAAGTAGGAGTTGTACTTGTGATAGCAGGACGAGAAGAATCTTTGAAAGCATCGTTAGAACTTACGTCATGACCTGTTGGTACACCAGAATACTTTCCGTATGTGCCCACAGTCACAGCCTGAGAAACAGTACTTGTATTGAAGTACTTTGGCAAACGTGGGTCTTGATAACCGCCTAAGTAAGCCAACATAGAAGAACCCATACGGCACTCGTTGTACTGGTTGATAAGGACATCGAGGTTGTTCTTGAACTCCAAGCTTGCACCTCTCTCCATCTTAGCCTCATCATCCATGCTCTTCATCACGCCATAAGAATGGTTAACAGCCTGTAAAGCATACTGCTTTGAGAGGGCTGCATCGGCATAATAAACACGCATTGCAAGGCGTAACATCAATGAGTTGGCATAAACAACCCACTTATGTACATCACCAGCATAGACAGCATCAGCATTTGGCAAGAGTTTGCTGTTACCATTATCAGCATACTTTGTCAACACCTCGATAGCATCAGAGAGTTCCTTGAACATTGACTTATATACCTCTTCCTGACTATCGTATGGCACAGTGATAAGTCCTTTACCTGCCTCCTTATAAGGAATAGGTCCGAACATATCAGTTGCCTTATGCCAAGCAGAAATCTTCAGAATCTGTGCTAAGGCGAAAACCTCTGGGAACTGTGTCTCAGTCTTACCCTTTAAGTCTTGCCACAAAGGAACAACCGTTGAATAAGACTCGGTGTAAGACGATGCTACCCAACCATCCTTGAGGAAATAGTTGAGGTTATTAGGACCGCCCCAGTTATTGTTCTGACCGAAATAACCACTCCAACAATCTGCTGCAAGGTTATAGGCAGTCTGGTATCTATTAGCAACACTGGTACCATCTGCCTGTGTACCTACTGGGAAGACGCATTTCTGCATGGCGGTTATAGGGCCACCAATAGAAATACCATCCATTAATCCCTCCTCTGGAAGGAGTTCAAACTCGTTAGTGTTTACCTTTTGGAAGTCACAAGCCGTAAACAAGGACAGCGCAAGGACACCTACGATATATTTATATGCTTTTGTCTTCATGTTCAATTAGAATTTGAATTTAACACTGAAACCATAACTCTTCAGACTTGGCTGCATGAAATAGTCATTGCCCTGTCCGTATGTACCTGTTGAAGCTGTAAGCTCTGGATCGAAAGGTGCTTTACAATAAATCATCCATGGATTTGTAGCCACAAATGAAAGTGTCAAATCCTTAATGACATTGTTAAACAGCCTTGAATTAAACTTATAGCTCAAGGTGAGCTCCTGCAAACGTACGTTTGTTGCACTATAGGTATAGTAACCTGCGAGGTCGTTCTCACCTGTAGCAACAAGTGTATAATACTTCTTTGCATCATACAAGCCCTGATTAGGAATCATCACGCCACCTGCATCTCTTGCATCAGCTGATGCCTTAGACACACCGAAGCGGTCTAACAATGCTTGTGTTGAAGAAGTAACAATACCACCAACACGTGCATTAATCAAGAAACTAAGTCCAAAGTTCTTATAGGTGAAGTTATTGTTCCAACCCATTGTGAAGTCAGGAGTAGTCTTACCTAAGTAGATAGGCTCAACAGTCTCTAAGCTCATACCACCTGATGGACTAACATTTACGAAGCCCTGATTGTCCTTTGCCAATACCTTTCTTGCATAAATGTCATTGATAGAACCGCCTACCTTAAGCAGAACGCGGCCATTATCCTTTGATACCTCTGGGATATTGATTGGCTTTGGACTCAATGGGTGATGGTAGTCCTTCACCATCTCCTTAATCTCATTGACGTTCTTAGAGTAAACCAATGATGAGCTCCATTGCAAACCTCCGAAGTTATCGTTATAACCTAATGCCATCTCGACACCACGGTTCTCTACATTACCTGCCTGCAAGTAAACAGCCTTGTAACCAGAACTCTCTGGCAATTCACCGATAAAGGTTTGGTTATAAGTATTAGACTTATACCAAGTGAAGTCGAATGACAACTTCTTCCAGAAACGAGCTGTCAAACCGAACTCGTATGACTTTGTACGCTCTGCCTTATAATCAGTAAATGGATAGATATCAGTAGACTTCAAGCTACCACCCACGATTGGAGTTGTAATAGTGCCTGGTGTCATACCTGAACGTGAAACAGGTGAACCTACCTCAGTATAAGAACCACGAACCTTCAAATAAGAAATAAATGAAGGCAGTTTTGTCATCTCTGAGATAATACCAGACAAACCAACTGATGGATAGAAGAATGATTCCTCAGATGAGTTTACAAGGCGTGAGTTCCAGTCGTTACGACCTGTCAAAGTAAGATAAACCATACTTCTCCAACCCAATTCGGCACTTGCAAAAGCTGCTACATTGCGTACCTTTGAGTCACCACCACCCTCTCGAATCTTGCTATCACTTGGGTTAATATTGTTCAAAGAGAACTTATTGGGTACTAAAACCAAGTTACCACCATAACCACGAGTGAGAGATGCGTAGTCAGAATAGCTATAACCAACGTTGGCAGCAAGACTAAACTTACCAAAGGTCTTATTGATATTAGCAATAGCGTCAATATAAGTCTGATGATCCTTATAATCATAGTAGTCATAAGCACCGTTCTCCTTTGCAAAGTAGTTGAACGAAGAAGCATAAATCTTACGCTCGCTTGTAATAAACGTCTTGTCAAGACGAATACGACCTGCTACGCTCAACCAATCAAAGATGTTATAGGTAAGACCAGCATTGAACATGAAACGATCCTTATCATCTGGTGCTAAGTTGCGATAAGCTGTCCAATAAGGGTTCTGATTAGCAAAACGGCTATCGCTAATTGGCCAATACTGAGTTGGGAAGTTTCTCACGTTATCGTAACGCTCAAAGGTCTTTATACCTTCAAAAGACTCACCGCGTGGGAAGAGATAAGCAGCAACGATTGGGTTCCAATACTCACCCTGTGACACCATGTTATTGTCCTTCTGCTTGATATAAGATGCACCAAGGTCGAGTTGCACCTTATTCTTGAACATACGGGTGGTGTTACGGATTGTGAAGTTGTAACGATCGTAAGTATTATTTGGTACGATACCACGTGAATTAGTTGTTGCTACAGAGGCAAAAGTTTGGTTAAACTCATTACCCATGTTCAAAGTCAAAGCATTGATGAAGTTCGTTCCTGTACGGAAAAAGTCCTTCTTTGGATCGTATGAACTTGGTGTTGCAAGTTTCTCACCCCAACTCTCGTAAGAACCGAGTTTATTGCCATAGGTATTCTGGAACTCTGGCATCAACAAAGGTGAGCTAAAGTCTGCAGAACTTGAGAACGAAATGTCTACACGTCCTTCCTTACCTTTCTTTGTAGTGATGAGGATGGCACCATTAGCAGCATTACTACCATAAAGGGCTGCAGCAGATGGACCAGCTAAGACGCTGATGCTCTCGATATCCTCTGGATTAAGATCGGCAATACCTTCACTGCTTACACGACCTTCACCCATGATACCGCTATCACGTCCGCCGCTGAAGTTGAAGATTGGAATACCATCGATAACATACAACACGTTGTTATCTCCTTCAATAGACTTGGCACCACGCATGATAACACGTGTTGCACCTCCGACACCACTGGCACTCTTAGAAATGCTAACACCAGCTACTTTTCCGTTTAATGAGTTCACAAAGTTAGCATCTTTGTTACGTGTCAACTCATTTGAGCCTACTGACTGTACATTGTAACTCAAGGCTTTCTCAGCACGCTTGATACCCAAGGCTGTCACAACAACCTCGTTCATAGTGTTTGCAACTTCTTTAAGGGTAACATCAATCGTAGTCTTATCACCAACAAGGATTGTCTGAGCAGTATAGCCAACATAAGAGATGACCAACTTTGCCTTTGACGTGGTGTTGATAGTGAAGTTGCCGTCAATGTCAGTTACAGTACCATCTTTAGTACCTTCCACCATAATAGTGGCACCAATCAGCGGCTCACCAGCTGGATCAACCACACGTCCAGTTACCTTGTGATTACCGTTTTGTTGCACAGCCTGAGGCATTGATGCTTCAGGCGAGCCTACGGGATTTCCTACTGCATAAGCACTCGTTGGAGCTAACGCAATAGAAAGGGCAAAAGCGACTGAGAAATACAGATGCTTCTGCTTTGCTTCATGAATCATTCTCATTAGGTTCAGGGTTTAAATATTTATATTTTAGGTTCCTAATTGTTACTTATTAATAACAGCTGCATGGACAACTGCCGTACGTCATTATCACCTTATAATATTATAAGGTAATGATAGATAGATTATTATTTTATTTACACAGGTTGTTTAACGTATAAACGTCAAGATTATTAATGAATAATAGGTTAGGTCAATGACCTCATAAATTCGGTGCAAAAGTATAAAATAAATCTGTAAACGACTTACTTTTTGTAAAAAAAGTGAATAATGTGTTTGTGATTGCAAAAAGAACAGGGATATGCGCTTACTCGCATATCCCTGTTCTTTTTGTAATAATGTATAAACACGAAGATTCCGTTTATACGCTTATCCGTTCTTTACATCAACTATCTTTGTTGGAGCCTGCTCCTTATTGCGACGATTAACAACAGTAACTACACTCTGTGCAAGACTGAGGAATGACTGACCTGTAATGGTGTCAACCTGTGAAGCTGCAGGTGTTCCATTATCACCATTTTCGCAAATGCTCTGTACGATTGGAATCTGAGCAAGTAGCGGACATCCAAGTTCCTTCGCTAAGTTCTTGCAACCGTCTTTACCAAAGATATAGTATTTATTCTCTGGAAGTTCAGCTGGTGTAAACCATGCCATATTTTCAACCAATCCAAGAATTGGAATATTCACCTTGTCGTTGCGATACATATCAATACCCTTACGTGCATCTGCCAGTGCTACATTCTGAGGAGTTGACACAATCACTGCACCCGTAATGGCAAGTGTCTGCATAAGTGTCAAATGAATATCGCTGGTTCCTGGTGGCGTATCGAGGATAAAGTAATCGAGTTCTCCCCAATCTGCATCAGCAATAAGCTGCTTAAGAGCTGAGGTTGCCATACTTCCACGCCAAAGGGTTGCTGTGTCTGCATTGACAAAGAAACCAATAGAAAGCAACTTCACACCATACTTCTCTACTGGCTCGATAAGCTGGCGTCCATCCTTTTCTACTCCGTATGGACGAGCATCTTCTACACCAAACATCTTTGGCATACTTGGGCCAAAGATATCAGTATCAAGCAAACCTACCTTATAGCCAAGGCGCGCCAAGGCAATAGCGAGGTTAGCAGAGACGGTGCTCTTTCCTACTCCACCCTTGCCCGAACTAACAGCAATGATATTCTTCACCTGAGGCAACAACTTACCCACCTCTGGGCGTGGCGCATTCTTGAATTCTGTTGTAATAGTTACTTCAACTTCCTTGCCAACTGAATAGTGAATTTGAGCCTCAGCAGCCTTAATAGTAGACTTAAGGAAAGGATCGGTCTCGCGTGGGAAAATAAGTGTGAAACTTACTTTATTACCATTGATACTTGGTGTATCAGCGAGCATTTCACTTTCTATGATATTCTTTTTTGTTCCTGGATAAATTACTTTCTCCAGCGCGTCTGTAATGAGTTTTGGATATAATGTCATTGTTTTATTATTTTATAATCTTTGGAGAATGAAGCTATCTCACTGCTATAAAAGCCTATATTCCTTCTTATTAGAATTTCACTTACTTCTTTAAGTTAACAAAAAGAATGCCACAAAATAATCGGACACATTAGTTACCGTTATTTTGCGACTGCTCCCATTCTTCCCACTCTTTGGCAACTGCTTTCCAGTCGGTCATCTCTCCCGCTTCAATGGCTTGCTGCTCACGTGTAGCCTCATCGCGAGCCTTATCTCGAGCACGCTTTGCCTTCATGTCGGAGATAGTGGCATCATCGAGAATCTGAATAGCTCCACGACGAATAGCATCCTGCAATTCTTCCTCGCCAAAAGCCTTTCCTGGCTCATTGAAGTCAGAGATATTAAACTCATAGATAGTACGAAGATCATGACGAACCAATTTCTGTTTCGCCCGATTACCCGCATTCTTCAGTCGGAGTAGCTTTGCTATTTCTTTTATCTCGTCTTGTGCGAACTTATTTCTTCCCATGTTATGATTTTTATTCAGATGCCATTTATGGCTTTCTTGTCTGCGAAGATAGCAACAAAATCCCAATACTGCAAGTTTTTCTTAAGGAATACATTGCGCAATGCATGATAAATTATCTAATAAAAACAAACGTTAGGTAGCCTGACAATACGTATTATCACATCAAAAAGTGGCTATAAAGAGATGCGCTTCTGAGTAAACTTTTAATAATGAATAAGAAAACTCTAACACTCATGTATAATTGAACAAAATATGAGAACACTTAAGACAATTAAACTACTAAGGACTTTTTAACCATATTTCTCACGTAACAAATAACAACAAGACAAACGTTAAAATACTGAATATAAAAGAGATTGGGCCATCTTTTCACTATCATGATAATCTTAATTTTATTATTATAACCAATCAAAAAATAACCAATAAAGGTTAATAGTGTTTCTAATAGTGAAAAATATTTCTCGAAAAATTTGGTTATTAACAAAAAAACGTGTATCTTTGCACCAAGTTTTTTTAGTGGTTAATTTAGTTTTAGTATTTAAACCTTGGGTGATGTGAATCAGTCAAGGTCTTTTTTTTATATATACTGGAACTCTGACACAAAGGTTTCTTTGTGCGTGAGATTAATTCATAACAGATAATTCACAGTTCCAACAATTCATTTTTTATATTAATAATGTACGATATGAAATATGTTAATAATCGCATACGCAGACAAGACCGTCTGATGGAGGAGCAGCGAGCTATAGAATTGCTGCGTGAAGGCGAATACGGAGTTTTGAGCATGGTTTCAGAAGATATGGGGTATGGTATTCCTGTAAACTTTGTTTGGGACGGCAAGAATAGCATCTATATTCACTGCGCACCTGAAGGACGTAAGTTAGTAGCTATTGAACAGAATCCGAAGGTTTCGCTTTGTATCATTGGTAAAGTAAACTTATTGCCCCGCAATTTCACCACTGAGTATGAGAGTGCTATCTTCTTTGGTGAGGCTCATATCCATCTTTCTGAGGAGGAGAAGATGCATGCGCTGCATCTTTTGATAGACAAGTTATCACCTGACTTCAAAGAGCTTGGCGATAAATATGCGCACAAGAGTTTTCATCGCGTTGAGATAATCCGCGTAGACTTTACTGAGTTCAGTGGCAAACGTAAAAAAGTACTTTAGTGAGAAGTTAACAAGTTATTTCTTGTCTTAGCTAATTATTAGTTTTATTTATTGCAATAATCTCAGCGGACAATAGTTATCATAATTATAACGTACTGATAAGAACTTTGTTCGAGTAATTACGAATTTTGAATAAAATCAAATGGATATAGCAATCATTGGCGGAGGAGCAGCTGGTTTCATGGCGGCTATCACGGCTCGAAGAACAAATCCTTCATGTAAGGTTACAATCTTTGAACGTGCGCAAAAGGTATTGGCTAAGGTTGAAATAACTGGAGGGGGACGCTGTAACGTTACAAATAGCTTTGCAGCTATCTCGGATGTAAAGCAGGCTTACCCACGTGGTCATAAACTCATGAAACGGTTGATGAAAACATTTAGCCACGAAGATACATATAAATGGTTTGAGAAGCATGGTGTACCATTGGTGACACAAGAAGATGAATGTGTTTTCCCAAAGGCACAAGACTCGCATGCCATCATTGATTGCCTGATGCGACAAGCTAATGAACTCGGTGTAACTATATGTCATCGCTACCGATTGATGGATATCCATAAGTTAGAAGACGAAAGACTTAAACTGGAATTTGAGAATGGCACACATCGCGTATTCCATCGTGCTATTATAACAACAGGCGGCTCACCCAATGGGCGTGGCTTACAATACCTCGCTCGACTTGGACATGAAATAGAGGCTCCTGTACCATCACTTTTCACCTTTAATATAAAGGACCGTGCTTTCTGCGATCTCATGGGAACGGTTGTTGACCCAGTTGTAACAACGATCCCTGGAACAAAGTTGCGCGCTCAAGGGCCTTTGCTCGTGACCCATTGGGGTGTGAGTGGTCCTGCTGCCTTGAAGCTTTCTTCATACGCAGCTCGCTTACTTGCTGAAAATGATTATAAAGCTCCACTTGCTATCAGTTGGACGGGGGAACGAACACGACAAGAAGTAGAGGAAAATCTTCTGAAGTTGCAGGCTGCTAACCCACGAAAACAGCTCGCTACCCTACACCCATTTGGACTACCAAGTCGTCTGTGGCTCTATATACTTAGCAAACTTGGCTTAGAGCCTGCGAAACCATGGGCAGAAGTTGGGCGCAAAACATTAAATCGCATGATAGAAACATTGGTCAATGATCAATACACTATTGCTGGTAAAGGTACCTTCCGCGAGGAATTTGTGACTTGTGGCGGCGTAAGCCTTAGCTCTATTAATTCCAAAACACTTGAAAGTAAGGTTTGTCCTAATCTTTTCTTTGCAGGCGAAGTATTAGACATTGATGCCATCACCGGCGGCTTTAATCTTCAGGCTGCATGGACAACAGGCGTCGTAGCTGGACAATGTGCGGCAGGGAGTGTGTAGCTTATAGACTGCCGAGCAACTAAAACAAATCTTAGTATAAGACTATTGTTATCCCATTAAGATTCAATAGCCCATATTTATTGCGGAATTACCCTTAAAGTAGGAAGTTCCGCATTATTTTTAGATAAGTAAGTACATTATTTGCTTTTGGTAGTATAACACCTTTTTGACTATAGGTTTCCTCCACCCCAACAACATATTACAAGCTACGAAACGCACAGCACCAATGGTGCTAACCATTAACACCACATGTGCTTACCCTCAACACCACACATATTAAGCAATACAACTTCAGCAGAAAGTGTAAAGTGAGCTCTTAACTTATCACTATTAATTACAAAATTAAAGACAGACATACAAGAAAAAGATTTATCAAACTGCACCAATATGAACCAATCACCTTGTTTCAAAATAGAATATTAAAAAGATATACTCCTTGTCGCTGTTTAACCCAAATCGTTCATTAGAACCTAAACATTTTGTTTTATTATCGAGCAGATTGTTTGGCTTTGTAACGCAGGCGTAGCAGGCTACGTCAAGTTATAAAGCCAGACAAGATGCCGATAAGAAAATAAAAGATGTTAGGAAACAAGACCATAGTAAGAAGAATTATACATATTGTGGTATAATAACCGATTGGGGGTTAGTTTTATCATCCCATCAAAACAATATTACACCCAACCCTCTATTACTACACCCGTTTTAGTTAAAAAGTGTTTTATTCTTAAATTCTTCTGTCTTAGATTTTGCAGTTTCAGAAATTATCTATACCTTTGCACTCGCTTTCAACAAGGAAGCAGGTAGACTACAAAGTTGCCTTCTGGAGAGATGGTAGAGTGGTCGATTACAACGGTCTTGAAAACCGTCGTACCGAGAGGTACCGGGGGTTCGAATCCCTCTCTCTCCGCAAACAAGGGTGTAAATCAACGAATTACGTGATTTACACCCTTTATTACACCCAAAAATCAACTATTAATAGTCTAGCCATGCAACAATACTTATAATAAAAGTTTCTTTTTGTTTAGAATCAAAAACCTATATGCATAATCCCCACCTTTTTCCTACTGAGCCTTCTATGAGGTCAGTTAGTTTAAGTATGTAGGGGTATAAAAGCAAAAAACGTGGAAGAGATTGCTACTCATTACATTAGACGAAATATGGATTTCTGTGAAATAAGAGACCTATATAACTAAGTCAAACAGAGCGAAAGGAGTTAAACACCTATACGCTCTGTTTTTGTATGACTCTCAAGTTTTTATAATTTTAAAATTAATGTAGCATCAAGATTGAGCCCATTTTATTAACTTCTTAAATGCTTGGGGAGGACGTTTTTTTCCTACAATCTCTACATCTAATGCGTGGGCTTCGTTCAAACCTAAATTATATCGGAATTGCGAATTATAAGTTTGAAAAATAGGATTTGCATGACCAGTACCCCACCATGAGTCTCCTCGTATTCCATTTTTAAAAAGAGATACAAAACCTATTTCTTTTGATAGCCATCCAAAATTCCATTCTTTAAAAAAATCCAAAGGAGCAAGCTTCATCAGTCTTCTTGTTATTATATAGTATAAGCGCAATTGGACCTTCACATCATCTATCAAGGAAAAATCTGGGTAGCTATTATGTAAATCATTCACATATTGCTTTTCTATAGATATCAAGTACATCTCAAGATCATTGCATTTCTGTGATGAATAATCTGCGGCCATAGCAACAATAGCTGGGCACCTACCATAATCTGGATTATAAACCAAACGGCTTGCAGATACTAAATGGGTGTATAATCCAGAGTCTATCAAATTACCGAAAACCTGATTGAAATCATCAGAAGCAATTTCCTTATAGGAGACATAAACTTTATTAACTTGCTCAAGTGAGAAATTATCCAATGATGCACTGTTTAAATCAAATTCAGCAATATCAGATTCATTTTGAACATAGCTAGTTGCCAAGATATTGGTTATATTGCCTTTGAAATTATAATTGTCTTCAATTTTATACAAATCTGCCTTACAGTTTGGATACTTGAGGTATAATTTTGCCTTAAAAATTTCTTCATGGCATTGTTCGTTCCGCAATCCGGATAGTGTGGGATTTGTTGTTAAAAACTTATGAGTGTTATGAGCATTAGTAAGGGATCTGAAACTCTTGATAATTGTAGGCCACTCACGTGAAGAATTATCAGGGGTGTTTATTATTAAGTTACGAATCACTCTAATATAATCCATCAAGCCCTCTTCAGTTTTGTTAACCCACAAATAATCAAATGTACAGAATAATACAAACGTCCTCGTAACATCTAATGATTTAGATTTAACAACTGTTGAAAGAATATTAGCGATAGAATCTTTTAACTCATTATTTTTTTCCCAGACAATTGGGGCTTTAAATGAAGATACGATAGGAATTTTATCAAGGACGAAAAAGAAGAAGTCTGCATTCTCTTTTTCTTTATATAATTCTCCTATCAATTTTAAATCTAGGAAATTAGTGGCATACCCATTGCTATCTCGAGCCTGCGCGTGCTTAAAATAGAGCATCTGAGTGACAAATGATAATACAGACATAAAACATTCGTCAGTAACGAAAGTGCCTTGAGGAACAAAAGACCAAAGGTTATTTACCCATTCATACTCCATTTTATCTTTTATATCCTCAAGCGCCGGATGATAACTTAGGAGTTTGTAGAACTCTGATTTGAAGTTTTCAAAGTCAGTTAGAATCTTTCCTCTAGCGTTCATACGAACATATATCTCATCTGATAACCCATACTTCTCTAACGGGACGAAGTAAAAGGATATTCTATTTTTTAAGGCAAGTTGGTCAATATCTACTTTATCTGAATTTAATTGTTTGTTTCTGGAAATATCATGAAGCATTTGTAACATGCCTGCTATCGTCCCATCCATAAGCCATTCGTTATCAAACCATGATTGTTCTCTAATAAACTCATCAATATGATTTAGGCAACTTTTTGAATATTGTTCATTTACAAGACGCTTACAAAAATCGTGAGAACTGGGACGAGTTTCGTAACAAAATTTTTCCAAGTAAGGTTTGAAATCTCCTAATCTTCCATCCTTTACGGTAAGGTACCAGTGTAGTAGAAATAAGGTGGTCAGGCGCTGCTGACCATCTATAGGGATAAATGTTCTTCTTTGAGCATTAGAAGAATCATGTTGAATCTGTTCAATTCTAATTGACCCATAGATAAAATCTAACTCAATAGGAATATCAAAAAAAAGTTTATCAGCAATATAGGCGAGAAAATTGCTTCTTACCTTTTCTGCACTTTTCCGTCCTTGAGCATAGTTACGTTGGATAACAGGTATCTCAATTTTATCATACTCTTTACAGAGTGAGAGAAATGTATGTTTCATTATTTAAGTTTCTTATTCTTAAACTTTTCAATTACTTGTTTGATTGCTTCCACATAAGCTTCCTTGTCGCTTGTACTCCAGTAATAAGGCTGATTGTCTGCAGAACTATACAATTTCAAAAATACATTCTTTGTACACAAAGGAATAAAATGTCCTTCTTTTTCCAATTGAATAATTCGATTTCTTTTAACTGGGAATATTGCATTATTTAAAGAAGAATTGTTTGAGCATGATAGTAAAGCCATATTATCAAGGTTGTGAATTGAGCCAGAATCAAAAATCTCGATTATTTTTTCTCGAATATTGTTGAACTTCTCAATATCAATTACATCCTGTTCAAGAAACTTTGATAGTTCTTTTTTGTACGGAGCCATGTCAATAACGACAGGTTGATTCTCCACTTCCTTAGATATAGAGTCGACTTTAGAAATTGATGCCAATGTATCTTCTATCCATTTGCGAATAATATCTTCACGTTTGAGAGGATCTTGAGAACGCTGAGCATGAATATGTTCAAGACTCCATTTTTGGGTATCCCTAATATCATTGTATTGGTTAAAAGGAAATCTATTGTTAGGTGTGTCAATCAGTTCTTGATATGAAAGAACATTAAATAACAATAGTATGTTTTTTACTTTCTCTGGATTATCCACATAGTTGATTGTGTCCAAATTAACAGAATTCAAGTAGTCAAGAATTTTGGTATATAAGTTTGATTTGAATACACCTTTATTTTGAAGAGACTCTTTATATAAAGTCTTGATGTCTATTTTTTGAATAGACAGCAAAAAGCCTGCATAGTGATATACCGTCCGGTCTGACATCCAATATTTGAATTGTGAGTAGATGTGCTTTGTTTTATTCCACAACTCTCGAGCTTTTTGCACAGGATTGTTCGCCTTATTGATTGTGTCTTCAAACCATTTATATGTGCTATAGTTTTTAGAATTCTTATTTTCTGCAAGAAGTTCAAATATCAACTGTATGTGATTTGCCAGCTCTTTATGTGAAGTAAGAAATCCCCAGACCTCAGGTTTTTGAAGGAACTGTTCTATTTCATGCCATTCGTTTGAAAATTCGGACTGGCGAAATAGTAGTTCATGAGAAGTTGGTTCGTAAGACTTACATAATAGCAAAGCCCTTACCAACTCAGCATCTTCGAGTGGAATCTTGCCAATATTAAGTCTGTTAAATAAATCTATTTTTTCGGCCTCAATTTCTTTAGGTTGGGTACCTTTAATATCCATCTCATACCAAATGATTTTTACCGCATCTACTAAAACAACCGCAAAGCGATTTTTATAGCCCATATCTTCATGTGACTTTTCTTCAAACCAATTTGAAATTATCTCATGAGCCTTACTTATAAAATGGTGGTCAGGAGTGTCATGACAATAAGTGCTATGATTTAGATTTGAGAGAAACTCCTCACTCTGAGATCTCTTTTCGAAAGACAATTTATACGAATATTGACCTAAATAATTGAGAATCAAGAATAGAGTGATGAGTCGTTGTTGTCCATCCACTATTTCCCAAATGGTATATCCATCTTTGTCTAATTGCTTTACGATTGCAATAGGTTGAAGGCAGTAACTCTCATCTGTGCTCTTCCTGCTATTCATAAATGAATCAATATCATTTAACAATGAACTCACATGAAGTTCTGTCCATCTGTAGCCTCTTTGATAAGATGGTATCAAATAATGCTCTACTCTCGGTTTTCTTGGGGGAGTAGCTTTGTTCAAAACTAGGTTCCCAACTGAAATGGTGCTTATAGTACTCATAATCGTGTGCGAATAACTACATTTAAATTCCGCTAAGATTTCTTGGATATGCAGAATAGATCCACAACTTTGAAGATGATAGCAAGATACGACTGTTTATGGTTGCAAATGTAAACGTTAGTGATACTAAAATTCATACCAAACTCTTTGGCGAGCCATGTTTGAGTAATACCTCGCTTCTTCAAATGCTCCTTAATCAGGTTGCTGTGCTCTTTCTTTTGTTCCATCGGATGATTATTTATCTTGATATTGATTACAAATTTATGAACTTATAATGAATAAAACGAAGAAAGACGGTACTTTCATGCTACTGAAAATAGTTTTTCGAGTGAGAGGAACCCAAAAGGAATCTCTTAAACAATCAATAATGATTGAGAAACAACGTACGTTTGCCCGAAATAGTCTATTTTTTGAATATGTATTTTGCGCTCTTGATAGCCATGATTTCCTTACATTTTCCTATACTTCCCACTATATCCCTACCTCTTGGAATAACTTTAAAAGCCCTCTACTTTTGTATCGTCAGAACTGACTGAATGCCCTATACGCAGGGGCGAGTTTTTCATTTCAAAACGATGGAATTATGACCGATTGGGGTTAAAAAAGTCTGTATGTTCCATTGTTTCTTTAATTGATTTCAAATACAAAGATAATAAAATATGGGCTTACACACTTTTATAGGACAGTACCTTTAAGGATAGTACCAAATAATCAAAATAGCCTGCAAAATGACCTATACGCTTTTTTTAAGACAGTACCTGAAATAGGTTCATTAGACAGCATAATAAGAAAATAAAATATGGATAAATACACCTGAACTATGTCCGTAATGTATTTATCCATATCATTATATCTTATATGCTTTATGGAAGCTCCTTTAATGGAATAAAGTAATAGCTTTTTCCAGCAACAGATATTGTATTCAAACGTCCAGATCTGAAACGTGTCTCGAGATTAACAAGCTTCTTGAACATCTCCTTATAAGCCTGATCCCATTCGCTTTCATTACACTTCTTACGGCTAATATCCTTTATGCGTACTATATAATTCAATGCATCAGAACTTGGCACAGAAACGCGATGATAATAAACCTTTGAAATGGCAGACTTCGTACTGAGAGCCTTGCGATAAGAAAGCATATTTATTTGTTTACTCTGTCGCTTAAAGTTGTTTCTAAGCACAGCAAGTTCCTTATTACCAAGAGAGTCTGCATTGATATAAGGCATCAAATCACGATAGCCATCAAGAAGATTCTGCATCTCAGCCTTATCAAAAAGATATCCCTCGTCATAAGTTGAAAGTTGCTGTGGTGTAAACCACATCTTCTTGAAGAGAAGGTCGTTGATATTGTTCTTTTCAATGTCAGTTACAGAGATAGCTGCACTATCACAGAGATTCACCACCTCTTGTGTAGGAACAGCACGTAGAACACCATATTTATTCTCTGCGCTACGTGTCACATTTACAAGTTCGTTGTTACGTGCATTGAGCTGCATAAACAGTGAATCAAGTACATTTGAAAGACCTGCACTTGAAAGTTCAGAATAAAGTTTTGGATAAACAAAACCACCTGCAATAACGCTGTTCTTTGGTGCATCAAGCAAATAAACATTCTCGTTATCAGTACTCATATCTTTGAACGAGCCATTCTTTGTCCATTTTGGTTCGCAGAGGTAGTCTCCAGAGAAGCTCATATACTCCAGGATGTTATTATCAAGTAGCTGCTTAGACTGCAGGATGAAGTCTTGATAAGGCATACCATCCTTAGAAAGGATTTGAGCAAGAAGGAGAGTAGCTGAGCGCGAATAAATCTCAGAGTTGATATCAGAAGTGAAAGTTGGGAACTCATCAGTACCCAAGATAATGAACACATTATTATCAAACTTAGAATAAGGTGTCTCTCTAAAGATAGTATTCATCGCATCATGGAAGCCGTAGCCACCTGTTGCCCCAATAGTGTTTGGTGAAGTCATCTTTGTAAGATAGTCAATCCACTTACCAAAGTCGTTCGTTGGTGAGAGATGTCTATTTCCGTTCTGAGAAACTGATGTCACAGAGAACTTCGCCTGAGAATCCTTTGATACCTTTTCGCTTATGCCCTGGAAAGCATTAACAAGGTTGCGCACAAGTAGACGGTCCTTATCAAAGAACACAAGGTGGACATTTATATTCTTGCTATTCTCAATGAGTCGATCGAGTTCTGCCACAGCAACATCTCCACCCTTTATATTGAGCATTAAAGTCTTCTTTCTGTCCCATACAGATAACGGAAGATTTACAGCTACTTTCTGATCAGCCGAAGTATTTGTCCAATTTCCATCAGCAGTAAAGAGGAGATTAGAACCCAATGGGAAGTTCGCAAACTCTGGATAACTTGAATCAAGCAGATAGACGTGGTTCTGACCTACCATAGCGGTAAGATCAGCAGGAATCCATCCGAGTGCCGTGCGAGTAGAGTCTGAGAGTGAAGGACGATCAGAAACAAGTACAGCCTGTTTACTTGCATCATACTTATAAGCATACACAATCTGACCAGATACAAGCTTTCCCTTAGCCTTATCGAGGAAGAAAGGATCACCATAGAGGCTCAGAGAGTCAAGTGTAAAGAAACTCTTAACGTTTGCCAATCGTGACACATTAGATGCTCCAATACGATAGCGTACAGGGAAGTTATTATCTTTAGACACAAAGGCATGGTTATACTCCAGCACACTATTCTTATCAATCCATCCTACAAAAGGCGATTTTTTAGCATCCTTGAAGTGAGTTCTTGAACTGAAAAGCGGAGCAAACATGCCCTTAGGCTGTCCAAGTAAGCTTTGGTCAGCAGCAACAACTTTGTAGAATCCGTTTTTCTCGCCAATAACATAGAAAGGTGCGCCAAGCTTCTGCTCGCTCAAGATACGCTGTGCATACGGTCCTGCGTATGCCTTGTTATGGTCACGATCAGAGAAGACAATATGCACATCCTTATTGTTGTGTGTCTTCTGCTTTCGTGTATCATCTGTCAGGTAATTAAAACTCTTTCTACCGACAGCTTTTGTCTTATCATATCTTCCCACCTGTGCCAGACTACTTTGGGCACCTAAAAAGAAGAATGCAAGACCTGCTATAATATGGAACGCTTTCATATTTCCTAATTTTATTTTCCTGTATTTCTTTGAGTTACTTCAATTTTCGTAATATGGTGGAAGTCATCAACCTTCACATCGTCAATAGTCACACGTCCGTAACGATTACTCTCAAGAAAGTGCAATCCCTGACAATAGTCTGGGAACACATTATAACGCTCACCATTGATGTGTACGACAACCTGATTACCATTACCACCGAGATAGTTATTGATGATAAAATTACGATGTGCATAGAATGTCTCCTTATCTCTTGCACCCGCATTAGCAATAGCCTGCAGATGTTTCTTGATGCTATTCTGCACCATAGCTAATGTATCTATAGGCTCAGGTTTCTGCTGTTCACCCTTATCCTCAGGATTCTCAATGATATCCTCTACCTTAGGAAGGATAGTGATAACATGAGATACAGGATATAAAGTGGTATTGGTCTTCAGCTTGACAAGATACTTACCTGGCTCATCATACTTGTAAACCACCTGACGCTCGAAGGCATCAATAGTTCCACTCTCGCCGAACTCCCAAAGCCAGCTTGTCATACCATCACCTTCTGCTGAGAACACAAGTCGCTCACCAGCATAACCCTGCGTTGGTCCGACAATCTTAGGGATAGAATCAACAGCCACAGTGTCCTTGGTAATCTTCACGATATCAACAGTTTTCTCTGTGATAATCTTACCATCGACCTGCAGTGTGATGAGATACTTTCCAGCCTGTCGGTAGACATAACTAATGTTAGGATTACCAACGATACTGTCGCCATTACCCATTTTCCATAATACTCTTTTGTCAACAACTGCTGCAGAGTCATTAATGGTAAACTTCAGTGGCTCATTCACTTCCAACTGGCTGTTCGCATTACCGTCCTGAATGAAAAAGTCAAGATTCTTGTTGACATTGCGTGAAGGAAGAAGCAAAGCCACCAATAATCCGACTACGGCCAGTGCCGAAACAATAGCCAGAATGATTTTTTGTCTTTCAGTCATAATTATTGTTATTTAATTTATTATATCATATAGGGTTTCAATATATTAGTTCTCAGCCACATACTACCTTCTGTATAACAGTAGACCTATGCTCTGTAATCATTGCAATAGCATAATGACTGATGCACATTTTCACGTTGATAAATGAGAAACAGTATGATACATTTCTATCAGCTATTCCTGCAGATGATTCAAACGAGAAAACTGCTAACAAACAACTTATCTAATTTTAGTCTTCATCTCTTCGAGAATCTTCTTTCTGTCCTCCTTATTCTTGGTCGTCCAGTAGAGTTTCTGCTTTATGTCGAAATAGTCTTGTACCGTTTTGAATGCACGCATACAATAGAGGTATTTCGGATCATAAGAATGTTTACGATAGTTGTCCTGCAACTGTGTCATACGATCCTTTATCTCACTGATACGCTGTGTCTGCTGTATCTCGAAATTAAGCGAATCAATATCCTTCTTCAGCGTAACCAGTTTCTCTGTCATTTGCTTCTGATCCTCAAGGATAGCCTCAGCATCATTGATTTCTGTCACAGCATTTCCAGTGATAGATTCTGGAATAGGTGTAACATACTTACAAAGGAGGATATAGAGCAAAGCCACAGAAAAGCATAGCAGAAGCGTAAACTTAATGCTGGACCATATCTTTTCGTCTCTTGTCATAATAATAAATTATTAATCTCTTTTTCTATTTAAAATCTCCGTTGCCTTCTGAATCTGTTCCATAATGTAGTCTAAGTCACGCTTCTCATCAAAGTAAGTTGCAGTAGTTTCCTGCGTAGCTTGCAGCTGATCGAAGAGCGTCTTATAGAGTACATAATGGGTAGTGTCATTGTCACCACGATAGATTTCATCCTGCATATCCTGTCTGTGACGAGCAATAATCATCTGATACTGTGCCTGCTCATTATCCGTGCGCTTCTCAGTAACAAGATTGTTCATATCCTTGAACATCTGGTCCATACGGAAGTTATAGCTCGCTTGCTTACGGAACACGTCATCATAACGTACTTTCTTTTCGTCTACCAAATTGATACCCCGCTCAGCGGTTTTCAATGTGCAGACAGCAAAGAGTACGAAAAGTAATAGCGTGAAGCTAAAGATGAAAACAAAAGAGTTCTTTGCCTGACGGCGTTCTTTTCTATTCTTTTCTACCATTTGTCAAGTGTATCTATTAATCCCACACCTTCCATGACTTGCGCTCACTCTCAGAGGCCTTGCCACTATTATCTTCGCTAATGATAATATTCTCCTTGATGAGTCCGACATATTCGAGTTCGCTCAACTTATGGAAAAGCGTATCAATTACATTGAGGAATGCCGCAATACTCGTAAAGAGAGTATTCAACTCAAGATGATTATAGCTCAGATGGGCAATATCGCTTGTCTTGTGCATAAAGTCAGACGGCTTAATATTTGTCCACTCATCAAAGTATTGCAACAGTGTTTCAAAGTCCTTCTCAGGTAAAGAACGGAGCGAAGTGAGCAGAAGATTAGCTAATGCATTCGCAAGGCGCACCATATAGATTGGTGGCTGCTCAGCTGCAATATTCTTCAACTCAAAGCAGTGTTGGCTATAGAAATTCTTCACCACATCACAGAGAGCGAAAGTATTGTCTGCAAGCATACTGCGGTGAGGGTTAGAAATATTCTTAGCATATACCTTGAGAGCATTGCTATGAATACGCTCAAGTGTTTCTGTCATATTCTCTAAAGCATACATAGCCCTCTCAGAGTAATTGACACGCTGAATAGCTGGGATATATTCGTTATCTATAGAGAATGCACCACCATCGACGATGACTTTTCCTGCTACTATACTATTACCTTCAAGGAAGGCCTTATTAAGATTCTGCTCCAATACGAGCTGCAAGGTAACCTCTGGCAACACATAAGGATGATGGAGTGGAGTCGTTTCAGGATCAGGCACTCCAACAGGCAACATCTTGTAAGGATTAACTGTGATGAGGATGCAAACTACCTGACGTGTAAAAAGATCAATGTCGATATCTTTGAGCGTACACTTAGGTGTGAAGTCACCATAAAGTTCCTTTGAAAAGAGAATATGGTAACCATTACGGGTAACCGCATTACATGCTCTCAGTTCTACAGACAATGTTTCTGCAGACTCACCCTTAATATCTAACTCAATAGACCTTTCTTCTCTTTCAGACTTTTCACCAAATCCGTAGTTATAGCTTGTCAGCCCCTCTTCACGGTTCTGTCTTAGCATCTCAACTACATTATAATAAGTCTCAAAGAAATGGGTATTATTAATCTTCTGGCCGTTAACCCAGTTTATTGGCAAATGCTCAATCTTCTTCATGTTGTATCTGGTTTATACTTTTTACTCGTTTTATATAGATAACTTGATTCTTCTTTATTTTGTTTTCAGAGGCTGTGCAGCGTGGGTCCAACATTCGAATAAATAGCGGATAACGGAACCATCGACTCGTATAGAATATCCAACCACTTTCAGCACCCTCCATATTGATTTCAATCTGTGCCTGTGGGAAACGACGATTTTGGTCTTCAACAAGCCAGTCAAACCAGTCACCCAAAGCGATACCCTCAGCCAGACGAACAGAAAGAGTAGTATAGTCGAAATCACCAACCTTCCTCTTAAGTTTTACCTTGACAGTTAATGCCTTGAAAGTATCGAGGTTGTCCCAATAATTACGATTAAATCCACTATGATTGATTCTCCACAAGTCATAGATAGCTGGCTGTATATTTCGGAAATACTTGAAACTACGGAAGACGAAGTAAGGAATCATAAACCAGCAGACAGCTGTCATTGCCCAAGGTGTATATTCCAATCCTCCACTAACCCAGTTGAATACAAGATAGTAAATCCACATTCCGATAATACCAGAGAGTACTGTTACCAGAAGCTCAATAGACATATCATCGTTCTTCTTACTAATGAACACGCGCAATGCCCATAGATAGAAAAATCCAAGAATGAGATAAGAAGTAACAGTTAGTACAAGTCCTCCCCATACATATTCATTCTTCAAATAGCCGAAGAGAGAAGGGAGTCCGAGGAAAAGTCCTGCCAAAAGGGCAAAGACAATAATCCTCTTCATGCTCAGCTGCTGTCGAATAGACTTCAGTGCTCCCATAACGAACACCATGACCATTGCAAGAAGCGGAGCCAATAAGTATTTCAAAAAGAAAAATATTAAAGGTTTCATTATTTCTTCTTATAAATTCGTATCATAACCTAAATAATTCTGTCCTAAGACGAGTTCCGTATTTGTCGTGACAGTATATATTATCTTTATATCTCTGGACGAAAGGAGAAAGAATGACAGCACATACTTGACTGTCTCCATCTGCTTCTTCAAAACACTTTCCTTTATCGTATCATGAAAACAGAGTTTTACTTCAACATCATCCAATTCACATAGTAATTGTCCATCAAGCCCTGAGTCAACACCTAACATACAATCACCTAAACTAACGTAAGGAAGATCTTCCTCATAATGATAGACGTATCGTATCTTAGCATCAATACCACAGACGATTAAAAGTAATTCTTCCAATGCTGAAAGGTTCTCCTTATATTGCTCTACCTTGAGAAGATACAGGAACATCTTGTATCGTTCGTCAACAGTAAGAGGAGCTGTCTTTGAGAAGAAAAGACTGGTAACATTCTTGACGATAACATTCTCTGACGGATTTTCAAACAAGGACAACTGTCGTTCAAAGATACGTACACTATCATGGAACATCATTGTGTCGAACGGAGAGAAAAAGTGTATCGCCTTCTCTGCCTTCTTTCTATTCTCTCGAATCGCTTCAACCACCTCCTTGTTGCTCATTCCTGGCGAACTAAGGGAAATTGGGTGGAACATGAACTCTGGCAACTGATGATAAAAACCATTTCTTGCAAGGTTAAGTATCAGTCGATCTCTTAATTGTCCGTCCTTATAGACTTCCTCTTTCTGCAATTCGATAATATCCTGAGAGTTCACACGGCTATTCATTCCGTGAGTCACAACAACGGTCTTATCAAGCAAATCCTCCCCAGTAATAAACTGCAATTCAGCATAGAAGACTTCCGCAATAAGATGACGTGCATCACTATTACTGAATCCTTCTAATTCTCTGTTAGAAGTTATTATGCGTGATTCCATTGCAGATTTCCATCTTTATAGGTTGCTACTATGTGGTCACCAGACTTGATAGCCTCTGAGACAATCAATTTGGAAATAGTCTTTTTCAGATAAGTTCTTACTACACCAGCAATAGGACGCGCACCATACTGTGGCGAGAATCCCTTGGAAGTAAGATAAGCTATCGTCTCTGGTGCTAAATCCAACTGAATATCCTTCTGTTCCAATAACTGCTTCTGCAGACGTGAGAACTGGAGGAGGAAAATCTGCTGAGCAACTGCCTCGGTAATAGGTGAGAAAGGTACAACCTCTGTCAAACGACCAAGGAACTCAGGACGAAAGTACTTCGACATAACTTCAATCAGTTCGTTGGAGGTTGGCTGATGTCCCTGCTGAATCTGTTCAGCAATCCATTGACTACCAATGTTAGAAGTAAAGATGATGATAGAGTTGGAGAAGTCACCTTCACGTCCTAATTTATCATGCACCTTACCCTCATCCATAATCTGCAGGAAGATATCATAAACACTACTATGTGCTTTCTCAATCTCATCAAAGAGTACGACAGAATAAGGCTTCTGACGGATTTTTGTCACAAGCAAACCACCCTCTTCATAGCCTACATATCCTGGAGGAGCACCATACAATAAGGCTGCGGAATGTTCTTCCTTAAACTCAGACATATCGAAACGTATCATTGCCGTATCATCATCAAAGAGAAGGTCGGCCAACGATTTAGTCAACTCTGTCTTACCCGTACCAGTAGGACCGAGGAAGAAGAATGAACCGATAGGCTTCTTTGGGTCGCTCAGTCCACTTCGTGACTCGATGATAGCATCTGAAAGGGTACGAATAGCCTTATCCTGTCCCTTGACTCTTTCGTGCAACTTGGTTTCAATACCCAAGAGTCGGTCTTTCTCCTGTGCCTGAATCTTTCCGATAGGAATACCAGTATCATCTGCCACAACCGACTCTATTTCTAATGAGCTGACCTTCTCAATACCTTTTTGTGAAAGGGCAGAGAGTTCGCTCAACATCTTACCAAGCTTATCTAATTTCTCCTGTGTTGAATCATCATCCGTCAGTACGAAGTCGTCTTCTATCTTTGAAGTTAAAACAACACTCACCTTGTTAAAGATTGTATGATAAAGCAGATGTAAGTCGAAATCACTCACGTCTTCTACCGGCATTGCCTTGTACTTCTCATACTGCTCCACAAGTTGTTCTACAATACCTGCAGCATTCTTATTACTCAGTCTTACTGAAGCTGCAGTACTGTCGATAAGGTCTAAAGTAGAGGCTGGTTGGCTCTTCTCCTTATAGTATCTATTAGAGAGATTATATGCACTAATAAACGACTCCTCAGTCATTGGCAAACTATAGTAAGCCTGCAGAATTGTTCTATGTTTTAGCAATGCACTGCGAAGAATATTCGGTTCAAGTTCCTCTACATTAATAATATTCAGTCTATTTGCAATGGAATGCTTTTCAATGTGCTTACGGAAAGCATCCATAGAGAGAACCATCAGCAATGTGACTGCACCATCGCAAATTTGTGCATCAAGGTTGTTGAGAATATAGGTAGCTGCCGTTGGGTTACCACTTTCGAGTAACAACTGCAAGTCGTCAATGACAAGCACACCACGACTCTTTGCCTGATTCATCTTCTGCAGTAAACCTGTAAGTTTTTGGGTAATCTCCGTTTCATTGCCCGATTGTGCAAGAATCTTTGATGTATTCAGCCCTACTAACGATGTTTGGTTGATTATCTCATCCTGATTGATTTCCATTTCGTGGGCAAGTGCTCTAATGATACCCGTCTTACCGACACCCGGTGCACCTACAAGCAGGATACCCTGTCGCTCAGAACGTTCTAACGTTTCCAATATCAGACGTATTTCCTTGCTACGACCAATAATAGACTTACCTTCTTCTAAGAGTTCTGCTCGGCGAAGATCAGAAACATACTGGATAGAACTACCCATATCCATCTCTGCCACTGGAGATAGAGGCGATGTAGAAGCCTCAAAATATTCCATTATTTCATCCTCTGTCACACCGATTGATTCTATCTGCTGATGAGAGTAAACCACTCCATCTCTGACAATTGCTGAGAACACACACAAGGCGTCTACAGAGTCTGTACCAAGCTTAATCTTTGAGCGTTCAGCCTCGTCAAGCACCGTTTCTACCTCGTGGTCAGAGATTATCTCACCACCTTCGTGCTCAACACCAACATACATCTCACGATAAGTCTCAAACCAATCGCTAATATATGCTACTTCCTTTTGCATTGAGTTCAGGATTTCACGCAAACCGGTCTGCTCTGTCAGCATAGCTATAACAAGATGAGCTACGCCGAACGACAAGTGTTTGTCCTGATGTGCCATTGCCTTTGCCAACTTAATGGCGGCTATGAGGCTATTGCTGTAATTTTGTGTATTCATACGAAAAATATCTTGTAAGGAGTATTATTGATTGAACGCTTTGAAAGCTCATCTTCTAAGAAACTTGTCATTGCAGGCAAATCAATACCCTCTTCTTTACTTGTCCGTGAAAGTTCAATTCTCACTTCTGTTGTACGGATAATACCGCGTCGTACATCGCTTGAGATAGCAATACCATCCCTTATATCTACGGACTTAACCAGCTTTCCCAAACGACAAAGTACAAAACTCTTTATATCTTCTCGCGTAACAATGCGATCCTTTGATAGCAAACCATAACGCAGTCGATTAATTAAATCACGCTCTGATTCATGAGCATTACCTTGCTTTGTCGTTGTTTGGAATAACAATCCACTGGTTGAGAATTTATCGTTATCAGATTGATAAACTACTGTACGACTATCTAGACCATTAGCGACCTCTGCATCAGTAGTCCAATAACTCACCTCAACCTCTGACGTCTTCTTGTAAGGATGTGTGAACAAGAAAGCTCGAGGAATACTCTTAGCTTGAGTAAAGTCAAAAATGCTCTTTTCTATGTTCTCAATATTATCATAGAGATTGTTCAGCTGATCCGTGAGCGTATCTATCTCCAAACTCTCAAAAGCACTTCCGTCTTCATGGATTAACTGAATTAGTTTGTTAATCAATATACGAGCATTGTCTGAGTCAAATCTTTCTATGTTTCCAAAGTAAAGACTGTAAGTTCCTATAGAGGATTCGCTATAATTATGCGCAATATCCACATACTGATGATTAGCATCGTCATGGAAGGATTCTACATTCAGGAGGAAACGATTCTCTTTACAAGGAAGGGCTACGATGTTTCCTTTTCGTGCAAAATTATGTTGTACTGTTATCAAAGTGCGATTGACAACAGGATAAGTATTGAGTAGAAAACGTATCTTCCCTAAATCCACATGATTAAACATCACAGGGAACTTTAGCTTTAACCACACCAGCTTATTACCTTCATCACCATCTTCATCAGATACTTCCCATTCAGAAGGATAGGTACTGAAAGGGTTAGATGAGAGAACTTTTGAATCCAGGCTTATCTGAATAAAGTTATTTGCATAGTAGTCACTAATTTCATCGAAATAGTGATATTTCTCACTATGTTCAAGTGGGAACTGTGGAACCGAAACGTCTAATTTCTCCCCTACTCCATCATAGACCTGCACATCTCTTAGGAATGGAGTGAGGTTATTGTCCTCTAATAGTACACATAACACAAGATTATGCGTTGAGCGAAGTAGACTCTTTGTCATTTCCAGCCCTATCCAAACAACACCATCTTCTGACGGCACTACTACGTTTGAAAGTTCTGTTTCTTGCAGACTACCCTCATAAGAATACATGACCCGACTATCGTAAGATAGCCCCTTTATCTTAGCATTTACCAAAGGATAATTACTGAGAGGAGAGAAATCAAGGTCTACCCATCCCTTCTCAAACATCATCTTCCTCGTGTAAAAACGATCCTGTGGCGTAAGTAAACGTGATTCGTCATCCTTAGGTTCCACACTCAACAAAGCATGAGAAGGCATTGGAAGTGACCACTGCTGAGGCACTAACAAACATGCCAAACGATGCAGAACACTTGAATCAGAATCTGAGATATTCTGATGAAGTCTACTACTATTATAGGCTATTACGTCAAGTATTAAATCAATAACAGGATCCACCTGCCGCAGATCTGTGATATTCCACAAATCCATTGCAAATCTTCTAAGACGTTCTTTTATACTCTGTTGCCTTTTATCTATCATATTTTATATTCATATCTAATAATGATGTATCTCATTCCTATGAGCTACTTGGTCCTTTAACAAGACTATCAATGGTTTGTATACTCTCCCATAGTGTCTACTCACCTATAAACCGAATATTCTTAGAATGTATCTCGCGATAATTGTTATAAACAACCTGCAAGCTACTATCTTCCTCATCTTGTCTTTTACTGAACACATGTATCTTTGTATCTTTCAGCTGATAGCTTTTCTCTCCAGACACAAGACTTATCTTAAATCGATTATTATATTTACTTACCTCTATATTCAACACACCAGGCTTCATCTGCCCTGTCGGTCCAAATACTTCAGGATATACTTTAAGGATTTCGTTCTCATCGAAGAAAAACTCTCCAGTGTAATCAATATCGTCCACATACCATGACAAATACATCTTCTTTAGAGCTGCCATGTCTTTAATCCCTTTCGTAGCTTTTAGGTCATATTCTTCGCCTATAGGGAAATAGCAGATTGTCCTTACTCCAAACTCCATTGAGCGTGGGCTTTCTGCAGTGATAATCGCTCTCTTATCCTCGAAAGTAATTTTTATCTCGTATGGATAGCACTTTGCATATTTATCCCACAAACCTAAAGGAATACCATTTACCTTCAGATTCTCTGTAGCACCATCAAAGTCTAACAGACCAGATGCACAAAGGCTATCTAATGTTTTAAAAGCCTCGTAGTAATCTGCATCAAAGTCCTTTAAAGACATCTTCACCTCTTCTCCCTGTAAACTATCGCATACAATCGAATTAATATAGGTTCCAGTAAGTGACAACCATATCCTGCCTCCAGGCAGTAGCGTAACTGCAAAACAATTATAACGCCCATCGTCATCATGCTTCCCTTTTTGAAAGAGCTTCAATGTCTTCTCTTGAATCTCCTTGGAGAAACTCTGCTTAAAACGGTAGAACTTCTTCTCTGCGAAAGACAACCATAATACGTCTAAGCCCGTAGGAATCTCAAGACCACCAAAGGCTGCATCAAAGTCTATCAAACTAACTCCGTTGGCAACTCCATAGCCTACGAAGGTTTCACCCATAGAGATATTCATATCTTTACCCACCATCACACGTGCATACTGGGCTTGTACGGGATAATATTTTGGAGCCGTTAAAGCGGGCTACCATACGAAAAGTGAATCGTTTGTCATATTATCCATTGCCCTTTTGCTATCACACGATGTGCAACAAAAGAAAAGTAACAAAAATGTTAAATAGCTCAGTATATTGAATCGTCCCATCTTATAGTTTACTTTCCTTTCTGTCTGCCAATCTTACTGTGATATTGGACTTATATAAAGATGTGTATTGAAGTTGAATTGCTGGTCATTTCTGACAATAAGACCACTTACCCACAAGCGCACACGCTTTCGGGCATTAGGAAACTTATCTCTGACATCTTCCTCAACCTCAGTAAGTTCCACCCTTACATGGACATCTTTTAGACGAGGTTCATACTTTATTATAGTGGCTTCAAGTGACTGTCTGACCTTATCTTCCCAGTCTTCGTTTTTTAAAACTTGATTGAACTCCAAGTCCCATATAATCGAACCGTAATCCTCTCTTCCTTCCACTTCACCATGACGAGATACCACCAACATCATGAGATGCTGGGCAATTGACTCCTCATAGGAACATCGCTGAATTTGTCCATTTAAAGCCCCTGATAAATCCAAAGGCAGTTTTAGATAGTTCATTTCACACCAAAATATTGTGCAAATATATATTATTTTTAATAGATATGGGCAACTTTTTTCTGTTTTTAATATTTTATAAGTATTTAATTGATAAGCTCGCAGAGTCAACCAGCAAGTGCAAAATTACAAAACGTGTTTAAAGAACTCGCACTTTGGATTAGAAAAGTTTAATTTTTCTCTTGGTCTTTCGTTCAATTTCTTTTGTATGGACATAATTCTCTTGTCCGTATATTTATCAAACGAATCCTTTTTAGGTATATACTGCCTGATTAATTTGTTTGTATTCTCAACAGTTCCCTTTTGCCATGAACAATATGGGTCAGCGAAGTACACGGGCACTCCTAAGTATTTTGTGATGTCCTTATGTGCTGCAAATTCAGGTCCGTTATCTGTTGTAATTGTCTTCAGGCTGTCTTTGTATGGCAGCAGTAGTTTCCTAACCACCTTTACCAGAGGCTTTGACATTTTTCCAAATGGCAGTTTCTGCATAAACAACATATTGGTGGATTTCTCCACTATTGTGAGTATGGCGTGCTGGGCAGGATCGACGATCAAGTCCATCTCAAAATCTCCGAATCTCTTCCCGTCAACTTCCTTACTTCTTTCATGGATACTCACCCTGTCCTTTATTGGAAGATGTCCGCCTTGGGGACGATGCCTGTATTTCATCTTATGCCTTGTGTGCTCTGCAAGCTTCCCTGTTGTGTCATTGTGGATAATGTTATAGATGGACTGGTGGGAGACCTCTATACTCTCATTTATGCGCAGATACCCTGATATTTGTCTTGGAGACCACTGGTCGTTGATAATATATTCTTTAATTCTCCAAACTAATTCGTCGGAGAGTTTGGCGTTAGTTACCGTGCTCTTTCTGCGCTGCATAGCCATATCATGCGCCTTCGTCCAGATATACTTTCCCGAAGGCGTACTGTTGCGTTTGATTTCACGTGAGAGT
Source organism: Prevotella melaninogenica (assembly GCF_003609775.1). NCBI lineage: Bacteria > Pseudomonadati > Bacteroidota > Bacteroidia > Bacteroidales > Prevotellaceae > Prevotella > Prevotella melaninogenica. The sequence goes on from NZ_AP018050.1 coordinate 168,163, forward strand.
GTTGACTGACTAATACCGACGATCTCGGCAATTTCTTTTCTCGCTGTTTTCTTTTGGAGTAAGGCAAAAATTTGCGACCTTTGCTCCGAGATTAATTGATGATACATTTGCAATACAAAGTTAGTTAATCTTTGGGAGACTTCGGTCTCCTTTTTTATTTGTATTGCTGGTTGTTTCTTTTTCCTCTCCGAGAGATGCAGACAACCTCTCGCTACGCGTCGAGAACGTCTGCATCTCTCGGAGAGGGACACTCTTTTATTGCACTTCGTTTTGGAACTTGCAGCTTCTCTACATAAAAAGAGATTCTTATCTCATAAAACAAGCTTTAAATCTGTATCTAAAATCAACTATCAGCATTATAAATGTTGTAGCAGAAAAGTGGTTTCAAAAACAATACTCCTTAATTACAGATGACTTGTCACGTTTTACATTATGAAAAAGTATAAAGATATGAATTGATATAAAAGAAAAATGAGGTTCTTCCAAAAATGGAGTGATAAACAAATAAAAAAGAAACCGCTATAAATATTGTATATTTGAATAACCACAAACAAATGTACAAAGATTAACAGCAGACTCCTATATCACGCCTGGGGCTTTACACCCACGAATGCACTTGTGAAGAATTAAATCAATAACAGGACCCATCTGCCGCAGATCCGTAATGTTCCACAAATCCATTACAAATCTTCTAAGACGTTCTTTTATACTCTGTTGCCTTTTATCTATCATATTTTATATTCATATCTAATAATAATGTATCTCGTTTGTGTGAGCTACTTAGTCCTTTAACAAGACCATCATTTCATAACTGTATCATCAATTATCTTTCGTATATTATTATCTTCTGCACCACCTGCAGGAAAAGTTCCATCAACTGACAAATGCATGAACTCATAACGATTTCTTTTAATGAGTTCTAAATCAGCTTGATTTCCCATAAAGACAAGTCCGTCTTGATTCTTTTTATTTATCGTCTTCACATAGAGTGGCTGGTTATTTCGTACTTTGGAGAGTATCATATTTCTCAACAAATTAAGATAGATATAATTTCCATTGATAGTACTATCACCATTTATCATTGTAGCCTTATATGGTATCCCTTTGAGATTCGAAAGTTCATACATAACATAAAGAGGAATCCTCGCATAATCATTTTTTACTTTTCGGAATTTATTATATGTTACAAAGCTGCGACCATACTTGTCAAGGTTATATATAGGCTGATTCCATCCCATCGGTAACCAACCTTCAGCAACCAGTTCATCATATGTCTTATTACCTCTGCATTTGAGATCACCGTGAAAATATGACTCCCTCCCAAACCAAGATTTTTGTAAGGAAGAATACATTCTTTCTGTTTCAACACTACAATAGCCACCACCAATATCACTATGTGCACCTGGTAAAATAATCTCTCGTCCTCTCGCACCTGCAGAACGAATATTTGTAAGAGGAAATTTTTCTCTATATTCATCAGCAGCTGAAAGTTGAACAATATATTTTACATTTGGTTCGCCACTTGGTATTCCTAAACTTAACTCTGCGACATCATCGTCTATAAAATAGCCATACGAAGAAACTGTATCATATAAGCCGAGAAAGCGAACGTTTATCGTAGGCTTTTGGGGAGAAGAATATACAGATAGCCATGATGATAATGATACATTATACGATCCAGCTTCTTTGCTTCTTTGTTTTGTCAAAGAATAAATTCCAGACACGAAACTACGCGCAGAAGCCGCACCACGACTAAAACCAAAAACGTCCAGTGTCAGTATTCTGAGCTTCTTTCTTTTATTCGAGCAGGCCTTTGACACTATATTGTTTATTAACATACAAGCTCGATGTATCTTAGCATTTATACCTGTAACTCCCATTCCAAGACCTGCACCAAATAACGAATCTGTGTTTTGAGAAGATACCAAAGGCTCATTATCATCTCTATCTATAGTATCTTTCTCCTTTGCATATTTTTTAGAAGATGATGCGTTTCTATTTAACGACAGCGGAGATTCTGTACCAACCCCTTCTATATATACTTTATAGGATGTTGAATTATTACTATTATAACCTCTCCACAATTTAACAACATTGGTATAGTCATTATTATAACTATTATCTTTGCCGTTACCTGCTACAGACTTCCACTTGGTATTATATTTACTATTGAGCGTTCCATCAAAGAAAACACCTATAGTCAAATCCATATATTGTACGTCTGAACCCTTTGCAGTATCTATGCCTACAACACATAGTCTATTTGTATATCCTACCATACAGCTACTCTCCTATAAATTGGATATCATCAGAGTGTATATCACGATGATTATTATATACAACTTGTGCGTCAAACTCATTATCTCCACCCTTCTGGCAGAATACATGTATCTTTGTATCCTTTAGCTGATAATGTTTTCCTCCAGAGACCAGACTTATAATAAAACGGTTATTGTATTTGCTGATTTCTATATTCAAACTTCCAGCCATTATCTGTCCATCAGAGGCAAATACTGCAGGAAAAGCCTTCAAGACTTCCTCTTCATCAAAAAAGAACTCCCCATGATAACAGGTTTCACCAACACACCATGAGAGAATGAGTTTCTGCAATGCAGGTCTATCATAGACACCTTTGTTAAGTCTTAACTCATAATACTCTCCCGTAGAGAAGTAAGCTACCGCTTCAGCATCAACTTCCTCTGCACGTTGACTCTCTGACTTTAAGATTGCATTTTTATCTTCAAATCTTATATTTATATCGTAAGGATAGCGCTTTGCGTATTTGTCCCACAAACCTAAAGGAATACCATTTATATTCAGATTCTCCGTAGCACCATCATAGTCTGACAGACCACTTGTACAAAGACTATCTAATGTTCCAAAAGCTTGGTAGTAATCTTCTTTAAAATCCTTTAATGACATCCACACCTCCTCTGCCTGCAGACTGTCACAAACCGTCCTATTAAGACTGGTTCCGACAAGAGACAACCATATCTTTCCTCCTGGCAACAAAGTTACAACAAAACAGCTATAACGCTCTTTGTCATCATATAGTCCCCTTTGAAAATACTTCAGTATCTTCTCTTGAATCTCCTTAGAGAAATCCTGCTTAAAACGATAGAATTTCTTTTCCGCAAAAGATAACCATAGTACGTCTAAGCCCGTAGGAATTGAAAGGCCACCATCGCCTGCACCAAAATCTATTGTACTGAATCCATTGCCGAGGCCATAACCAACATTGGTTTCTCCCATAGAGATATTCATATCTTTACCCACCATGACACGAGCATACTGGGCTTCTACTGGGTAATATTTGGGAGCCGTTAAAGCGGGCTGCCATACAAAAAGTGAATCGTTTTTCATATTATCCATAGTTCGTTTGCTGTCACACGACGTGCAACAGAAGAAAAGTAACAAGAGTGTTAAATAATTCAATATAGTGATTCGTTTCATCTTCTGATATTACACTTTTTTTCTATCTGCCAATCTTAACAAGCGCACACACTTTCGGGCATTAGGAAACTTATCTCTGACATCTTCCTCAACCTCAGTAAGTTCCACCCTTACATGGACATCTTTTAGACGAGGTTCATACTTTATTATAGTGGCTTCAAGTGACTGTCTGACCTTATCTTCCCAGTCTTCGTTTTTTAAAAATTGATTGAACTCCAAGTCCCATATAATCGAACCGTAATCCTCTCTTCCTTCCACTTCATCATGACGAGAAATCACCAACATCATGAGATGTTGGGCTATTGACTCCTCATAGGAACATCGTTGAATTTGTCCATTTAAAGCCCCTGATAAATCCAAAGGCTGTTTTAGATAGTTCATTTCACACCAAGATATTGTGCAAATATATATTATTTTTAATTGATATGGGCAGCTTTTTTCTGTTTTAATATTTTATAAGTATTTAATTGATAAGTTTCTCTACATAAAAAGAGATTCTTATCTCATAAAACAAGCTTTAAATCAATATCTAAAATCAACTATCAGCATTATAAATGTAGTAGCTGAAAAGTTATTTCAAGAGCAAAAGTCCTTAATTACAGATGACTTGTCACATTTTACATTATGAAAAAGTATAAAGATATGAATTGATATAAAATTTAATTCCTCCTATTGAAAATTTATTTGCCATTGATATTATGAATTTGCGATGATACTCATATCGTTTGCATTACATCCGCATTGTTCTCATCACAAAAGTACAAATAATCTGGAGCGTTCTCAACTTTTTACTCACATTTCTTACTTTGCAAGCAACTTGTCAACTCGTAAACCAGTCCACTCGTCACCTAACTTAATCCTTCAGCCCCAAGCGTTTCATGTCTTCTCCATAAAGACGGTTAAACTCTTTTGAAGACAATTCGTGTGCAAGATAAAGTTCAACAAACTTTTTGTTAACACTGGGCTTTATGGTAATAAAATCATCCATATCTAAAGTTTCATGTCCTGACAACGCACGCTTAAAGAAGATAGGAACAGGATTATCCTTTGTACCGTAGGTTGGGTCCTGCCATTGCTGACGATTTACGTAGGCTGAGAAACTTTTAATCCTGTAAAGAAAAGTTAGTCTCTGAACTTCTATGTCATCATACCAGATTTTTTCGCCACTACCCCTTTGAATAGTATTATAGCTGCCTATAAAAGTAACAACTCCTAAATACTTCTTATGTTCAGGAGAATAGAAAGAATACATATTATAAGTTGCAGAGCGTGTTTGTGCTACTCCCATAAACCATCCGCTGGTAGTGAAGACGTCGTCGTCGATATCTATTTCACGGTGATTTATAGGTATTTTTACTACTATTGTGTCTGAATTCTTTATATACGTATCAGCGTAAGGGATAGCGTCTTTATTTCCACCAAGCGTAAACCTCGTTATAATAAAGATAAGTAGTGGTCCACCTACAAGAGATGCAAAGACTGTTCCTGCTGTTGAGAAGATTTTAATTCCTCCTATTGAAAAATTATTTGCCATTGATATTATGAATTTGCGATGATACTCATATCGTTTGCATTACGTCTGCATTGTTCTCATCACAAAAGTACAAATAATCTGGAGCGTTCTCAACTTTTTACTCACATTTCTTGCTTTGCAAGCAACATATCAACCAGTCCACTTGTCACCTAACTTAATCCGTCAGTCCCAAGCGTTTCATGTCCGCCCCATAAAGACGGTTAAACTCTTTTGAAGACAATTCATGCGCAAGATAAAGTTCAACAAACTTTTTGTTAACACTGGGCTTGATGGTAATAAAATCATCCATACCACCTAATTTCTCATGACCAGAGAGTGATCTCTTAAAGAAGATGGGAACAGGATTATCCTTTGTGCCATAGGTTGGATCCTGCCATTGCTGACGATTTACGTAGGCTGAGAAACTTTTAATCCAGTAAAGAAAAGTTAGTCTATGATCTTCTAAGTCTTCATACCAAAGCTTCTCTCCATGACCTCTTGGAACAGTATTATAACCGCCTATAAAAGTAACAACTCCTAAATATTTCTTATGTTCAGGAGAATAGAAAGAATACATATTATAAGTTGCCATTCGTGATTGTGCTACTCCCATAAACCATCCGCTGGTAGTGAAGACGTCGTCGTCGGTATCTATTTCACGGTGATTTATAGGTATTTTTACTACTATTGTGTCCGAATTCTTTATATACGTATCTGCGTAAGGGATAGCGTCTTTATTTCCACCAAGCGTAAACCTCGTTATAATAAAGATAAGTAGTGGTCCACCTACAAGAGATGCAAAGACTGTTCCTGCTGTTGAGAATATTTTAATTCCTCCTATTGAAAAATTATTTGCCATTGATATTATGAATTTGCGATGATACCCATATAGTTTGCATTACCTACTGTGTCATTGTCGTCGGAATCATTTAACTCCTTCATTATTTCTTTAGTCTTTCCTTCTATCTTATTTTCTACCCAGTTTGACCCTTCATCTACCGCATAACCAACTGCAGCTCCTGCAAGACCTAACCCCAAAGACTTTCCAAAATTCTTAAAGCCATCTTTCCATGCACCTGTTTTAGCGGCTTTTACTGCAGCTGTCTTTCCTCCCTGAATGCTTGCTGCTTCAGCAAGAATATCTTGTTGTTCGAGTGCTGCTTGAGCAGCTTTATGCATCAGTTCCTCAGAAGATTCTTTATACATCTGTTCTGCTAATTCTGCAGAAGCAATAGAAGTTGCACTTGCACCATTTGATGTACGAGTAGCTACTTGAGATCCCCAAGTAGCAGCATCCGCACTTGCATCGGCAGCTTGTGTTCCATAAGCCAAAGACTCCAAGCCTTTCATGTTTGCCTCTCCTGTTTTTGATGTTACCTGTGCATCTATCCTTGCAGCCTCACCCACTCCTGCCTTATTTGCCTTTACACCTGTAGTGATACTACTTTCAACAACAGACTCTCCAGTTCCTACCCCAGTAGTCGTACCAGTATTTTTTAAATTCCCTATCGAATCAGACTTTTGGTTGGATTTGTCTGTCTCACTAAAGTCAAAGCCTCCAAAGTTCAGTGCACCAGTGTAGAAGCCTACTGAGAGGGCTAAAGCAAAAGGATTGGCTCCTCCTGTAAGACCACCTATAGCACCTTGAATGAATTTACTTTTCAGCTGAACATATATTTCTGCTGCATTCATTGCGGTAATATACAAGGCTGCTTTTTTAGCCTGTTCAGGATTAACAATGATATTAATTGTTCCTCCCGTTGTACAAATCATCTTCGACTTATTTAACAATGCATGCTGTTTTTCTATAAAAACATTATTATGAAATCGATTCCAAGAGGACCCCAGTGTGTTGTCACAATCATGGGCAACCCCTTTCACTCCTCTATAGCCTGCATAAATGGCTACTGAAGTTCCAACAGCTATTGCTGCACCCACCATCCAACCTTCGATAGCTACAGCAGATAGTAAGACAGCACCAACACCACCAGTTGCAACAACAGCAGCGACAATTAAGGCTCCAACTGCAACGCCAGCAAGAAATGTTAACAGACCTCCCCATTTCTTTATAGGCATTTTGCAAACAAATGTGTCAGAGTTTTTTTTGTCATCAATATTCAGTAACGGCAGCTTTGAGGCAGTATTGATAACATTACCATCCTTATCAACTCTCCATATCTCTCGCGGTGTTCCGCAGGTCATATTAGTACAAACAACATTCGTACCATGTCTTACATAGGATTGTCCCATAATTTAAATTGTATTAGTCAGTCTTCGTATTTGTAAGTCGACACTCAATGTGACATTATCAGTAACTTCTTCTATAACACTCAGTGAACCTTTCTGAAGGCATCGTTCAGCCTGATTAATCCAAGATTGTTGTGTAAAGTTGATGTTATACTGCGTAAAGCTATATTGTATCAAAGGTTTTATCTTCTCATCGTATGCTTTGCGTATCGTCTCGTCAAAACGAGAATCTGATGCATTTTTACCACTGCATTCCAATAACAATGTCCCATCTTCTTGAACCTCAGACTTTCGTTGTGTTTCCAAACTGAATTTGTTTTCTGGGAAAAGGCGCGATGCGTAAGGGATGATATCATTCCCAACACGTAGCTGGTCAGAAACTAAATGTTGACCAAAGAAAATAGAGTAAAAGGGATTGGCTATCAAACTCTCCATAAACTTATCATACTGGTATATTATCTTATCTTCCAGTTTGATGAGATTGTTCAGCGCATTACTTCCTGCCGTACCTTTCAGGAAGTTATATTTGTCCGTTAGCTGTTTCTTCTCCTCATCCCATAATGCTGTAATTTCGTTATGATTGAGAACCTTTGTTATTAATCCTGTACCGGGGTCAATACCTATTATGGCATTGACCTTCATATTCTCTAATTCATTAATTAAGGTTATTGACTCCACATATTGTTCTGGAAAAATAGAAGGAATGTCATCTTTAACACTGAAGCCAAAGCCCTGTGTTCCCTCTGCATCCATGAACCTCTCTACAGAATAATCTTTCTTACTGACAATAGTACTGACAGGTATCTCGTCAAGCTTCGTGGTGATGGTCTGTACACAACGGTACTTATAGTCTCTTTGTGTCAGACCACCTTCTTGAACGTGACCGTGTAATCGATCTATTAAACTCATTATCTACGTGTTATTTAATATTGACAACTCCGCCTTTCTCTTGGTTAATGTTGACAGGGTTACCCACAATGTCTACAGGACCATCAGCTGAAACGGTTACACCCAAATTTTCATTTGGTCCGACAACAGTCTGTGTTGTTCCCTTGACATATATATTCGGAGATTCCAGCGTAATGCTTGATTCATTTATTATAATCTTACTTGACTTAACTGATAATGTTATTGTTGAATTTCCATCCAGTGTTATGTTTCCTGCACTGTCCATATTTAGCAAACACTTTCCCTTACCGACATTCACAGAAGCATTATTTCCTGCACTTACCGAGTGAGTAGCTTTTGCGTTCAACATAGAGTTACCTCCACCATCAAAGTTCATGCTTACACCGCCTTTATCGTGTAGTGTTACGCTACCTGCAGAATCATCAAGCTTAAGCGAACTACCGCTTCGTGTGGTGAGGCTCTTGCAGTTGTTGCCCTGGCCACCGCCACCACCAGTTGTTCCATTAAAGAGGCTACCCAAAACGTATGGTCTTGCTGGATCACCATGGCGGAAGCCGAGGAGGACTTGGTCGCCTACCTCTGGGATGAATACAAAACCACGGTTGCTCTTTACATCGTCACTGCTACCACCATCTGGTGTCATTACACGCACCCAGCCAGTCTGCATACCATTCGTCTGCCAGTTCATACGCACACGAACACGACCCTTGCCCTGTGGGTCAGCATTGCTAAGCACAGTTGCCATCTGTGTCTCGGCTAATGGCATACGTACCTTTGGACTTGGTAGTGCCTTTATCGTTGCAGGGATAGCCTTAAAGCGGTTTTTGTAGTAGCTACCTTGGCTCACCTCGTGGGTTATCTCAATAATGATAAAGTTACCCAAGCTCTCCTTAGATATATTTCCTATACGCTCTAAGAATGAGCTGTAAAGACTTACAACAGAGCCTACACGCAGGGTTGGCACCTGACTCTCTGCTGTGATATAATGTGTCTCAGCCGTCTCAGCCGCTTGCTTACGCCCCATGTAGTTAATGAGTTCTGACTCATCACTTATACGTGGCAATGCACGCTGTCTTGCTGGCTTGGAGAATAACCCGAGTGATGCACGGAAGGCATCGCCTGATAGTTTATCATGTCCAATGGCTTGGTCTGGTGTCATTCTCTCCATCTCACGGTCCGAACCAGAGTGGTAAGAGAACACCTGCTCTGAACGTGCGAGGGTCTGCAAACCGATGTCAAGTGACGACAGCGTCGTGCCATATTCCAGCCTAATTGGGTCAGCCAATTTCTTTGGTTTTCCGAAGATTAGTTTAGTTCCATCGTAATACATCCACTCTTGATACTGATGGGCAAGACGACGGATAAAGTCGAAGTCGGACTCTTCATATTGACAGATATAGTCCTTATTCTCTTTGAATTCTGGATTTAACTCTAATTGCACCTTCGCTTGTTCGCATAGCTTTTTCACTACGTCACCAATGGTTGTATCATTCCATGAGAAGCAGCTGTGAGCCGTTTCCAGTCTGTAAGTAGCAGAGTAGCCAGAAACGATAATACATCCAAAGTCACTTCATATAATGTAGCCGCAAATAGAGGACACTGCGCTTGTGTATCATTAGGATTAGCTCCATATTCGAGTAATAACTTCATGTAGTTCATGCCATAATCATCATAACATGAAATTTCTAAAGGAAGACGAGGCTCTATTACATCGGGTGTACTTGTCAATGAAGAAACCGTATTAGGGTCTGCTTCATTTTCTAAAAGAAATTTAGTTATACCATAGCTATGCTCCCATACGGCATAAAGCAGATAGGACATGCAATGTTTACCCTTATGTATTTTATTTCCATATAGTCTTTACAATACCTTCTTGTCAATGATTCTAATCTAAACTTAAATTATCGAATGAACATATTTTGATTATAAAAGTATTCCTTTATTTTTTTATCAATATTTTTTTTATTATACCACATACCAAAATCGATAACAAACAGACACATCCAGAGGTAAAAACAAATAACTCCTACATTTCCTAACCATGTAAGGGGAGTACGTATAAACGCTGCAACAAGTGGAGATGCTATCTCTTTCCCATTTACTACCAGACCTTCTGTATAGATAACTTCATCTGATTCAAAAGAATGGCCTTCTCCAGGGAAAAAACGGTCACTCTTTATATAATTACCATTTTTATCATTATCAATAAAGAAACTTATAGTATCTCCTTTATGGATTATGTAGTCGTCAAGTTTATATTTAGGAGGAAATAAAAAGAAGGGATAAAAATTTTCATATCCTTGCCAATAGGTATGACTGGTATCACCTTCCAAAGTGAAATTTGCCTCCCAACTACTATGAGACTTCTGTAGTATATGTATTCTATTAACAATACCTGTTCTATGCGGCAAATCATCCTTTACCGTGAGGAAACCTATCAGATAGAAGGGTATCAAGAAAAAAAGAGTAGCTGCCATAAAATATATTCTAGCAGGAATATCCCAAAAATCTAATGGCGAATCTATCTTAAATTTATACTTTAATTTCATAAATACCGATTTTAGATAATGCACTAATTTCTTTATTCATATCCTTATCTACATCTGTTTTTATGACCTTAGATGCAGTTTGACCAGCTATGTTAACTCCTATACATATTCCATTTACTACAAAAAAAATCTTTAAGGCTTTTTAGTACATTTTCCTTCAAAGCCATGTTTTTACTTAATGAAGCGTTTCTCAATTTAACTTCTGTAGAAACTTCTTTCATATATTTGCCCAGAAGCTTATTAAGTTCACTTTTGGGCATACCCGTATGATAAGCAGGGTCTGCCTTCACACGCCCCCATGAGACTTTCATTACCTCTCCTGTCGCCAGAGTACCAATGTTTAGCTTAGTATTAATGTCAGCCTGATTAGTATAAGGAGGTATTACTTTACTATCTCCTGGTTGATTAGAAGTTCCCTTTTTAACTTTATCTATAATTTTCTCATCATTATCTTTTTTCTTCGAACTTTCATATTTATCATAGTCACCAGCAGTAATCCAATTTGCTAATGCCGTTGAACTACTATTTTGAATAATATCAATGCTTTTTCCTATCGCATAACCACTACCTATTAGTCCTGCAGTTACTATTCCTGCAGCAGTAGTGCCCATTAGTCCTCCGCCAAATCCTGTAAAAACTTTAGCTGCAATTTGCCCTAAGCCAGCAAGTCCAGCACCCAAAGCAGCACCCTCTAATATGTCTAGACTATTTTTAAAGAAGAATACTGTTGCATTTCTACTAGCCACTGACTTATCAAAAAATAATTGTATATTACCAGAAGGTAAAAAACCTAAGGGAGTACAAGTTATTTGAGCGGTGTGTACTAAAGCTTTGTTGCCAGAAATCAAAACATTTGGATGCTCGCTGCCAGATAGCCATGGTGTTTCTTTAAGACAGAAATAGCATAACATTGAACCAAGAGTAAAACTCCCAAGCATACCCACTATAGTTGCTATGATTACAACAGCTAAAGGTCCTAATGTTGTTGCTAATGCAAATACTATAGCTGCAACAGCAGCAGCAATAATACCAGCCCAAACACAACTGAAATTTGTAGGCTTATCTTTCAATGTTGCAATAAGTTTACCTTTACTGGTTTTGACAGTTGTTTGAGATGTAACTATCATCTTTCCCATTTTCATCCCATTTGTACATACGGCAAATGTTCCTGCGGGTACTAGTGCTTTCATAAATTTTCTTTTATCAGTTCAATCTTGCATACTACATCGGAAACTATCGGTTCTAACACCTCACTTATAGTTAGTTCAATAGAGTTTGGCCAACGATTTTTATTATCTTTCTCTACTGAACAAAATAAATCATATTTATATTCTCCCATCTGTTTCTTTAAGAATGGGAAGTTTTTTATAAATTCTGACTTGATCTCAGATTCTTCTTTTCTATGTTTATTCTTAAAAATTAGTAGATATGCTGGTGTATCACAAAAGTGGACAATATCATCTAATAAAATAGAAATTCGTTTATTAATTTGAGGAAATAAAAGTGACGATGTATTATAAAAAAAAGTCTTATCGGTTTCTTTTATCACTCCATTAAAAGACAATAAACCCATCCCGAGAGTCTTATACAATGTCGTTTTATTAAGTTCTTCTGCAAAAGATTGCGAACCATGAGCATATTGCTGATCTCCATCTGATATAATTTTGGAAATCTCTGCTGATGGGTCTGTTATATCAGCTTTAATGCTTTCCCATTTTTCGTGTAGTTCTGAAAAATTCAATATATCTTTCAACTTACCACCTAAGTCCATTGATACAAGTAAGTGTGACTGAATATCATTAACTTTATCAAGTAAGTCTATATATTTTCGCTCTGGAAATTCTAAACCATAGTTATTGGCTTGGTTTAGTATTCTAATGTCAAGCAAATAATGGTTACCAACAATCTCTGAGCAAATGACGCTCATTTCCATTTTTGAACTTGTCTCAAATAGGGGGTTACCGGAAATTGTATACTTAGATTTTGTTACAACCTGATATTTCCTAATAATATTATCAGGGAATACCTCAGCTTTAGTAAAGATATTTTTGTTGTCCATTATATATTATACGTATTTTTTGTTTGTTTATTTATAATAATATCTGAAGTTCGTAATTAATTTATTATTATATTTGAATCCCCTGATAATATTATATCATCTTGAACTAACATTTTACTATCTTCTCCTTTTTTTATCTCAGTTTTTGTTGAACCATTGACATATATATTCGGAGATTCCAGCGTAATGCTTGATTCATTTATTATAATCTTACTTGACTTAACTGATAATGTTATTGTTGAATTTCCATCCAGTGTTATGTTTCCTGCACTGTCCATATTTAGCAAACACTTTCCCTTACCGACATTCACAGAAGCATTATTTCCTGCACTTACCGAGTGAGTAGCTTTTGCGTTCAACGTAGAGTTACCTCCACCATCAAAGTTCATGCTTACACCGCCTTTATCGTGTAGTGTTACGCTACCTGCAGAATCATCAAGCTTAAGCGAACTACCGCTTCGTGTGGTGAGGCTCTTGCAGTTATTTCCCTGGCCACCGCCACCACCAGTTGTTCCATTAAAGAGGCTACCCAAAACGTTTGGTCTTGCTGGATCACCATGGCGGAAGCCGAGGAGGACTTGGTCGCCTACCTCTGGGATGAATACAAAACCACGGTTGCTCTTTACATCGTCACTGCTACCGCCATCTGGTGTCATCACACGCACCCAACCTGTCTGCATACCATTTGTCTGCCAGTTCATACGCACACGAACACGTCCCTTGCCCTGTGGGTCAGCATTGCTGAGTACAGTTGCCATCTGTGTCTCTGCTAATGGCATACGTACCTTTGGACTTGGCAGTGCTTTTATCGTTGCAGGGATAGCCTTAAAGCGGTTCTTGTAGTAGCTGCCTTGGCTCACCTCGTGGGTTATTTCGGTAATGATGAAGTTACCTAAACTCTCCTTAGATATATTTCCTATACGTTCCAAGAAAGAACTGTAAAGACTTACCACAGAGCCTACACGTAGGGTTGGCACCTGACTCTCTGCTGTGATATAATGTGTCTCAGCCGTCTCAGCCGCCTGCTTACGACCCATGTATCCAATGAGTTCTGACTCATCGCTTATACGTGGCAATGCACGCTGTCTTGCTGGCTTGGAGAATAACCCGAGTGATGCACGAAAGGCATCGCCCGATAGTTTATCATGTCCAATAGCTTGGTCTGGTGTCATTCTCTCCATCTCACGGTCCGAACCAGAGTGGTAAGAGAATACCTGCTCTGAACGTGCGAGGGTCTGCAAACCAATATCAAGTGACGATAGCGTCGTGCCATATTCCAGCCTAATTGGGTCAGCCAATTTCTTTGGTTTTCCGAAGATTAGTTTAGTTCCATCGTAATACATCCACTCTTGATACTGATGAGCAAGACGACGGACAAAGTCGAAGTCGGACTCTTCATATTGACAGATATAGTCCTTATTCTCTTTGTATTCAGGATTTAACTCTAATTGCACCTTAGCTTGTTCGCATAGCTTCTTAACCACATCCCCAATGGTTGTGTCATTCCATGAGAAGCAGCTATGTGCAGTCTCCATTCTGTAAGTTGCAGAGTAGCCAGAAACGATAATACATTCAAAAAGGGGGGGCAAGCACTGAAATTCCAAATGCTTGTAATCCATATCTTCCCCAATTTCCTTTGCAACTTCCCATCATTATAAATTTTTAGATTATTCGTCTTCAAACAATCTTTCGAACTCGTCTTCTGGTAGAAGATAACGCAGGTAATACTCTGCAAACTTATAGTTAACAGAGTCTGGTGTGTTGCGCATACGTTGAACAGCCTTGGGTGGGAGATAGAAATCTACCATAATTTCTCCAGGAAAACGTCTATCTTTCCTTAATGCATTTTTATTCCGCTCTTCTATATCATCACCTGAGATAATTCTATGTAGAAAGACTGGCATTGGCTTTTCTATCGTTCCGTATGATTTATCCTTCCATTGTTTACGATTGACATAGACTGAAAGCACCATGTTTGGACGCATCAGTCGACATTGTATACCTGCAGCATCATAATGCCGATTGTAAAGCCCAACAATTTCATCTATACCACCTACAATCCATATAATTTCAAAATATTTCTTATATTGTGAAATATAACACTTTTCAATGCTTGCAAGTATCCTTTGTTTTTGTTTACCATCACCAGTCAAGACTTCTGTTCGATGAGTAAATTCACCAGATGAGAAATCAAATAGGTTAGTGGGTAGCACTATTTTTATACTATCCCACTGACTTACGTATGTCTTTGTATATGCCACAGCATCACGATTTCCCTTAAAATGTTCAATGATAGGATTAATAAGATAAAACAATAGTGGACCAAGCACTGAAATTCCAAATGCTTGTAATCCATATCTTCCCCAATTCCCTTTGCTACTTCCCATCATAATGAACTTTTAGATTATTCTTCTTCAAACAATCTTTCAAACTCGTCTTCTGGAAGAAGATAACGCAAGTAATATTCTGCAAACTTATAGTTAACAGAGTCTGGCGTGTTGCGCATACGTTGGACAGCCTCAGGGGGAAGATAACTATCTACAAATCTTCCACCAGGTTGAAGACTATCTCTCCAAAGCGCAAATTTATTTCGTTCTTCTATATTATCTCCAGAGATAATTCGATGTAGAAAGACTGGCATAGGCTTTTCTTTTGTTCCGTATGATTTATCCTTCCATTGTTTACGATTGACATAGACTGATAGCACCATACCAGCACGCATTAAACCATTTTGAACGCCTGCTGCATCATAATGACGACCATAATGACCTACAAACTCATCTATTCCACGAATCCATATTAGTTCAAAGTACTTTCTATATTGTGGAATATAGTATTTTTTTATACCAGCTGAAATTCTTATCTTTTTTTTCTTATTTTCTATAAGAATTTTATTACGATTAGTACCTCCTTGTAAGGTTTGTTCAAACAGATTGTTTGGTAATACAAGTCTGATACTATCCCACTGACTTACGTATGTCTTTGTATATGCCACAGCATCACGATTTCCTTCAAAATGCTCAATAATAGGCTCAATAACCTGAAACAAGAGGGGACCAAGCACTGAAATTCCAAATGCTTGTAATCCGTATCTTCCCCAATTTCCTTTGCTACTTCCCATCATAATGAACTTTTACATTATTCTTCTTCAAATAGCCTTTCAAACTCGTCTTCGGGTAAGAGATAACGCAAGTAATACTCTGCAAACTTATAGTTAACAGAATCTGGCGTGTTGCGCATACGTTGGACAGCCTTGGGTGGGAGATAACTATCAACAAAGTCTCCACCTGGTTGAAGACTATCTCTCCAGAGCGCAAGCTTGTTTCGTTCTTCTATATTATCACCTGAGATAATTCTATGTAAAAATACTGGCATAGGCTTTTCTTTCGTTCCATATGATTTATCCTTCCATTGTTTACGATTGACATAGACAGATAATATCATACCTAGGAACATTAAGCCATTTTGAATACCTGCTGCATCATAACGACGGTTATGATGACCTACAAACTCATCTACACCAATAATCCATATCAATTCAAAATTCTTTTTATACTGAGGAATATAATATCTTTTATTGCTGGCATATATTCTCTGACTTTGTTTTTTATCATATTTTATTACCTTGACATGACTTACTCCTTCTCCTTGCAAGGTTTGATCAAATAGGTTTTCTGGTAAAACAAGTCTAATACTATCCCATTGACTTACGTATGTCTTTGTATATGCGACAGCATCACGATTTCCCTTAAAATGTTCAATGATAGGATTAATAAGATAAAACAAGAGTGGTCCAAGCACTGAAATTCCAAATGCTTGTAATCCATATCTTCCCCAATTTCCTTTATTACTTCCTATCATAATATCCCTTTAGATTATTTTTCTTCAAACAATCTTTCGAACTCGTCTTCTGGTAAAAGATAACGCAAGTAATACTCTGCAAACTTATAGTTAACAGAATCTGGCGTGTTGCGCATACGTTGAACAGCCTTGGGTGGGAGATAGAAATCTACAAATCTTCCTCCAGGTTGAAGACTATCTCTCCAGAGCGCAAGCTTGTTCCGCTCTTCTATATCATCACCAGAGATAATTCTATGTAGAAAAACTGGCATAGGTTTTTCTTTTGTTCCGTATGATTTATCCTTCCATTGTTTACGATTGACATAGACTGATAGTACCATGTTTGGACGCATCAGTTGACATTGTATACCTGCAGCATCATGACGACGTTGATAATGCCCAACAATTTCATCTATACCACCTACAATCCATATAATCTTAAAATATTTCTTGTATTGTGTAATATAATATTGTTCAAAGCTTGCATATATCCTCTGTTTTTGTTTACCATCACCTGTCAAAACTTTTGTTCGTTGAGGTATTTCACCAGATGAGAAGTCGTACAAGTTAGTGGGTAGCACTATTTTTATACTATCCCACTGACTTACGTATGTCTTTGTATATGCGACAGCATCACGATTTCCCTTAAAATGCTCAATGATAGGATTAATAAGATAAAACAAGAGGGGACCAAGCACTGAAATTCCAAATGCTTGTAATCCATATCTTCCCCAATTTCCTTTGCTACTTCCCATCTGATACTATTTTTGATTTATTCTTATCATCACTATTTATTTGTTGTACTTCTCGAACTATATCACGTGTCATATTAAACTCTTCTTCCTTGAATTTACTGTCAATAAGCATATTAACCGCAGAACCAGCAATACCCATTCCAAAGCCAATTAATCCTCCTATAAACTCTCCTTTTGCATATTGAGCCTTTTGTGTAGCCTGCTTTGCAACATTTCCTTTATGGTTTGCCCTTTGGCGTTCACCTTTAGCTCGTCCTTTCATTTTATCACTCGAGCTGTTAGAAATCTTTTGCTCTCGTCTTGCAGCTTTGCCTTCTGCTTTTTGATGCTTTTCGATAGCTTTAGCTTTGTTCTGTTTACTTTCTTTATATTTACCCCAATTCTCCTTAGCGTCATTATATGTTCCTTTTCCTCTTTTCTTTTCAATACCTTCTTCCTTTGCAATATCATAAGCTTCGTCCTCAATCTTTTCTTGGTAATCATATTCAAATTCTTTGTCTTCGTGTAGCATCTCATACTGATCTATATTCAGGTCATCATCAGCATATCCGTCAAAGCCATCTTTTAAAGCAGCAATCGCCGTTATAGCCATAGAAACAGGGTTAGCAGCACCTGTTGCACCGCTTATTACACCTTGAATAAATTGATTCAAATATTCTTGATTAATTATTTCATGATTGTTATCTGATATCATACGTGCTGCCTGTGCAGCCAACCCATCGTCAATGATGAGCGTAACAATTCCTCCTTGTGGACATGGAATAAAAGAATGCGATAATATAGCTTTTTCTCCTTCAATGATTGTACTTGGAAGTCCCATATCCCATGTAGCATCTAATGATGCGTCACATAAATGTTCCAAATCATACCCTAACTTAAATATACTACCCCCAAAAGTCAGTGCCCCAATCATCACTGATGCGGCAATTTCACCTCCCATCGCAGGTAAGACAGCAGCTCCAATTCCAGCAACAATACCTCCTGCCAAACCTCCAGTTGCAATCGTTGCTGCTATAAGAGCAATAGCTCCTGCTACAACAAGAGCACCTACTGCTATGCCAAAGAGTGATGCTATAACTCCACCCCATTTCATCTGTGGCACTCTACATTCAAAACAATTACTGATTTTGGTGTCTACAATACGTAGCACAGGCTTGTCATCCTTTGTCAATGCTGTACAGATTCTTGAGGGTGTTCCTATTTTCAATGGAGAAGGAATTGTCATATTGGTACAGACAACGTTAGTCCCCAATTCAATATATTGTTCGCTCATCTTCTTAAACTATTTGTCGGATTTTACAGTGAATTGTTAAGTTCAGGTTATTAACAATTTCTTCAATGATATAGCATTCCGCCTCCTGAACATATCTCTCCTTTTCATTTAGTAGCACATGTGAATTAAATTGTGCGTTGTATGAAGAGAAACTATATTGAATTGAAGGCTTAAAACGCTCGTCATACTCTTTCTTAATTCGTTCAGAGAGTTTTACAGAATCTGAAACAGAACTCTTAAGTTCATAAATAACAGACTCTACGGATTCTTTCTGTATACGAGGCGTAAGTGTCATCGGAAACTTTACACCTTGAAATAGCTGTGATGGAAATTCTATATCTGTTGTTGCTGCGTAGTTAGGCTTACCAACAAGATAGCCATCAAATAACAGCAGGAATATCATTTTTCCATAGAACTCAGCCATTAGGAGTTTTTCGTCTACGATAACTTTCTCCATTGAGTCTATAAAAGCATTTACATTCTCTTTTGTGTCAGCTGAACGAAGGAAACTATAATTATCCAGCATGTTCTTCTTATACTCCTGCCATTTCTCAACAATCTCATTATGATTGACAATACCTACCATTTTACCAGTTGCCATGTCAATATCAAAAACAGACTCGAATTTTAGTTTTTCTAAGTCTATGATCATATCCAAAGGCTTCTGATAACTTGGTGGATAAACGGAAACAAACTGCTCCAGCAGCTTACAATAAGCATTCATCGCAGGACGTTTAAGATTCTCTGCCCACTCAAATTGATAATCTGACTTTGTTCTGATAGTACAAGCTGGTACACCATTTAGTTTTGTAATGATGGTTTGCTCACATCTATATTTATTTGTTTTTAGGCGCATATTATCTTTTTCTGCGCACTGCTCATGTACCTCTTGCCAATATGTTTTTTTCATAAATGAAAATAAAATGTTAGTTAATCTTCACAGGGTCACCCTTCAAGGACAGCTTTGGTCCTTCAATATCGGTTTCACCGTTAATCTTATTATTTGTTCCTGTTACTGTGTTGTTTTTTCCTGTTATAGAATTGTTCTCAGCCTCCAAGATTATATTCTTACTGCTGATTCGTACTTCGTCTCCTTTGATTGTAATTGTACTACCACCAACCGTCAATGTTATCTGTGTTTTACCAGAAAGGTCAATGTTTCCACTACTATCCATTGTGAGAACACTTGAACCACCTTTTCCCACAGATGTTGTAGCCTTAGAAGCTGCATTAAGGCTTTGATTTCCTCCACCATCAAAGTTCATGCTTACACCACCTTTGTCGTGTAGTGTTACGCTACCTGCAGAGTCGTCAAGTTTAAGGGAGCTACCGCTTCGTGTGGTGAGACTCTTGCAGTTATTGCCCTGGCCACCGCCACCACCAGTTGTTCCATTAAAGAGGCTACCCAAAACGTATGGTCTTGCTGGGTCACCATGGCGGAAACCGAGGAGGACTTGGTCACCTACCTCTGGGATGAATACAAAACCACGGTTGCTCTTTACATCGTCACTGCTACCGCCATCTGGTGTCATCACACGCACCCAACCTGTCTGCATACCATTCGTTTGCCAGTTCATACGCACACGAACACGGCCCTTGCCCTGTGGGTCAGCATTGCTAAGTACAGTTGCCATCTGTGTCTCGGCTAATGGCATACGTACCTTTGGACTTGGTAGTGCCTTTATCGTTGCAGGGATAGCCTTAAAGCGGTTTTTGTAGTAGCTACCTTGGCTCACCTCGTGGGTTATCTCAATAATGATAAAGTTACCCAAGCTCTCCTTAGATATATTTCCTATACGCTCTAAGAATGAGCTGTAAAGACTTACAACAGAGCCTACACGCAGGGTTGGCACCTGACTCTCTGCTGTGATGTAATGTGTCTCAGCCGTCTCAGCCGCTTGCTTACGCCCCATGTAGTTAATGAGTTCCGACTCATCGCTTATACGTGGCAATGCACGCTGTCTTGCTGGTTTTGAGAACAATCCTAATGATGCACGGAAGGCATCGCCTGATAGTTTATCATGTCCAATGGCTTGGTCTGGTGTCATTCTCTCCATCTCACGGTCTGAACCAGAGTGGTAAGAGAACACCTGCTCTGAACGTGCGAGGGTCTGCAAACCGATATCAAGTGACGACAGCGTCGTACCATATTCCAGCCTAATTGGGTCAGCCAATTTCTTTGGTTTTCCGAAGATTAGTTTAGTTCCATCGTAATACATCCACTCTTGATACTGATGGGCAAGACGACGGATAAAGTCGAAGTCGGACTCTTCATATTGACAGATATAGTCCTTGTTCTCTTTGAATTCAGGATTTAACTCTAATTGCACCTTAGCTTGTTCGCATAGCTTCTTAACCACATCCCCAATGGTAGTATCATTCCATGAGAAGCAGCTATGTGCAGTCTCCATTCTGTAAGTTGTAGAATAACCAGAAACGATGATACACCCAAAGTCACTTCCTTCTCTGTGTAACTGTATGTTTGTCACCACACCCACGAAAATCGGTGTTCCAGCAGCTTTCACCACGATGCTTTCACCCAGCCACTTTTTACTGTTCTCGCTGATGTTGTGCACATATCTATTGCCACCAGATTCAAGTTCAACCGACATTTGGAATCGGTGATGTTTACCTATGTTTTGTTCGATTTGTAGAGAAATAAAAGAAGAAAGAGACTTCTTTCCTACGCTGATAGTGATTGGATTAAATGGAATTGACATTGGATGTTTGTGTTTGAAGTTTAAAAGCTAATTAGCTTATGTGTCATTATATTTAGAATCTTAAGGGAAAGCAATCAGAGTATATAGGATTGTAACAACTCTCCCTTTAAGTAAAAAATGGAAAAGGACTATGCCGAGCATAGTTTGCCCTGCATAGTCCTTATGTTTCCTAAGCTTATGTGCGAGGCCAACGGTTGTCGAGCTCTGCATTACCCACTGTGATATTCTCAGCAGAGAAAGTCATAGCGATGGTCATAGGAGCCTCGTTGTTAACGTCGAGTGTCTCCTTGTAGTGAACGATGTATGCATTCTTGAAAGAAATCTCCTTCATCTTAGCATCTTCTTCGCTCTTCTTGTAGATAATCTTACCCTCAACAGGCTTGAACTGGCTGTTAAGCATAGCCTCGATGGTAGAAGTGTCATCAGTAGACTCGATAGTTACACTGATGCGACCGCCAGAGATGCTTGATGCAGGCTGACCCTTCTTGTCAGTTGTACGGCTGAACTCGTAGTTAGAAAAGAGTACATCATACTCCTTACCACCTAATTCCAAAGTTGCTCTAAATGAACTCATAATTGAAAAGTTTTTTAAGTTGTTAGAAAAAAAAATGATTAATAAGGCACCCTTATTATCTCCTAATATTATAGGGAAATAAAAAAGAGAAAACCTCAACAACTTCTTGAAGTCCCCTCTGTACGGCTGTTAAACAGTCTTGCTCTTGGAAAGAAGAGGAAGATTCACAATCTGTTGTTTTACGACATCAAAAGTAGAAAGATATTTTTATAAAAACAAAAGAAAAACATAAAATAACATGGGATTAACATCTGATAAGCTTAATTCTTACCTTACTTCGAAAGTAGAAGGAACACCTAATCATTATAAGAATAAACTTGTCAACTTATCAATTTATTTAGGTTCTTCAGGAATTTGGAGTGATAAAATAGATAAAATAAAAAAGAAACCGCTGTAAATATTGTATATTTGAATAAGCACAAACAAATGTACAAAGATGAACAGCAGTTTCCTATATCATGCTTGGGGGGGCTTTACACCCATGAATGCACTTGTGAAGAATACAAAGGTAATAGAATTATTTTGCATGTACAAGCAAAAGAGCGAATAAGATGTTGCCCTTGTTGTGAGGCTCGCTCTGTTGTGAAAAACGGATATCGCCTGCGGAACTTTATCGGACTTCTCATAGGTGGCAAGCGAGTAACTATCCGCATGAAGGTGCAACGCTATAAATGTAAGGAATGTGATTTCGACCAGCAGGAGAATATTCCCTTTGCTACCGGCAGTCGCAGCTATACTCATCGCTTTGCCAAGTATGTAGTAGATTTACTTCGTGGTATGACGCTTCAGGATGTATCGAATCATCTGGGTGTATCATGGGATACGGTAAAGGAAATACACTCCTCTTACCTTGAGCGTCATTATAGCCCTCCATATTTAGATGGTGTAGAGAATATTGGTATAGATGAGTTTGCTGTTAAGAAAGGACATGTCTATAAGACAATAGTCGTGGATTTGGACAGTGGCAGGGTAATCTATGTTGGCGAAGGAAAGGGTACGAAAGCTCTGAAGAAATTCTGGCGGAAAGTCAAACGTAAGAATATAAAGATAAAACATGTGGCAACAGACCTGTCTGCGGCTTTCATAGCCTCTGTTATGGAGAACTGTCCCGATGCAGTACATCTGTTTGATCATTTCCATGTAGTGAAGTTAATGAACGAGAAACTTGACGATATCAGACGTAAAGTTTATAGTATGGAGAAAGATATAAATAAGCGTAAAGTACTCAAAGGAACAAGGTATCTGCTACTCGGCAATGGTGAGGACATCTTTGATAAACAGCACAAAACAAGGCTTGAGAATGCTTTAGCTATGAATGAGCCATTGTCAAAAGCATACTATTTGAAGGAACAACTGCGTCAGATATGGTCGCAACCCACGAAAGATATGGCAGAAAAAGTGCTTGATGACTGGATAAGGCAGGCTGAACAAAGTAAGATAGCCCAACTACAGAAAATGGATGTTATTGTGAAAACCTATAAGAAAGGAATCCTTGCCTGGTACGATTGCCATCTATCAATAGGAAAAGTCGAAGGCATCAATAACAAGATTAAAGTAATGAAACGAAATGCGTATGGATTCAGGGATGAGAGGTACTTTACACTAAGACTCTATGCACTGCATGACTGCCGTATCACTCGAAATGTCGGATGAATCTAAAAAATCATTACATAATTTCGAATAAAATATCTATAAATAAAGACAAAAGCACGTGTAAAAAGCAAGTTTACAACTAACAGAGAATCAGTTAGTTATAAAGTTGTGCAAGAAAAGGTGCTTAATTGGACTTCAAAAGGGCGTTAGTAACACTCCAAAAGGGCATCTTTTGCAAGGCAATTAGGTGTCTTTTAGAAGCCAAAAGAGCATGTGTTGGTTTTGAGTTGCGTGAAAATAGTTTACAAGTGTCGATTAATAAGGGAATAAGCAGTTTGTAGAAGACAGAAAGATATGCTAATGGATAGACATTTTTTATTTGCCTTTTCTACATTATATCTTGTAGTTTATCCCCTTTATATACTAATGGGATATATCTATCCATTTAACGGAAGAACCAGATTATGACTATTTTGGTATGCTATCATTTCGGCGTATATCACAATTTCAAGGAGTATTATTTGAATTGGTTCAAAGGGGTGATGCTTCAGGATTTTCCCGATGCGGTTTCCTATAACCGCTTCGTTGAACTCATGCCAAGAGTGTTCTTTAAGATGATGCTGTTCATGAAACTCTATGCTTTCGGCAAGTGTACGGGTATAACGTTTGTTGATAGCACAATGATACCCGTATGTCACAATGTACGACGATATTACAACAAGGTTTTTGCCAGCCTTGCCAAGGACGGAAAGGGCACTATGGGATGGTGCCATGGATTCAAGCTGCACCTGCTATGTAATGACTCTGGTGAAGTGATAACGTTCTGTCTTACAGGAGCAAATGTGGATGACAGGGATAGCAGAGTATGGACGGTGTTTGCAAAGGTCTTGTTTGGGAAGGTCTTTGCTGATAAAGGATACATCAAGCAGGAACTCTTTGAGAGCCTGTTCGGTCAAGGTATCCAACTCGTTCATGGGCTCAAGGCTAAGATGAAGAACAAACTGATGCCTATGTGGGACAAGATTATGCTGAGGAAAAGATATATCATCGAGTGCTTTAACGAACTGCTCAAAAACAAAGCCAACCTTGTTCACTCAAGACACCGCTCGATACACAACTTTATCATGAACTTGTGTTCTGCCCTTACAGCATACTGCTTCTTTGAGAACAAGCCAGAGGCACTGCCGGTGTATGTACAAAAACCAAGGCAGTTAGAACGTTTTTCATGCTAAACTTATCCCGAACTCAAGTAGTGCAATAGAGGCTATTCATAAAGAAGTGGATCTAAGATTTCTCCAACTCTATCTCAACGAGTATTGTTGGAAGTTCAACCGTCGATTCTTCCGGGACAGTAAGCTACCGAAGTATGATTTATTTTATAAACTCATAAGGACTGCTGCAAATTACACATCTGATATAAAGTGGAGAAACTATAATACAGGGTATTAACATTTATTAGTCCGAACATCACCACACAGAAAGATAGTTTTACAAGAAGTAGTATTTTAACAGCAGTAGGAATGTCATTCTTAACCCCCAGTCGGTCATTAGACCACAATATGTATAATTCTTATTACTATATATGCTTAGGCTTTAATGACCGATTGGAGTTAAAACTCAATAAAAAAGAAGTTTATAGATGGATGCATAAATACAAAAAAGTAGGCTGGAATGACCAGCCTACTAATTTTCCATTACATCTAAAAATCTGAATGTAAGAAACAAGTCTTATCACTCTAAAATTCTAAAGACTCAGAAATAAGGGGAACTTATTTATCTTGTGAGTACTGGCTTTCCCAGTTAGCCTCTTCTGGTTCTTCACCCTTACGACCCTCGAGCTGAATAACGAAGCTCTTTGCAGGGAAGTATGGAGTGATGTGAATATCAAGTAATACACGATCCTTCTGGTTTGGATCTTGCTCAATTCTCATCACTCGGAACTTCTCAATCAGACGAGTTGGCCCCTGTATGCTATCAAGGAACTTCACAATCTGGCTTCTCAAGTCAGCCTCTGTACGAGTTGTCCAGTTCTCGAATGCGCGGCGGTTCAGGAAGTCGAATAGAACCTTAGAGATATAATCGAATACACGAACAACAGAGTAAGTCTGCAATCCAAGGTTATCACCATTGAAGAGTGTTTTAGCAGAGAATGCCATCACCTTACTATACTCGTTGACCATTGGTACAAGACCCATGCGTTCGATTTCTGAAATCTCGCTTTTCTTCAAATCGAAACGTACGCTTTCAACATCATTAAGACCACCAAATTTCTTTCCGGCAACTACCTGTGACATCAATGTGCTGTAAATCTTACCTGCGAGAGCAGATGAGCCTGGTACGTAAAGATTGTCTTCTTCTCCTACCTGTACTACCTTCTGGCGTCCTAAAAGCCAGTTACATGTCATAATGATGTTTGACTTGTATACATCTCCACCAGAATGGTCAGCATTAAAGAAGACATCAACAACATCGTCTGGCGTTTCCAAATCCTGGAAGTCAGTTAGAAGCATAACCTTATTGCTGTGTGCAATCTTACCCCACTTGTCAAGGACAGCGTTAGATCCCAAATATCCAGGGATGACAAGCAAAGAATAGTTACGACGAAGGTCGAGACGGTCGAAGTTATGCTTAAGCTCGTTGCTGATATAGTCAATGAAAACAGGATTGTCTAAGTCTGTCAATTGATCCATCTCAGCATTGACAATAGTGATATTCTTAACCTTCTGACTCTCTGTATTGCGATAGAATAAAGCAACTGAACGATAAGAAGTCTCAAGCTCACGTGTACGAGCCAAAACCTTACTAAGATTCTTATTCAGTAAGTCCTCAACATGCAAGGCTCTTTCCTTAGCCTTATCTCTCATCTGTTCAGCTGACTGACCAGATTTTAAGAGATCAATCCAAACTTCAAGACGATTAGCTAAAACCTTACGATCATTCTCCCATTGTGCATCAGAGAGGAAGATGTTTCGGCGTGCCTTACGTGAAGGATTCAGATTAGAAAAGCCGTCAATGATATTCTCTAAGAAAGTAAATCCGCCATACTCTTTCAGTTTGTCAAGCGCACTGGCAGCAGAAGAGGTTCCCTGCTGTGCAATAGTACTCTTACTTATAGAAGGAGCCTGCTGTTCTTTAGCCTTTATTTTATTATTGTCCATTTTTAATTTAGTTTTTATTCTTACTTGGCTTCTGTGTTCTTAATTTCGTCAAGCGAACTCTGTAACAAATCTATTACAGCTTGACGGGTTTCTGGATTAGCCAAAGCTTTCAATAAGGCTTTATTTGATGAAAGCTGACGAGCAATCTTTATATTCTGCTCTTTCTCAACATCAAGTTTACTAAGGAAAGCACTATTCTCTTTTAGCTTTTCCGAGTCAAAATCTCCAAGATTCTTAAAGTGCATTGTCTCTGTAACATCTTCACCGTTATCATCTTGCATCTCAAGTGTAACAGATGGCGAGAAATGTTCGAAGACATCTTCTACTGTTTGTAAACCATAAACCGTTTCAGGGCTTACTGGAGCCTCATCGGTTAATTTTTGTACTAATAACGTTCTGTTGGAAGGGATGTCGGCAATTGACTCATTAGCGTCAACATTTACCTCATTACCTCCGATTCCATAATCATAAATGGCCATATTTATTATCTTTAAGTTTTATCTAATAGTTACAAATATACTCAAATCAGGTACAAAGCTATAAAAATTATACGTAATTCTCGCAATTTAAATGTGAAAAGACATTTATAAGCTAATTTTTATTATATTTTGCTGAATGTTTTTCTCAAAATAGGTTGTCTAAGAAGCACTTTTTATACAAACTACTTTATAAAGTCCATTACGCCTGAAGAGAAGTTTATAAATAGATTCATAAATATAAAAAAGTAGGCAGGAATGACCAACCAATCAATTGTCTGCTACTCAAAATTGCGAAACCTATCTTCATAGATGTTGTAAGATAAATGCTAAAAGAGTATTGGTAACATCCTTCAGAGTGCATGAAAGACCTACTTTTGCAAGTGTTCTATAGTAGACTCTGACTTCATGCTTATACTCCTTTATTAAGTCTACCTCACTCCTCACTGTTTTTTTTGATGAACCTACAGTTATAGTGTTTCCTTCGGAGACTGTTCCCTACAACTAATCATCACTATTACATTTAGAGAAAATAGTCTTTTCTATGGTTCTTCAGGAATTTGGAGTGATAAAATAGATAAAATAAAAAAGAAACCGCTGTAAATATTGTATATTTGAATAAGCACAAACAAATGTACAAAGATGAACAGCAGTTTCCTATATCATGCTTGGGGGGCTTTACACCCACGAATGCACTTGTGAAGAATACAAAGGTAATAGAATTATTTTGCATGTACAAGCAAAAGAGCGAATAAGATGTTGCCCTTGTTGTGGGGCTCGCTCTGTTGTGAAAAACGGATATCGCCTGTGGGACTTTATTGGATTTTTCCGAAATATGGGGTCATAAAGTAATCCTACTACATATAAAAGTCACACAGAGAGTGGGAGAACACGGAGATGAAAACATAAAGACAATATCACGGAGGTGCCGAAGGCACAAAGAGCGACAGAGCCGTAGTGTACGTATTGTTGAAAGCTCTGATAATAAACGTCTTTAAAACTCGCAAATATCCTCTGATGCTCCACGCACCAACGGTGCCCTCTGTACTCTCCATTTCTCTGTGTGACGTTTCTTCAAAGTTCTAATATCAAAAGGTATCACTCCAAATTACTGAAGATCCAGAAAAAAGAGAAGGCCTGTATGAAGAACATCACACTGAAGACGATACCTACCGCAGCAGTGGATTGCGTATTAATCTTACCTACAAAAGAACGTATCGACCAGATTATACATACTGGTCAGCAGCATAGAGATGATGGTAGATATAGCCATGGCGCCTATCACACGATGGATAGGCGCCTGGGGCAGGAATGTATATTTATCGCTCACTGCTTTATTTTACAATCTTAGCTATCCAGCTGAAGAGTTCTTTCAGGGCATAGTCGCCACTGTGAGGACGGTTCCAAGGTAGCTTGAAGTTAACATCCTTACCCGCATTCTGTAGCTTTGTAGCCAAATTGATGGCAATAGGGAAAGCAGTATCACGGTCGCGAGCACCATGTCGGATATACCAGTGAGGAGCAACAGAGGTAGCTGTATCACCGATGAAATACATAGGATTCAGCAGGCGGACATTGTCTTTTATCTCGTCAGACAATGTGCTACCCGTCTTTGCAGCAGCCCATGCCGTAAAGTTAACATCAGAACCTTGCTCGTTTCCAAACTCACCGTTCTCACCACTTGCAGCTGCTCCGTCCACGTTGTAGCTGTCAAAAGATGGTACACCCTTGAGGGGTTGCGTACTTACTACGTAGTTAAGATACTTGTTCATATCAAGGTCTGTGATATATTCACCAACCTTTTTTCCGCCACCCATCATCATCGGAGGCATACCGCCACCCATTCCTGCAGGTCGTGCCATACCTACACCGCCATTGATAGGAGCCTGAATAGCTGCCTCACTGCTGAATGTAAAACCGATAGAATCAGGGATGACTGCACCTGCATCTTTAGCATCCTGAGCACTACGGATAATAATCTGCTTGATATAGTCAAGATAATTGTCGGCATTTAGCAGTGTACCATCAGGCTTTTTCAAGCCAAGTGAGTTGATATAAGATGGGAACTGTGCTGCCAATTCCTTTATCAATGTCTGCTTACTTGCAGCGAGGCTCTTGCGACTATCAGTATTGCCATACAACCATTCGTATGCCATATCCGCATGATCGAGGTCGGTAATCGGGCAATAGCATACACTCGCAAAGATATCATCACGTCCGTCGGCTGCACCCATAGCCTTGAGCAGGGGCTCATAGGCTGGGTTATTGCCTGTTGCACCCATCAAACTCGACATCGCTCCACCTGCACTGGTACCGTCAGTAATAATCTTCTCCGTATTACCCGGTATCAGGTTATCAAAGTGACGCAGGTAACGGATAGCCGCTTTTAAGTCAAGCAGGGCTTTCGGAGCACGACCAGTATAAACCGTCTTCTTTCCTTTCTTTACGGTAGAAGTACGGCCACGGCTACCGGGAATAACGAGAACATAGCCCTCAGCCAAAGCGCGTCCACTGGCATCCTCTGCTTGTGGGTCACCTGCCTGACTTGCCATATAGCCTCCTACGTAAGTACGAAGGAAGATAGGTGTCTGCTCGTTAGCCCCTTCTGGCACAAAGATATTCATATACTGATAGGTAGAATCTTCTACATTGGTAACAAAATAAAGTTTATTATAAGCAGTGTAGTTTACTACTTTGCCATCAGGCATTGTCAATGATGCCTTCACTCCACTCTCAGGATTAAACTGCAGAGCACTTGTCTTTGGTTTCTTAGCAGCATTCATATTCATTGCGAGCATCATTCCTAAGGATGCAATCATTAGTTTCTTCATATTTATTGTTTTATTGAAATTGCTTTTATATCTTACGCTTATTACTCCTCACCATAGGTGTTGTATGAAATGTTTTCCGTATTCCATTTATCCTTCGGACTCACATCAGCATCAGGATAACCAATGACAATCGTGTTTAGTGGAATTAACGACTCTGGGAGTCCGAGTACCTTAGCCACGTCAGTACAACGTTCTTTGGAAGGGTAGATGCCTGTCCACACGGCTCCAAGTCCCATTCCTGTAGCAGCTAAGAGAATATTCTCCGAAGCTGCAGAGCAATCCTGAATCCAGAACTCACGTGCATTACCTTCAGCCGCCTTTTTCATATCACCACAAACAACGATAGCCAGTGGAGCCTTTGCTGCCATAGCAGCATAGGGATTAGCCTCAGAAAGTTCTTTTAACTGACTTTTATCCGTAATAACTACAAAATGCCAAGGCTGTTTGTTCATTGCTGTTGGGGCAGCCATTCCTGCACGAAGCAGTTTTTCTATCTTCTCCTTTTCAACAGTTTTATTCTCATAAGAGCGGATAGATGTGCGCTTGAGAATCGTATGGAGTACTACTTCGGAGCTATCTTGTTCCTTACCTTTGTCATTCCCAGTTACAGCAAGTTTATAACTAAGGAATACAAGTGCAATGGCAAGCACTGCATTGATAATCATTGAAATCTTCATATCGGTTATTTCTTGTTTTTTAAAGTTGACTGTTGGCTATATTTAAAGAGCGATCCTGTTGGGCAAACAAAGCGACAGTAAGGTCGAATAATCACCGTAGAGAGTACCACAAAGACGACAGCAATAACGATAACTACCCACGAGGCAGACTGGAAAACAAAAGCAGAGAATGGCTCATAGTCAATCCAATCGAACCATACACCTGTCCACAGACATAGCATAAGAACTGCCCACAGCAGCTGTCGGAACAGATCTAAACGTTTAGCCGTCTTTGGTTTCATTTTGATTTTGTAGCCTACACATTTCCCAGCAAGCTCTTGCAGCGAACCAAATGGACATATATGCGTACAATAATATGACTTCTTGCCAAAGAGGGGGTACACAAATGCGGTAATAAGCATAATAACGGGTACTATCAGTGTCAACACATTCATACCATTTGACATATAACTAACGATTGATGTATAGTTCAGGAACGAGCCACACCAAAAGCCCAATACTATCACATTGAGAATCTGTTGGCTTATCCTGTATCGTCTATCCTTGACAAAGAGCGGTACGATGGCAGCCAAAAGTACTACTATTAGTCCTGCTATAGCCTTGCTTGAGAAGTCCATCTTCGCCCATATTGAATCCTGTACAGGATTCTTTGCGGCATACTGAAGTCCACGCTGTACGTTGCCGATGATAGCCTTTGACGAGAATGTAGCACCTGAAACGGCATCCACTTTTAGCTTCTGAGCCTCTTCTACGGTATGTCCGTTCCATTTGGTCAGAAGTGCTGAAGCCTCCTTAAAGAAGTCGGGTGTCTCTGAATTTTCAAGTGCCTTGACACTCTTTATCTTACCATTTTCCAAGGTAATCTCTAAGGGAACGGTTCCTCCGTAGCCTATGATATCCTTACCAAGTTCAGTAGTATTCAACCTAACCGAACCATCTTCAAGGACAACCATTGTCTCTGTCTTTGCTGAATCCGTTTGTTGCTGTTTCAATTCACGTCCTACAACCTTTCCATCTCTACGAATACTGACTGCTATAACCAGCAGAACACAAGTCAGCAAAGATAGCAACTGCTGTAGTTTTCCTGAATAATTACTCATATTATTGTCTTATAATCTTTCCTTCATATACCTTCCACATCAGCTTTAACGTCTGATATGAAAGAGGTTTTATTTCTTCCATGCACCTACAACATAACGATATAACCACGCTTTGCCAACTCTGGATTGGGCAGAAAGCCCATATAATCCTCATCAGAGTACATTACAACAACACCGATACCGGTTTTAGTTGTTTTAGTTGTTGGCTGATAGACAACTGCCGACTGATGAATTAACTTTTCATATTCCATAGAATAAGTTGCACCTTCTGCCATAACAGGAACCATATTCATTACAAGTCCCATAACAAATAATAAAATTTTCTTCATTGTTTTGACTCCTAAATATTACTACTATCACATATTCATACACACGTGTATGGACAAAAATGGAGTTACTTCGGCTGAGATTGAATGCCCTGGTTTCTACCAAAACCATGTATATGACGAATACTAATAACGAAGGTTTAATCTCATCCCTCATCTTTTTATCCTACTAACAGCTGCGAAGAAGGAAAATCATACTCTATCTTATTAATGTATCATCCTTCCATCAGGCTGGGAAACGTCCATCTCTCCACTTACCATATAGACCAACGTATACTCTATCACCATATTTTCACAAAGCATATTCTTGTCCACGTGACATAAGAACGTGACATAAGAAAAACATATCTGCCTAATTATTTACACCGATATCCTGATTGAAATCTATACCTTTATTGGCTCTTTCGTTAAATGGATAGATTGGAAACAGAATAAAGACTTATTGCTTACACGCTATGACTTTCCAGAATCAATGGTCTTACAAAGGGGACAAGCTATAAGATAGAATGTAGGAAAGACAAACACATACTATACCTATCATTACCATATCTCTCTGTCTTCTACAAACAACTTATTTCCATAGAAACCAATGGTTGTAAACTATTTTCGTATTACTCATAACCGATATATGCTCTTTTGGCTTTGAAAAGACGCCTAATTGAGTTGCAATAGATGCCCTTTTGAAGTCTAACTAACGCCCTTTTGAAGTCCAATTGGGCACCTTTTTCTTATAGACTTCATAACAAACTGATTTGCTGATGGTTGCAAACTTGCCTTTTATACGTATTTTACTGCTTTATTTTAAGTATTACAGACAAGTTTATGTAATGATTTTTCAGCATCTTATCTGCAAAATCTTCGATGTGTCAAAAGAAAAGGTTTTCTGTATAGGAAGATAAATATAGCAGACGACCAAGACAGTCTTAGCCCTCTTTTTGTTCAATGAAAACCTTTAGCTCTTTTTCGTAAAAGCTATACGGAAAGTATCTACGCATTTAACGGAAGAACCCCCTTTATTTCCATATCCGATTTATTATTTTCTGGATATAAAGGTATAGATAAATTTAACACAAACCAATCATTAAAGATTAAACATATTTTTGTTTTATTATCGAGTAGAGTGTTTGGCTTTGTAACGCAGGCGTAGCGGGCTACGTCAAGTTATAAAGACAGACAAGACGCAGATAAGAAAACGCTTGCAGTGACTGTCCATCGTAGTGATAAACCAAAAGTAAGCTTTAAGTTTTATGAATCAAAAAAGGCAAAAACTCATCATTTTCTATGAGGGAGAAGGGCAAAAAATCCCTCTTTATGCACTTTTCAATCATCAAAATACCCATAAATGAGTATTGTTGTGGAGAATAAGTTTTATTAACTTTGCACTCCATTTTAAAAACAATATTAATATTTATAAACAATAAGTAGACTTACGTGCTTAGCAACATATACAAACCTGTTGAGATATGTAGAAATATCAAGGGATAAAAAAAGCATTGTAAGGCAAAAATATCACTATGCATTATAGAATGAAGATGCTGCCTCTGCTCCTCGCACTGACAACAGCCAGTGGGTATGCCCAGAACTCACAAGACAGCCTGTCCAGACCAAAGAGCATACTGACAGATTCGGTTCATAAACTGACGGAGGTAGTAGTAAGTTCAAATCAGATGTTGGGTAGTAAGTTTGAAGCCAGCAACCGTACCGGTTCAGCTTATTATATTTCTCCAGCAGAGATTCTGAAATTCGGCTATACGGATATCAACCGTATGCTCAAGAGCGTTCCCGGTGTGAACGTGTATGAAGAAGACGGTTACGGTCTACGACCAAATATCAGTTTGCGTGGTACAAAGGCTGAGCGAAGCGAGCGCATCTCACTAATGGAGGATGGTGTGTTAGCTGCACCTGCACCTTACTCAGCTCCTGCCGCTTACTATTTCCCAAATGCTGGACGTATGTATGCCATCGAGGTATTAAAGGGAAGTAGTCAGGTGCAGTACGGTCCGTTTACCACGGGTGGTGCCATTAACATGGTGTCTACGCCAGTACCTTCGAAGTTTACAGCCCGCTTGAACACCTCCTACGGCAGCTATAACACACTGAAGTCGTATGTAAGTATTGGAAACGGCTTCAAGCATACAGGATTCCTTGTAGAGTATCTTCGATATCAGTCTGACGGATTCCGCAAAGACGAGCCAAATGAGCGTACAGGCTTCAAGCGTAACGACCTTATTGCAAAATTCTTGGTACGTACGAATAAAGATGAAGGTATAAACCACCTGCTCGAACTAAAGTTCGGCTTTGCCAATGAGACTTCAGACGAAACCTATCTGGGACTATCAGAAAGCGATTTCGCACATCACCCTTACTTCCGTTATGCTGGTGCACAGAAAGACAACCTTAAAACCCGTCACACACAATGGGTAGCAACCTATCTGATTGAATCGGGTAATAAATTGAAGATAACAACCAATCTATATTATAACTATTTCTTCCGTAACTGGTATAAACTCAATGAGGTTCGAGCTGGTATTACTAAGGCTGAGCGTCGTTCTATATCTGATGTATTAGCTGACCCTGAAACTAATCAGGACTACTTCGACATCGTTACAGGTAAGAAGAACTATGCCGGTGAAGCACTGATGTTGCGTGCCAACAACCGTGTGTACCATTCGCGCGGTATACAGTCGAAGGCTGAATATCGCACAATGCTGTGGGGTGGCTACTTGACAGCCGAGATGGGACTGCGCTATCATGCCGACAGCGAAGACCGTTTCCAGCATGACGACGCCTATGCTATGCAGGATGGCAGAATGAGTCTCTTCCTTGCTGGTCTGCCTGGCAGCCAATCGAACCGTATCACTACGGCACACGCCTTCTCGGGCTACTGGATGGGAAAATGGTCGAAGGGTATTGTCACCTTTAATGTAGGTATGCGCTATGAAGACGTAGAACTGCTGAACCGCAATTACACCACATCAGACCTCCGCCGCACAGGTATGGTGCGCATCGAGACACCTAACCATGCACGCGCGCTCCTTCCAGGTGCGGGCTTCAATATCAAGCTACTACCTGAGCTCTCGTTCATCGGTGGTATCCATAAAGGTTTTGCACCACCAAGTGCAACGCTTGACCAGAAAGCAGAGAGCAGTGTGAACATCGAGTCGGGACTACGCTTTACTACGAAGAAACTGCGTTGTGAGGCAATAGCCTTTGTCAACAACTATTCAAATATGTTAGGTAGTGACCTTGCTGCACAGGGCGGTCAGGGTACACTTGAACAGTTCAATGTGGGCAAGGCAATGGTAAATGGTCTGGAACTTCTGTGTACCTATCACCCACTGCCACGCCATCTGGGATTCCAGTTGCCTATCCAACTCTCCTACACCTACACAAATACCAAGATGAAGAACGACTTTGTTAGTTCAGCTTGGGGTTCGGTAGTCTATGGCGACGAGATACCTTATATATATAAGCACGCCTTCAATGCACAGATAGGTCTGGAGCATAAGTTAGTAGAAGCCAACTTCGGTGTACGCTACAATAGCGATATGCGTACCGCACCAGGACACGGACGTATAGCAGAGCGTGAGAAGATTCCAGCACACCTCATCTTAGATGCTACAGTGAAGGGGCACGTAAGTAAGAAGTTAACACTGACGCTAAATGCCATCAACCTGACTAACAAGAAATATCTCGTTTCACGTCATCCATCAGGACTGCGTGCCGGTCATCCTTTTGGTATCTATGGCGGTCTGCAATTGAAACTGTAAGGCAGCAGGCAAACCATAATAGATAGAATAAAACAGAATCATCATTATAAAACAGTAATGTACAGACTTATAAAATTAAATAGAATACTAACAGTTGTCTTCTTCCTCTTCACTGTCCTTACCGCTGCTGCACAGACAGCAGGCATGGTTTCGGGAATGGTGAAGGACGAACAGGGAGAAGCCCTCATCGGTGCTTACATACAGGTGTTGGAGACGAAGGCGAAAGCCGTTACGGACGTAGATGGCAACTTCACCATCAAGGCTTTAGCTGGCCAAACAATACAGGCAAGCTATGTCGGAATGGTCAGCAAGAGCGTAAAAGTTACAAACGGTCACACTCTAAATATCATACTAAAAAGCGACAGTCGTCAGATTGACGAGGTCGTTGTGACAGGTTATCAGAATATCCGTAACCGTGTCTATACTGGTGCGGCAACCTCAGTAAAGATGGATGACATCAAACTTGAGGGTATCGCAGATGTTTCGCGTATGCTCGAAGGCCGCGTGCCGGGCTTATCGGTTCAAAATATCTCTGGAACGTTCGGTTCTGCACCTCGTATCAACATCCGTGGTGGTGCATCTATCATCGGTAACGTACAACCGCTGTGGGTTATTGATGGTGCGGTGTATGAAGACCTTGTACACCTCAGTCTTGACCAGTTGGCTTCTGGTGATGCTGTCACACTCATTAGTTCGGCTGTATCAGGTCTTAATCCAGCAGATATCCAAGATATTCAGGTGCTGAAGGATGCTTCAGCCACATCTGTCTACGGTGCCCGTGCACTGAATGGTGTGATTGTCATCACTACGAAGACTGGCCGCAGGGACAGTCCGATGCGCGTAACCTATTCCACAGAGAATACCATCCGAATGAGACCTCGCTACAGCAGTTTTGACCTACTCAACTCGCAGGAAACAATGTCGCTCTATCAGGAAATGAACGACAAGGGCTATTTCGGTATCAGCAATTCGCTTTATGGCCGTCGCAGCGGTATCTTCTATCAGCTGTATAAGGCAGTGAGCACTATCAATCCAGCTACTGGCGAATACTATCTACCGAATACTCCAGAGGCAAGACTCGACTTCCTTCGCCAGCGTGAGTATGCTAATACCGATTGGTTCAACCTCCTATTCACGCTGAACCCAGTCACCAACCACGCCATTACACTCTCTGGCGGTGGCAAGAACTCCGCAACCTATGCATCTATCGGTTACTACCATGATGCTGGGTGGACCATTGCCGATAAGGTGAGCCGTCTTACGGCCAATCTGAAAAACACCTTCTATATCAACGATAAGCTGACAACAACCCTTAGCGTACAAGGTAACATCCGTTCGCAGAAGGCACCAGGAACAATGCCACAGCGCAAAAATAGTACCATAGGTGTTTTTGAACGCGACTTTGATATCAATCCATTCTCATATTCTCTCGGTACAAGCCGTACCCTCAGCCCTTATAATGAGGATGGAAGTCTTTCTTACTACCGCAACAACTGGGCACCATTCAATATCTTCAATGAATACGCCAATAATAAGATGAATATTGACGTGCTCGATTTCAAGATACAAGGTGAGGCTACGTATAGGCTCAACAACAATTTTGCCATCAAGACCTTACTCTCAACTCGACACGCACACACCAGTACGAATCACGAGATACACGAGGGTTCTAACCTTGTACAAGCTTTCAGAGCCAATGAGAATCCCTTTGTTGCCCAGCAGAATATCTATCTGGTACACGACAAAGACAATCCACAGCTGCAGCCGAAAGTAGGACTGCCCAACGGCGGTATCTACAACAAGACAGAGGCTACACTCAAGAGCTTCCTTGCCCGTCTTGCCTTCGACTTCGACAAGCGTATCAGTGAGCACGACCTAAAAGCCTTCGCTTTCTCAGAGTTCCGTTCGGCAGTTCGCACAACCAATCCTTTCCAAGGCTATGGAATACAGTATGACCGTGGTAATCAGGTTTATACAGACCCCTTGATATTCAATAAGCTGATTAATGAGGGTAGCGATTATTTCAATCTGCATAAGCGCACTGACCGTGGTATCACCTTCTCTTTCAATGGTACATACGGCTATGCTGGTAAGTATGTGTTCAATACCGTTCTTAATGTCGAAGGTTCTAACACCTCTGGCAAGGGTGCACGTGCCCTGTGGCTACCTACTTGGAATGTCGGAGGAAAGTGGAACATAGATCAGGAAGACTTCCTGAAGGAGAACAAGACCATCTCCCGTCTTGCCCTGCGTGTCAGCTATGGTCTTACAGCGAAGATGAACGAAGAGGCTATCAATGCCAATGCTATCTATAAGAGCGGTATTGTGAACCGTCATTCCTTAGACGACAGAGAGAGCAAATTCAATATCCTGCATCTTGAGAATCGTGACCTTACGTGGGAAAAGATGTACGAGTTGAATATTGGTGCTGAGTTAGGGCTCTTCGACAATCGTATCAGTACTACGCTGGATATCTATCAGCGTAATACCTTCGACCTCATCGACCTTGTCCGTACATCTGGTGTTGGCGGTCAGTATTATAAGTATGCTAACTTCGGTGATATGCGTACAAGAGGTATAGAGTTGGGTATTCATACAAAGAACATTGTCACAGAGGACTTCAAATGGTCAACCAGTCTCACGGTGAGTGCAATGGATCAGAAGATTACACGTCTTCTCAACAGTCCGAATGCTTTTGATATGGTAGCAGGAAGAGGTAGAGGCAACATCGTGGACTATCCTCGTGGCTCGCTCTTCTCTTTCAACTTCCAAGGACTAAACAATCAGGGACTTCCAACATTCGACTTTGGACGCTATCCAAGCAATCAGAGCGAACTCTCAAAGATTGCTGGTGCCGACTTCCTTGATGCACAGTATGCTAAGTCCTATCTTATCTATCACGGCCCTATCGAGCCACGTGTCATAGGTGGTTTGTCCAATACACTGAAGTACAAGAATTGGGAGCTATCTTTCTTCCTCACAGTGCAGGCAGGTAACAAGATTCGTCTAAACCCTACCTTCGACCCAGAGTTTGCTGACTTAAATATCTTCTCTAAGTCTTATTATAACCGCTGGCTCAATCCTGGTGACGAGTACAAGACCGATGTCCCTGTACTCCCTTCTCAGGAACTTATTGCGGCTGTGGGTAAGGAGAATATCGAGCGTGCCTACAATACATACGACTATTCGCAGCAACGCGTAGCTGACGGTAGTTTCGTACGCATGAAGAATATCTCTTTGGTGTATACCGTTCCAGAAAGTTTCCTTAAGAAGATACGCCTCCACTCAATGAACCTGAACCTGAATATGACAAATCCTTTCCTGATATACTCAGACAAGAAACTTAAAGGACAGGACCCAGAGTATTATAAGTCAGGTGGTGTGTCAATGCCTACACCAAAACAGTATACAGTAACGTTGAACGTTGGTTTCTAACAAAATAGAATATGAGTACAAAGATATATTTACTACTGTTTGCAGCGGCTGCCTTCCTTTTCAGCAGCTGTAATAACTACCTCGATAAGAGTCCCGACTCGGAACTCGATGTAGAGATTGATACTGAGGAGAAGATTGCCGAACTCCTTACGGGTGCTTATCCCGAAGCAAGCTATATCCCCTTTCTCGAGCCACGCACAGACAACGTGGAGGAACGTGCAAACGGTATTCACTCACAACTGAATGAGTCAATGTTCTTCTGGGAGGATTATGATCAGGAAGACCTTGACACACCACTGAACTACTGGAATGCCTGCTATAAAGGTATTGCGCAGGCAAATAAGGCACTCGAACTGCTCAGCCGCTATCCTAAGACTGACCGCGTGAAGGCCTTATATGGTGAGGCCTTCTTGCTGAGAGCCTATCTCCATTTTATGCTCGTCAACATCTGGGCAGAGCCTTATGGTGGAAAGGCTACCGATATGGGTATTCCTTATATCACAAAGCCTGAGAAGCATGCCCTTGTCGACTATGAGCGTGGGACTGTCAGTGAGGTCTATGAACAGATAGAGAAGGATTTGAAGTTGGGTATATCCCTTGTTTCAGATAAGTATTATAAGCATCCAAAGTTCCATTTCAACAAGAAGGCTGCCTATGCCTTTGCTTCCCGTTTCTACTTGATGAAGGGCGACTGGAAGTCGGTGGTTGCCTATGCTGATTATGTTTTAGGCGGTGACCCTAAGCAGCAGCTTCGTCCGTGGCGACAGTATGCTAACGAGTATGAGTTTAACCATAAAAACCTCTTCCGTCGTTATAATGCTACTGATGAGCCTGCTAATCTGCTAATGACAACAACCGAGTCACGTCTGGCTCGCACATTACCTACGGAGAAGTATGGCCCGACGATTGGAACCGTTGACAAGGTTTTTACACAAACAGGAATCGAAGGTGCACGTGACTATGAAAAGATGAACTTCATCGGTACTTATATCTTCACCGCATCTCCTGCCCCAGTAACGACAGGTCGCTATCTGGCTAAGTTTGATGAGCTTTCTAATGTAGAGAGCATAGGTTCAAAGCCTCGTGGTCTTTATGTGACCAATGTGCTCTTCACCGTTGACGAGGTACTGTTGAATCGTATGGAAGCGTATGCAATGCTCAAGGAGTATAATCGTGCCATCGATGACTACCTGCAGTATATGCAGGGTAAGTTTGGCTTCTTCCCTTCTATCGAACGTGCTGTTTATACATCAACCAACAGCAACAACTATAATATCTACACACCGTTCTATGGCTTGACGTTAAAGCAGCTGGCAATGGTAAAGCTCTTTCTTGACTTCCGTCGTAAGGAATTCTATCAGGAAGGACTTCGCTGGTTTGATATCCGCCGTTTCCATCTGGCTGTGAAACGTTCTTCAAAGAGTTCATACTACTTCCCATTGGAGAAAGATGACCCTCGCAAGGTTCTACAGATACCAGCTGAGGCTATCCAGCGTGGTCTTGCGCCTAATCCAAGGGAGCGTAATGAGCCTATCAGATAAGGTGAACGAATATAAAGCATAACAGTCAGTATAACAGGTTGTCACACTGTCTTATAACTGACAAAGAAAAGTAATCAAACAAATATGAAGAAGATATTTATAGCCCTCCTCGCAGCAGTCATCCTTGTAGGATGTGGCGACGAAAAGCTGAACGACAGAAGCGTGGTTGATGAGGGTAGGAAACAAATAGAGAGCACTGAGCTTGACAAGTGGATTCTCGACAATATCACAAAGCCATACGGCATTGAGGTGGTCTACCGCTGGGAGAAGAATGCAAGTGCAACGGGTACGTTCATCTATCCGCCAAAGATAGAAAAGGTGCGTGCCGTGCTTGAAGCCGTGAAGACACTCGGACTGGAAACATACGAACTGGACGAGGTTGGCGGGAAGGGGTTCCTGCGAGGACGTGCACCCATCAGACTCTATCTCTATGGTGGAGCTAATCCTGATGAGAACGGTGTAGAGCGACTCTATAACCACCGCTTGACAGCGGCAGAGATGTGTCTTTACCACGTCAATAACTTTGAGGCAAGTGATTCCGACAAAGTCTATGTCCTTATGCGCAGCGTACATCATCAGTTGGCTAAGCGTCTTATGCAGCTGATACCCTATAACCGTGACAAATTCCTCAGCATTAGTGGCAACCGTTATACAGGTTCAACGGAGTTGATATCTGCCCCACTGAGCTATGCCCGTACAGGAAAGGAGAAGTTCGGACTTGATGGTTATGCCAACAAACGTGGCTTCTATACGATGCTCTCCTTCCTCTCGGCTGAAGATGACTTTGCTGAAATCATCAGTGCGACGCTGACCTCTAAGCCTAAGGAACTGGCTGACGCGGCCCTTACTGCTCAGACTCCTGATACGGACATTGACCCAGAGGTATCACAGCGTTACGCCAAGGAGGCCGAACAGGCTTACAAGGAATTTATGGCGAAGCAGGCTTTTGTCAATGAGTATGTACAAAAGTCTTGGCAGGTCAACCTCAAGCAAATGCAGGATATCTGTGTCCGCAGACTATACTCTTACGTAAAACAGCATTAAAGAAATGAATTACAGAAATATATTCCGATACTACTTAATGCTGCCTCTGTTGCTACTGGCAGCCTGCTCGTCTAATGATGATGACTTCGATAAGTCACCATCACAACGCAGCAGCGAAAGCATTGCATCCTTGAAAGATGAACTTGTAAACGCACCACACGGTTGGAGGGTAATCTATTTCCCAAAGACAGACTCACTGTTATTCTCTAATCCCTCAGAACTGATACCACACAGCGGATTCAGAGGCCGTTATGGTTATGGTGGTGACTGCTTTACGATGAAGTTCAATACTGATAACACGGTAGAGATGCGTGCTGACTACACTGCTCAATCAGTGGCAACTGCACAGAGAAGTGAGTACCTTGTCAGCCGAAACAGCTATACACAGTTGAGCTTCATTACCTATAACTACCTGCACCAGCTGGTCAATGATCGTTTTGCGGGCTCTTCCGACTTCCTTTATGTGGGTAAGAATGAGGATGGAGAACTGGTATTCCGCACAGCTTCCTATCTACAGCCAGCCCGTGAGTATATTGTCTTCACGAAACTAAAAAGCACGGAGGACACACTACTGACGGTACAGAAGGCCTACGAGAACCGTACTTTCTTTGAGCAGATGATTAATCCACAGTTGCTTATCCATCGAGGTGGCCGCACCTATTTCCGTAGTGACCTCTATATTAAGCGCAAAGTAGAGACCAACGAGGCACTGCTGAGAGAAATAGAAGAAAAGAAGTATTATCTCTTCCTCTTCACCCAGAAGAAGAACCCGATACCAGACTATCCTGCAAAGGAGATAACTGGTTTAGGCTCTGGCTACTCTGGTACAGAACAGGGACTCACCTTCCGTGCTGGGTTACGTTACGATAGCAAGACCATGTTCTTCGACTTTGAACGTGTTGGTGACCGCTTTGTAGCAGAACTTGTTTCGGTTTATGACCCACTTCTACGTCGTAGCCGTCTTGTCAGCAAGCACCTCCATCCCGAAGGAGAATTCACGGGTATCCGTGCAGAGATTTACGATGCTCCAGTGGAATAATACCATTGAAGACATAACGAACCAATAAGAAAGTAAAAGTAATGAAAATGATACGAAGTAAATATGCTGTTCTCTTCCTCGCACTGCTTGCCATGGGTTGTTCACGAAGCAGCGAGGATTATCCAGAGGAAGATTATAATAAGCTCTTTCCCTTTGGTGGAATAGAGAAGCCGAAGATATCGTATGAAGACCAAGTTGTACAGCTGGGCGACCCATACGCCTCTGTATCTGACTTTGTTTACCCTGGCGTTGAAATCACACAAAACGTTAGAACCTATAAGGTTACGCTGACCTGCTCATTCAAGGAACACACCAGTACGGATGAGGCTGGCACAGCAGGCAAAGTGGATTCACGCTATGTCATCCGCTAT
Organism: Prevotella melaninogenica; assembly: GCF_003609775.1. Lineage (NCBI taxonomy): Bacteria > Pseudomonadati > Bacteroidota > Bacteroidia > Bacteroidales > Prevotellaceae > Prevotella > Prevotella melaninogenica. The sequence goes on from NZ_AP018050.1 coordinate 211,416, forward strand.
GTTGATACGGATAAGAAATTACGTACGATAGCAACTGACAAACGTGCACAGGGAACAGACTTCCTGCTGACAAACAATAAGGAACATACCGTGACTTTCACAGCGCAGTCAGGCTTCCCGATGTATCTCTGGGTGAACGGTGTCGGTCCTCAGAACTCTTCTGTGCACGCCACCATCTCGGCTGTGTCAGAAGACGGCTTCACCATCGTAAAGCCCTTAGCCGTACACGAATATCAGAATCAAGAGGGTATTGATAAGATTAAGGCACCCTTCTGTGCTTATATCATCCTCCCGTAATATACAAAAGAATGAAACAGAAAACTTTTATCTATAGCCTCCTGCTCCTACTTGTTTCGGCATTATCATCGTGCAGTCAGTGGGAAGGAGAAACAGTAGAATCGGCTTACCGAGAACCACAGATTCCTGACCCTTCCTATCAGTTTAAGCGCAACGGAAGCAGCAGTGTAGACTATCTCGAGTGTAGCTTACTACGTGACCCGCTCGACTATATCTACAGTAGCTATCTCAGACCGGCTAACATCATGTATGAAGGTACGATGGCACGTGTCAAAGGATACTATAATGATGGTGAGTTTGGTTTGAAACCACGGGAAGAATTAGCAGCTTCATCGCTCCATAAGGCTGATAGAACACGTATTCTGAAAGATGTAGAAGATATCTTCGAGACCACTGGAAAGCTTAGCGGAATGGGACAACCAAGTCCTGGAACCTATAGAAATCATAGAGCTGTACAAGGTGAAGGTGGCTATGTAGGTATCCACATCGGCGATGTGAATATTGCCTTCGCCAACGAAAAGGGACTAATCGTTGCTGAAATGTTCAATGGTATTGTCTGGGGAGGTATCTACTTAGACAAGGTTCTAAACGTACACCTCAACGATAGCCTTTACAAGGATGCCCGTCTGCGCACAGAACATGAGCGTATTGCCCTACTACCGGGACGCAATTATACAGAGTTAGAACATCACTGGGACCTTGCCTACGGCTATTATCAGTATTGGTTGCCTTACGTGCAGGCTGGCGGATTGCCTGTATTGCGTGAGAGCCGTATCAAGCTCTACAATGCTTTTGCTCGTGGCAGACTGGCTTTGACAGAGTATCGCTATGAGGAAGTATTGCAGCAGCTGCAAGTAATAAGGGCTGAACTATCGAAGGTGGCGGCTGTAAGAGCAATGAACCTGCTGGTGAGTGATATTACGGTGGGCAATCTGGAGGAGGATATCAACAATGCGCTGGTTTTCCTTTCACAAGGCTGTGGTGCCGTCTATGGTTTACAATTCACGGTGCAGGAATCGGGCAAACCTCATTTGAGTTATGACCAAGTGATGGCATATATCAACGAACTGACTGCTGGTAACGGACTTTGGGATAAGGAGCGTCTCTTAAGAGATGAGGCTACGACAGGTTCACTCAAGCACGTCGCTGCAGAGATAGGCAAGGCATACGGCTTAACACTTAATGACGTAAAACGTTCATATTAAACAAATAGCATATAAGTTATGACACATAAATTTTATTTCATTATAGCGCTGCTGTTGCTGCCACTTATAGGTAGAGCACAGCTGAACAAGGAACTCTTGCGCAATGGTGGCTTTGAGGAGTATGCACAGCCTGTAGCACCTCCCGTAAACAATAATGATGATGAGGGCGACGAGGAAGAAGAGGAGGAAGAGGAAGTAGAAACCTTCAATCCTTATCAGAAGCCACTTTTCTGGTATATCAGTGATCAGCTGGGCTACTCAAGGGTGAAGGATGCACATAGCGGAGAGTTCGCCATAAAGGTTTACCCTAATGGTCATTCCTTCTACTCACGTGACAAAGACTTCAATATCAACTGTATCAATATCAAAGCAGAGGGCGAATACAAGCTTTCTTACTGGTATAAGGGTAAGGCGAAGAATCCAAATATTGTTGCAATCGTCGACTGGTACAAGGGAAATAAGATCGTGAGAAAGGATCGTCTAAGTAGCGAGAAGGTCACACGTTTCACAAGCGAATGGCAGCAGAAAACGATTACGCTAACTGCTCCTGCTGGTGTTGACAAGGCTGGTATTGGCTTTGAAATCGAATACGATGCCTCGGCGAACGATGGTGGTTATATCCTCTTTGACGACATCTCTTTCATGCAGACTAAGGAAGCTCAGAAAGAACCAACCCTTACCGCACCAACAGCTGTCAAGGCACAGGTGCAACAGCGTGAGATAGAGCTGTCATGGGCTGCTGTCTCTGAAACGGGTGTGACTTATGAGATACGTTGTAACGACAAGGTGATAGCAAAGACAGAAGGAACTTCTTACGTTGTCGAAAAGCTTACACCAAACACTTCTTATCGTTTCACCGTGACTACTATCAAGGGCGAGGAGACCTCAAAGCCTTCTCAGGTAGTCAGCGAGCGTACAATACAAATGAGTGAGAATGCTGACTATGAGGGTAGAATCCCTTACCTCTATACTATACGTGAAGACGGAGCTTGTCCACAGACATTACGCCTTTATTATAACGATCTGGCAAATCCTGATGCACTCATCACCTATAAGATTGATGGAGTGAGCGTTACACCAGAGGGAAGTGTTCTTACTTTCCCAAGCAAAGGACGTCATATCCTACAGATTGAAATAGAGGAAGCCCCAGAACGTAAGTGGGAAATTGAATATAAACTGAATGTCGACTAACAATGAAAAAAATACTTTTTTATTTATTACTCCTCTGCTGTGGAGTTAGCTTTGTGGCTTGTAAGGAGGATGCGTCAGATGACAGGGAGATTCAGGTAGGAACCGATGATCTCAAGGAGGTAACATTGAATAAGCTTACGACCCGTATGATTCTGCTGCAAGGCGGAAACGGTAAGTATATGGCCAATGTGGCCGACTCAAAGGTGGCTGGTGTCTCTATCAGTAAAGACACCTTGCGTATCAATGGTATTCTCGAAGGTAACACCTATGCTACGATTATCTCTGGTGACTACAAAAAGGTGGTAAACATCAATGTCGTTGTACCAGAACTCAGTATCAGTCAGTCTGAAATCAGACTTTATCCTCGTGACGAAAGTAAGTTTATCAGTCTGAATGGTGGTGGTGATGTTGTCGACTTAAAGATAGATGACCCTGATAAGATTATAGATGCGAAATGGAATGCGAAGACAAATATCCTTGAAGTGCAAGCCCACTATGAAGGTGAAGCAAAGATAAGGATTATCTCGCAGGATAAGCGCGAGAAGACTCTTAAAGTTGTGGTTCGTTGCGAAGGAACAGCCAACCGTGTAGGTATCTACGGTACTACTTCTCACAGTCTTTATGAGCAGATGAACACGGTGATGGCAGTGCGCCGTCCCGGTGTCGGTGTCTGGCTCTGTAACGGTGCACGTCCTTACACCTCGCGCAGGGTATTGAAGATCACACCTGCCGTGGTCAATCCTGTTGTCGGTACGCAGGTAGATGTTTCTCTCTCTATGCTCTATCCAAACGAGTTTGCTTCCACAAAGATTAAGGAAGGTAAATATAAACTTTATGTTGAGGAAGTAAGAGAGAAGGATGTCGTTCTGCGTGGCAGAGGATTTAAGTTTGTGATTCCTTACGAAAAGAAATAAGAAGTTTTCAGGTAAAAAAATAAGACCCGTCAGGACTTGTTCGGGCTAACCGCTTGTCAGGCGGGTCATATATAAAATCAAAAGTAAATTATCAATCAATTATTTAAAAAAAACAATTATGCAATTATTTACATTCAGGAAAAATGTGCTTATCATAGCACTGACATTAATCTGCTCAGCTTCATTCGCACAGAAGACGGTGACATTAACCAAGGCAGGTGAGCTTTCTAAGCACATCACTACAGCAGAGAAGAATAGTCTGACTTCGCTGACAGTTTCTGGTCCTATCAATGGTACTGACGTGCTGTTTCTCAGAGAGATGGCAGGTCGTGATGTTGATGGAATGTCAACAGATGGTCAGCTTGCAACACTCGACTTGTCAGATGCGAACATTGTTGCGGGTGGTGCTAACTATTATAAGGTAAAAAGAGGGTTGTCTACAAAGTATTATAATAATGCAGAAGATAACGTGGTAGGTTTTTATATGTTCTATAACTGCACAAAACTTACCAGTGTAAAGTTGCCTAAGACAGCTAAGAAAATTGAACTGTATGCTTTTAGCAACTGCAAGGCTCTGAAGGAATGTACGCTTCCAGAGAATCTGGAAGAGGTTGGAAGCTATGCCTTCACCAGCACAGCACTGACAGAGGTTAATTTCCCTTCTACGCTCAATCACCTCAATGACAAGTCTTTTAACAAGTGTTCTAATCTAAAGACGATTCGTTTCACTTCTTCAAAAGTACCAGACTTCGACAACGAGCCTTTTGCAGACTGTCCAAACATTGAAAAGGTATTTGTACCAGAGTCACTGGTGGAAGACTATGAGGAGCAGTTGGACCTTCCAGAAGAGGTTACCTTTGTGGGTGAGGAGCCAACTACAACGGCTATTTCTTCTCTTTCATCATCAGCTGATGCCGTTGAGGTGGCACGCTACAACGCAGCAGGTCAGCGTATCAGCCGTCCTGTAAAGGGTCTGAATATCATCAAACTGTCTAATGGCAAGGTAATTAAGCATGTAGTACGTTAAGCTTTTATCTGCAGTAAAAGATAGGAGCTAAGGCTCTAAAATATTTATAGAATACAGTCATATCACGGTATCATCTACTGAGATATGACTGTTTTTATTATAAGACTACTTTTGAACTTTAACCCATTAGCTATATATAAAAGGATAAACTACAAGAAATAATGCAAAAAAGGCAAATAAAAAGATGTTTATCCATTAGCATGTCTTTCTGCTTTCTACAAACTGCTTATTCCCTTATTAATCGATATTTGTAAACTATTTTCACACAACTCAAAACCAATACATGCTCTTTTGGCTTCTAAAAGACGCCTAATAGGCTTGCAATAGATGCCCTTTTGGAGTGTTACTAACGCCCTTTTGAAGTCCAATTAAGCACCTTTTCTTGTACGACTTTATAACTAATTGATTTTCTGTTAGTTGTAAACTTGCTTTTTACACCAGTTTTTGTCTTTATTTATAGATATTATATTCGAAAATATGTAAGGATTTTTCAGGGCCTTATTTATGCTTTCGTAAGTGTTGAAATGAAAGGGCTGCGGTGTTGGAGGGTGAGGCATCTACGTATTTAACGCAAAACCAAATAAAAGATGTTAGGAAACAATACTATCGTAAGAATGTAAGTATTGTGGTCTAATGACCTATTGGGTTGAATGAAAAAGAGAGCAAAGAAAATGTATAAAAAGGAAAAGAGGATGCGTCTGTTTTGACACATCCTCTTTCTTTATACAGTAATATGCTTAACCATTAACTGGCACTAACTTTCCGTTGATATAGTTTAAAGTATAGGTCTTACTCTTGACTGTCTTCAATACAAACTTGTCATCTTTGTATCTTAACTCACAGCTGCCACCATCTTTTGAAAGAATAGTAACGGAAGATAAATTACCGTTCTTCCAGCGGATGTCTAACTCAAAGTTACCCTTGGCACAAAGGCCCTTCACTTCTCCATCTTTCCAAGCATCTGGCAATGCTGGCAGTAAATGGATAAAGCCCATGTGACTTTGTATCAGCATTTCGGTTACACCAGCTGTACCACCAAAGTTACCATCAATCTGGAAAGGTGGATGAGTGTCCCAAAGATTATCTAATGTACCATTCTTCAGCAAGTTTCCAAAGAGTTTATATGCTCGGTTTCCATCATGCAGGCGTGCCCACTGGTTAAGCTTCCATCCCATACTCCATCCCGTTGCACCGTCACCACGATGATTCAGAACCACCTTTGATGCCTCTGCCAATGCTGGCGTTGTGATAGGTGAAACAGTATGTCCAGGATGTAAGCCAAACAAGTGGTTCACATGGCGATGCTGATCGTTTGGATCGTCAATGTCCTTCGACCATTCCAACAACTGACCATAGCGTCCTACCTTGTAGGGTGCGATTTTTCTCAACACTTCTTCCCATTGCTTACGCTCCTTTTTATCTACATTCAAGACTTTCGAAGCATCTATAGCATTCATCAAGATTTCACGGATTACCGCATGTACGAAGGTCGTACCTTCATCTATCGGTCCATGCTCTGGCGAGGTTGAAGGTGCTGCTGTATAAGTACCATCTGGCTTCTTCCATAGATAATCAACGGCAAAAATAGCACTACTCTTGATGAGGTCATATCCCACCTCTTTCAAGAACTTCTTATCTCGTGTATAGTCGTAGTATTCCCACACATGAGTAGCAAGCCACGGACCAGCCATAGGATTGAAGTTCCATGACATATCTTCACTCTCCAATGGTGCAGTGAATCCGAAGATGTTTCCAGAGATAGAAGCTGTCCAACCTCTTGCACCGAAATAAGCTTTCGCTGTCTTCTCACCCGGTTTGACTAACGTACGGATGAAATCTATCAGCGGAAGCGTACATTCTGATAAGTTTGTAGAGCCTGCTGGCCAATAGTTCATCTGTATGTTGATATTGTTGTGATAGTCTACTCGCCATGGTCCGTCTACATTATTGTGCCAGATACCTTGCAGGTTGGCTGGTAGGTTGCCAGGTCGTGAGCTGGCAATCAGCAGATAGCGGCCAAACTGGTAGTATAGTTCCTCTAAGTAATAATCTTCCTTACCTTTGCGATAGTTTATCAAACGCTGTGGGGTTGGAATGTCTTGAGTTTTTTGTCCATCATTCAGTGTCAATGAAACGCGGTTGAACAAAGAGGCATAATCCTTGTAATGTGCTTGAAATAAAGCATCGTAACCTTCTGCCACAGCCTTATTCATCCATGCAGCAGTTGTCTCTGATGGATTCACACCGACGTATGCTCGAGGGTTCTTAAAGTCTGGAGCGAAGTTAACCTTATAATCTGTGTCCGCTGTAATCAAGAAAACAACTTCGTTAGCACCATTGATACTCAGCTTTCCATTGTCATTACTGATGGTACCACCTTGATTCAGAGCTTGGATGCGGACTACATACTCCATTTGGTTATTGTCAAGATGTGCCTTGAACACCAAACCATTGCTTCCATCTGCTTCCATCTTACCAGTCGATACTGGGTTTGATTCATAGCTAAAGACTAAGTTCTGCTTGCCCGGTTGGTCTGCCTTGAAACGTACAACCATGACATTATTCGGGTAGGAGATGAAATAGTTACGCTCATATCTCACTCCATCCTTCTTAAACTGTACCGTTGCCAACGCCGAATCCAAAGAAAGTGCACGCTTATACTCGCTCATACCGATAGAACTCAACCCTGTCTCTATATAAAACTCACCCATAGTGGTGAAATTACCAAAGCGGAAAGGGTTTTCCTTCCAAGATTCATAAGGAACAGTACTATTAAAGTTCTTGCGTGTCAGTAACGCAGCCTTCTTTTCGTCACCCTCGATGAATGCTTGACGGATTTCATTCAGATAATGTGCCGACTGCTTGTTCACATTCCAATAAGCATCGGCACCATCTGACGTATTTGGACCGCCACGCCACAAGGTTTTCTCATTGAATGTGATTCGCTCAGCCTCTATAGAACCCATAATATTGGCACCTAAGCTACCATTTCCAAGCGGGAGAGATTGAGACTCCCATTCAGCATCTGGATTCTGAGCAGTATCGCCAGCTGATATAGGCTTGTTCTCACCTTTCCACATTTCAGGAGTGTTTCCCCACCAAATAGCCTTGTTTGCCAGCGTAGTAGGCCTATCAAACCAGATGGTAAGCCCATCTTTTACGTCAGTAGCATTTGCAGAGAGTGCAACGCTAAACATGATTGCTAAATGAAATAATCTTTTCATTATAATCTTAATTCCGCAATGATTTAATTTAAGTAATAATATGTATCTGAGCAATAAAAGCTGTTCAGGATTTTGTCTTGCCACGAAATTCACTTTACTTAGTGTTGGAAGAAAGCCTTGAATTAAGCAACAGACAATGGCAAAAGTACAAATAAAATCCGACATTCTCACTGCTTTGGAGGATTAATTCCAGTTCTTCCGTTAAATGCGTGGATGCTTTTCGTATAGCTTTAACGGTAAAACCGAGGTTATTCATTAAATAAAAATATTGTCAAGACTGTCAATTGTCTATTCTATTATCACTCTCCAACGTAGCCATCTTTTTTTCATTTTAACACTTCAAAATGTAGATAAGACTCTGAAAAATCATTACATAATTTCGAATATAATATCTATAAATAAAGACAAAAACACGTATAAAAAGCAAGTTTACAACTAACAGAAAATCAATTAGTTATAAAGTCGTAGAAGAAAAGGTGCTTAATTGGACTTCAAAAGGGCGTTAGTAACACTCCAAAAGAGCATCTTTTGCAAGTCTATTAGGCGTCTTTTAGAAGCCAAAAGAGCATGTATTGGTTTTGAGTTACACGAAAATAGTTTACAAATGTCAATTGATAAGAGAATAAACTGTTTGTAGAAGACAGAAAGATATGCTAATGAATAGACATATTTAAATTTGCTTTTTCTACATTATATCTTGTAGTTTATCCCTTTTATATATACCTAATGGGATATATCTATCCATTTAACGGAAGAACCATAATTCATGTAATTGAGAAGTTAGGAGCGACTGTAAGTCGGTATGTCTTGGGTATTTACACAAAGAAAGAACGATTTACGCCTGTTTATGAATAAATAGAAAAGGGGTTATGTCATTTGACACAGCCCCTTTTCTATGTTCTACATTACATAAGGTCAGTCTTAAACACGTCTATAAACTTTCAAACACATTTGCTATCTAAAGTCTACTGTTAAACCTTATACCCGTGAATTGTGGTCTTTGAATAAACCCTTATCACTCTGTCAGTATCTTACGCGCATGAAGAACACTTTCCTCCGTAGGCGATTCTACATCTGTGAGTGCGTAAGGAATACCTAACTGTTCCCATTTATAGACACCTAACGAATGATAAGGCAGAATCTCCACTCGCTCAACATTGCTTAAAGTATCTATGAAAGCACGAAGTTTATAGAGAGATTCATCATCATCATTAATGCCAGGAATCAAGACATGTCTTATCCATACAGGTTTCCCGATGTCAGAGAGATAGCGAGCACAGTCGAGGATATTCTCGTTCTTCCAACCAGTCAATTGCTTATGGGCATCACTATCAATATGCTTTATGTCCAACAATACTAAATCAGTATATTTCATTAACTCCTCAAAAGCAGAGAAGCTACTCGACTCCCGATTGAAAGGTTGGGCTGAAGTATCAAGGCAGGTATTGATTCCTAATTCCTTAGCTTTACGGAACAGTTCCGTAAGAGGTTGTATTTGCAACAAAGCCTCACCCCCACTCACGGTGATACCGCCTTTCTCTCCCCAATAACTTCGATAACGTTGGGCTTGTGCCAAGACATCATCAACAGAGCGGAGGTTACCCCCCGCCCTGTCCCATGTGTCTGGATTATGACAGTACTGGCATCGCATTGCACAACCTTTAAGGAAGATTACGAAACGAATACCAGGCCCATCAACCGACCCGAACGACTCTACAGAGTGTACCCGTAGCATCAGTTCGGAAGTCGGAGAATCCAATAAATTGTTATGTTGATTATTCACTTTACATTGAACCATGTGCACGACGTGCAATAACATCCATCTGCTGCTCGCGTGTAAGGTCAATAAACTTCACAGCGTAACCGCTCACACGGATGGTGAAGTTTGCATACTCTTCCTTCTCTGGATGTTCCATACAGTCAATCAGCTTATCTACACCAAAGACATTCACGTTCAAGTGGTGTGCACCACGATCGAAGTAACCATCCATTACACCTACGAGTGTACTGATACGCTCCTCGTCATTGTGACCAAGTGCATCTGGACTAATAGTCTGTGTATTAGAGATACCATCAAGCGCATACTCGTATGGAAGCTTAGCTGTTGAGTTCAACGAAGCCAACAAACCATTCTGCTCTGCTCCGTAAGATGGATTTGCACCAGGAGCAAGCGGTGCACCAGCAGGACGACCATCAGGCATATTACCTGTAAACTTACCATATACAACGTTTGAAGTGATGGTAAGGATACTTGTTGTAGGCTCTGAATTGCGATAGGTATGGTGCTTGCGAATCATATTCATGAAGGTCTTCAACAACCATACAGCGATATCATCAGCACGATCATCGTCGTTACCATAACGTGGGAAGTCGCCCTCGGTCTTGAACTCGATAGGGAAGCCTGTCTCATCACGTATGATATTAACCTTTGCATACTTGATTGCAGAGATAGAGTCAACCACATGGCTGAAACCAGCGATACCTGTTGCGAAAGTACGACGTACGTCAGTATCAATGAGTGCAAGCTCTGCAGCCTCATAGAAGTACTTATCGTGCATATAGTGAATGAGGTTCAATGTGTTTACATACACACCTGCCAACCACTCCATCATATCCACGAAGCGAGGCATGAACTCATCGTATGTTACGACATCACCCTCTATTGGACGATAAGCAGGTCCACACTGCTCACGTGTCTTGCTGTCAACACCACCGCTGATTGCGTAGGTAAGACATTTAGCGAGGTTTGCACGTGCACCAAAGAACTGCATCTCCTTACCCGTCTGTGTTGCAGATACGCAGCAGCAGATTGAATAATCATCGCCCCAGATTGGTCGCATCACGTCATCATTCTCATACTGAATAGAACTTGTAGAGATAGAAATCTTCGCTGCATAATCCTTGAAGTGCTTTGGAAGACGTGAGCTATAGAGTACTGTGAGGTTAGGTTCTGGTGAAGGACCCATGTTCTCAAGTGTATGGAGGAAACGGAAGTCGGTCTTTGTTACCATTGAACGGCCATCCATACCCAATCCCGCTACTTCAAGCGTTGCCCATACTGGGTCACCAGAGAAGAGCTGATTGTATGAAGGGATACGTGCAAACTTAACCATACGGAACTTCATTACCAAGTGGTCGATAAGTTCCTGTGCCTCTGCCTCAGTAAGTGTACCTTCCTTGAAGTCACGCTGAATATAGATATCGAGGAAAGTTGAGATACGACCAACTGACATCGCAGCTCCGTTCTGTGTCTTAATAGCTGACAGATAACCAAAGTAAAGCCACTGTACAGCCTCACGTGCGTTGTTAGCTGGCTCAGAAATGTCATAGCCGTAGATGGCTGCCATTTCCTTCATCTCCTTCAAAGCCTTGATCTGCATAGAGATTTCCTCACGCTGGCGGATAATCTCCTCTGTCATTGTACCATCACCACAGTTGCGGAGGTCCTTTGCTTTTTCATTAATGAGGAAGTCTACACCATAAAGTGCTACACGACGATAGTCACCCACGATACGACCACGACCGTAGGTATCAGGAAGACCTGTAAGGATATGATTGTGTCTAACGAGTTTCATCTCGTCAGTATAAGCATCGAAGACACCCTCGTTGTGTGTCTTACAATACTTCGTAAAAATCTCATGAAGCTTTTCTGATGGCTCATAACCGTATGTTGTACAAGCCTGCTCTGCCATCTTAATACCTCCATAAGGCATAAAGGCACGCTTCAAAGGCTTGTCTGTCTGCAAACCTACAACCTTCTCCAGTTCCTTTGTTCCTTCGCCGATATAGCCAGGACCATAGGCAGTCATACTGGATACTATCTCGGTTTCCATGTCTAAGACACCACCCTTAGCACGCTCCTGCTTCTGCAGTTCTTTGAGCATACCCCAAAGTTTGTCTGTTGCTTCTGTTGGCTCCTCAAGGAAGGAAGCATCACCATCATAACTATCATAATTATCTTGGATAAACTGACGCATATTGACTTCATCAAGCCACTTGGTTCCAGTAAATCCTCTCCATGCTTTTTTCATGACTGTTTATTTGTTATTATGTGAAACGTTTTAATTAATATGCTTGTAAATTGTTATACTGATTGAGCATTACTAATTACCGAGGACAAAGTTAGCTAAAAAAAACGTAATATCAAGTATTTAGATATACTTATATTTAAAAGATGAATATAAATACCTATAAATAGTGAGAAGAAATCTACTCTTGCAAATATTCCAAACTTATAGGTATGAAATTTGATTGTTGATAAGACTAAACAATAAAAGTAGAATGGTAAGTATGAAGCCTCAACACCAAGAGGGGAACGCACACTTAGCATTCTACCCGACGAGAATAGCCATTGCCACTAAATACTTTCCGTATCAACTGAAGACCTACGATTTACGAAGTCGGGAATCATCACTGGCATTGAGCCATGCTCAATAGAGCGTTTGGAGAGCTCAGCAATGCAACACCACTCTGCTAAGTCGTACACATCCATGTCCAATGGCAAACCTTGTTGCAAGCATTGGGCGAGCCGTAAGTCCATGAAGTATGACATTCCGCCACGTGCATCAAGCTTTTTCGCTAAGGCGATTGTCTCGGACGGAAAAGAAGGAGCATAATGATTGAGCAGTGACTCTATTTGAGAGGCGTTCAATGGCTGGTTACTATCCTCCAAGTCAAGCCCCACTTTGGCTGCTGCCTTGGAACTTAATTGCATTTCTGGGATAGGATATTTAGCTGCATAACCCTGTGTTCCCACCACTTGAAACATACGACTATATGGGCGAGGGGTCATAACATTATGCTGAATGAGCATCGTCTTCCCCTTCACGGTACGTATCATCGTAGACGTTTGGTCGCCATTAGCAAAGCTATCACACGCCTTCCCCATCACCTCTTGATACATCTCCGCACCCTTAAAAGCATTGGTTTGCATAGCTGTAAGATAGTGCATGCAATCAGTACGATGAATATCAAGCAATCGACAGACAGGACCAATGCTGTGCGTCGGGTAAATATCACCTGCGTTAAGACGACTATACTCCATGCGCCAAGCCGTCCAACGGTCGCCAATAGGATGTGCATAACCACCTTCCACGTGTACAAGTTCTCCGAGCAAACCCTCACGTGCCATCTGACACACTGCCATCTCGAAGTTATCATACACTGCATTCTCAAGCATCATACAGTGCTGTCGTGTCCGTTCAGCCGTGTCTATCAGCTTCCAAATATCCTTTAAGGTGAGTGCTGCAGGTACTTCCACCGCCACACTCCTACCCTGCTCCATTGCATGAATAGCGATTGGCACGTGTGACATCCAATCGGTACAGACATAGACAAGGTTAATCCCCTGCTGTTGGCATAGTTCAAGATAAGCCGTTTCACCCCAATAGACCTTAGGACACGGCTTCCCAAACTGCTCAACGTGCCGTGCAACCTCCTCTGCCACTTCCTTTGACACATCACAAACCGCAGCTATCTCAACCTTAGGAATATGACACCAGCGTGTCACTGCCATCCGTCCACGTGCTCCCACACCCACAAAAGCCACCTTCAACAGTGGCATTGGTGGGAGAGCCAACGATAAGACATCATGCTGACCAGCTACCCGAGCTGGCACAAAAGTTTCTAACGGACACACCGCCGACATCATTTCCATTGCTATTGTGCTTATATTACTGTGCAAATATACAAAAAATGAGTGATTATAGCTTACCACCAATACCCTTAAACTTCTCTATGAAGGCCGATATCTTTTGGAAGACACTTTGTTTCTTCGTAAGATACTGCGGATTGAGAGGACTCATCTTAGGAAGGATAGCATTCAAGTCGGTACCATTATCACTGGCATATTCATGCTTCAACGACGTTTGTATATAACGTTTCGCAGCTTCTTCGTTCAGTTTCTCTTCAACGATTAAATCTGCAGCCTCCTCCTTTTGTTTCTTTTGCGCATACACAAAGAAAGCAGAAATTATACCAGACTTATCTTGAATAGGCTCTAAATCTGTTTCATGAATAAAGTCTACAATAAGCCCCTCTTTGGCTCTATTACCAATGCTCGACCTAATAATTCGACGCACCTCATCAACCAGCGACTCTTTATCCTTTGTTTTCTTATTATGTTCAAACACGAGTTCAAGAATATAATCAAGGTCGATTTCCTGTGATTTAAGCAGATCTATCTCAAATACAACATCATCCCAGTCTATCTTTGACTCCTCAGGAGCTTTCCCTTCTTTTTCTCTTCTAAACCAATCACGGATATCGTTGTAAGTTGAACGATAGTCTTGTACTGCGCGGTCTTGCAAGACATCAGTCTTCAACATTTCTGTTACGTCCTCATCTGTCAAGAAGTGTGAGTCTCTAAAAGCAGCAAGCTCATCTGGATTATTCTTATCAATCGTCTGTAACTCTTTGAGATTCGTAAACTCATCATAGTTTTGCAGGATATTTTCAACCTTCAAGTACTCACCGAAAATCTTAACAAAAGCTTTCTTATCTGCCTCTGTCACAATCTCATCAGGCTGTGGGAACTGTGCTTTCAGTTCCTTTACAATGTCTATATAGCCTTTGCGCGCATCACCCGTTGCAATATCTGTGAAGCCTTTAAGATATTCCTCATAACTCTTCTCAAGCACTACATTCTTTGTATTCTTATCACCAAACAGTGTGATTGCATCTACTGTTGCTTGTTCCAAGTCACGGAATGTAACAATATTACCGAATGTCTTCGTAGCATCATAGATACGATTGGTACGTGAGAAAGCCTGCATCAGACCGTGATAGCGGAGGTTCTTATCTACAAACAGGGTGTTAAGCATTGGTGCATCAAAACCTGTGAGGAACATTCCTACCACAATAACGAGGTCAATATCTTGATTCTTCACTCGCTTTGCCAAGTCACGATAGTAGTTTTGGAACTCCTTACTATCTACGCCAAAGCTTGTTCTGAACATTGCATTGTAATCGTTGATTGCTTTTGCCAGAAACTCTTTTGCACTACTATCCATTGCTGATGGTTCAAAGCTTTCGTCTTGAATATCACCAACAGCATTCTGCTCTTCATTAGCCGCATACGAGAATATCGTGGCTATCTTCAGCTTTTTCTCATCATCCTTTTGCAAGTTATTGAGTTCCTCATAATAGAGTTTAGCTGCCTCCACACTATTCACAGCAAACATCGCATTAAAACCTTTCTGTCCTCCTTGGTTTCTATGCGTCTTTAATTTGAAGTTCTTCAAGATATATTGAGAGACTTCTTTAATGCGATCAGGATGGAGCAAGAGTCTTTTATTCTCTGCTGCCGTCAACTTGATTTCGTCAGTTTCAGTCTCTAAGGATTTGAATTGTGGACGAACATCATTATAATCCACCTTAAACTTCAGTACTTTCTCATCTCGGATGGCATCCGTAATAACATACGAATGAAGTTCACGCCCAAACACGCTGGCTGTTGTATCTGCTCCCAAAGCGTTTTCAGGGAAGATAGGCGTACCCGTAAAGCCAAACTGATAATATCGCTTAAACTTTTTATGAAGATTCTTTTGTGCTTCACCAAACTGCGAACGGTGACATTCATCAAAGATAAAGACAACCTGCTGTTCGTAGACTGACAAGGCAGCCTCACTCTTCATCAAGTTATTCAGTTTCTGAATTGTCGTTACGATAATCTTATTATCGTCCTTGTCAATGTTTCGCTTTAGTCCCGCAGTACTGTCCGAACCGTTCACACTATCAGGAGAGAAACGCTGATATTCTTTCATCGTTTGGTAATCCAAGTCCTTACGGTCAACCACAAAGAACACTTTATCAATGAAGTCTAACTGTGTGGCGAGGCGAGCAGCCTTAAAACTGGTCAATGTCTTACCCGAACCTGTCGTATGCCAGATATATCCTCCTCCTTCTGGTTTACTCCATTGCTTTGCCTGATAAGAGCTTTTTACTTTCCATATCAGTCGTTCTGTTGCTGCAATCTGATAGGGTCGCATAATCAGTAAGTTGTCACTGGTATCAAAGACAGAATAGGTCAGCAACACCTGCAGCAGCGTATTCTTTTGGAAGAAGGTTGCCGTGAAGTCTTTTAAGTCCTTTATCAATGTATTATCAGACTTGGCCCAATTCATTGTAAAGTCGAAACTATTTTTGTTTCGTTTCGTAGTATTGGCAAAGTAGCGTGTATCTGTTCCGTTAGAAATAACAAAGATTTGCAAGTACTTATACAGCGAACTCTCACTATTAAAGCTTTCCTTACTATATCGATGCACCTGATTAAATGCTTCACGGATAGCCACACCACGTTTCTTCAGTTCAACGTGTACCATTGGTAAGCCATTGACCAAGATGGTTACATCATATCGATTAGCTTGTGTTCCTGCCTGTTCAAACTGATTTATTACCTGTACCTTATTGCGAGCAACATTCTGCTTGTCTACCAAATAGATGTTTTGGATATGACCATCATCAAAGACAAAGTCATAGATATAATCGTCTTGAACCTTTCGTGTTTTGTCAACGATGTTATCGCTGGACTTATCTAAATATTCCTCAAGGAAACGCTTCCATTCAGCATCAGTAAAGGCAACGTTATTAAGCGTTTGTAGTTGCTTCCTAACGTTTGCCAACAATGCTTCTGGGGTAACAAGGTTAGGGAGATATTCATATCCCTGTCCCTGCAAATCCTTAATCAACTCGTGTTCGAGAGCAGCCTCACTTTGATAGCCAGCAGGCGGCTCGTTAATCAGAAAGTTCTTTGTGTAACTGTCAAGAACTATGAAGTTCTGCAGTTCAGCGATAGTGTTGTATTGGGTCATTGTTTTGATTGGTTTTTATTTTAGAGGGAGGATAGGATAGCTAGAGAGCCTAGGGAGTCTAGGATTACTAGGACAACTAGGATTACTAGGGCAGCTAGGATACCTAGAATCATTAGAACAGCTAAGAAGCCCCCTACCCATCCTTGCTTTTATCTTCCAGCAGCCTTTTGAGCCTTGCCACCTCAGCTTTCAAGGCTACATTCTCCTCCTTGAGGGCTTGCATCATACGGTCTTGCTCCTTTCGATAGCCAGTACGGGCGGCATACATTCGTTCCTTGATACCTCCTTCTGTCACGAAACGCTTTTGCAGGTAATCGAGGTAGTTGCACATCATCCTATCCGTGATATGGCACAGTGAAAGTGCAGTATTGCAAAACTCCTCAGCCGTCCATTTACTTACGAAAGGGGCATAGTCGGCATAGTTGTTATGCTCTCGACAGAACGTCAAGAGGGCATTGTAGCGTGGATGGGCGGTTTGCCAAACCGTTAGCCCACGGGTATGGAGATAGTCCTCATAGTCTTGTCGAAGTTCCTGCAAGCTACTACGTGCCACGTTGAGCAACTTCAGTTCCATTTCCGTTGAGGTCATACCGTCTTCCTTTCCCTCCACAATGTTTTGTTTTCCCGAGCGTGCCGCCTGAATCATTTGGTCAACAGTGCGGTCGCCATAGGTTGGCAGGAAGCGTTTGCAAAAGACGAACGTCATTTGGTAGAGCGCATCGGCTTTTTGATAGAAGTGCAACGTCTTCCAGTCTGTGCCGCTACGCAGCACCTGCGGTTTGTGATTCTCCATAGGCATTATATTTCTTTTCTTAGTTTAGTCCACGCTCTTAATGTCTGAACGAGAGTAGCTGTTCTCGATAATACTCATATTGCTTTCTCCGAAGCTCTATTTCCTTTGGTAGTCCTTCTGATATCGAGTTCACCAAGGTGTCGAACTTATCGAGGATTGAAACTATACGTTCTTGCTCGGAGAGGGGAGGGACAGGGATTTTTATTTTTGACAATCCCTTAGCGTTAACAGCAGAAATCTTGCCTGAAGACACATGCCGTCTTAGCTGGTCATGAAAATTATTTGTTCTTGTAAAATATGCCACATACTTTGGATTCAGACTACTCCTAAAGATAAAACAAGCATCATGTATCACCACCGGAGTTTGAGACAGCCACGCTGTACCTACTCCCAAATCTTCGATAGTTTCACCAGCCCCCACTATAATAACATCATTCGTCAAAGCCTGTCTTAAATTCTTTTTATTAACTAATGTTTGCGAGATAAAAGACTTACTTTTATTAGCCCATATTCCATAGTAAGTATACATCTCACCATAATGAATACATGGACATCCTTGAGTAGTAATATCTGTTTTTACAAATCGCTTGCCACGAATAAACTCACCAACTTCTCCCAACGCCATAATAGAAACATTATTTAACCTTTGCCCCCCCCTATTTAACATATCAAAAGATAACAACTGGTTACGATAATACTCATACTGCCGCTTGCGGCAGTCCAGTTCCGCTTCCAGTTCCGCTTCCAGCGTAGTAAACTTATCAAGAATACGAACTATTTCTTCTTGAACATAGAGTGGAGGAACAGGAATCCGAATATTTGCTATTTGAGAGATTTTTAATGATGGATAAGATTTGTCAGGAATTAAATCACATATATCTAATTGTGACAAGAAATAAAACAAATATCTTGATAATGCTTTATTCTCTTTCCTGTAAATTGTTGCTAAATGAGATGACACATAGCTGTCTATTGATAACATAACTCTATGATTCAATAAAGTTGACACTCCACTCTTTGGTAATAATATAGTTTCCTTCTTAAAAAGACGGAGTCCTTTTATACCTTTCTCATTTAACTTATCTTTTATTTGATAAAAATTTATAGAATGATGAACTTTTCCTACATCAGATGTCCTACAAAAAGGATATTCTCCACCTAAAAAAAATTCATCATGCTGTGGTGCAGAATTTCCAGATGAAATTTCAGCCACCTCCCCTAACTTCTTCCATTCCACTTCTGCCCCATCCAGCAGTCGCTCTAAAAACGGGAATATATGTTGTTCTTTATTCTTCATTTTGTTGTTGTTGTTTTTAAGGGCGGAGAAGCTGCTCTGTGTCAGCCACATCAGTCTTGTAATATTTACCGTCGGCAGACTGCATTTTCAGTTGACTACAATTTGTAGCCAACTCACTGCCTTCTTTCTTAAGCCTTGTCTTTAAGACACTCCAGTACTTACGGGGGTTAGGGCTATCCGTAAGAATAGCCACAACATCTACAATAGAGAAATACCACTTCTCCTGCTCTGCATCCCAATGCGAACGTACCTGCCGGTTTTCAAATAGCTGAATGTTAATCATTGCTCCAACTCCTTTATAATCTCATCAATATCCGCACGCAAGCTATCTATCCGCTTAACGGTTTCGGCAACATCGGCATTGAGCTTATTGATGTCGATAACCTCTCGTTTGTCTTCCGCCTCAACGTATGAGCTCACAGAGAGGTTATAATCATTCTCGGCAATCTTTGCATTGTCTACGGACGTAGCAACATACTGCACCTCCTCTTTGTTTCCAAAGATGTCTACAATACGTTTGATATGCTCAGGTAATAGAACATTGTTATTCGTTTCTTTCTTGAAGAAGTCTTCACCGCTGGCATCGATAAACTGAGTGGTAGCATCTGATTTATGCTTTGACAAAACAAGGATATTAACGGCTATACTCGTACCATAAAACAGGTTGGAAGCTAGCGAGATAACCGTCTCAACAAAGTTGTTATCAACCAAATACTTCCTTATCTTCTGTTCCGCACCACCACGATAGAAGATACCGGGGAAGCAAACAATGGCAGCACGACCACGAGCAGAGAGGTAGCTAAGGACGTGAAGCACAAAAGCAAAGTCGGCTTTCGACTTAGGAGCCAACACACCTGCAGGAGCAAAACGGTCGTCATTAATCAACGTTGGATCGTCGCTACCCACCCAGTTGACAGAATAAGGAGGATTAGACACAATGGCATCAAAAGGCTTTTGGTCGCCATATTGAGGATTGATAAGCGTATCGCCTAAACTAATATCAAACTTATCATAATTGATGTTGTGCAGAAACATATTCATACGTGCCAAGTTATAGGTCGTATGATTGATTTCCTGCCCAAAGAATCCATCCTCAATGACGTGGTCATCAAACTGCTTCTTCGCTTGTAAGAGCAACGAACCCGACCCACAAGCAGGGTCGTAGATTTTGTTGACAGAGCTTTGCCCCAACATCGCAAGGCGTGCTATGAGGTTAGACACATTCTGAGGCGTAAAGAATTCACCACCAGACTTACCCGCATTAGCTGCATAATTAGAAATCAAAAACTCGTATGCATCGCCAAAAAGGTCAATTTCATTATCCTCAAACTTGCCAAAATCTAAGCTTTCTACGCCCTTGATGACCGCTGCCAAACGTCTATTCTTCTCCTCAACCGTATTTCCCAATCTGTTGCTCGTTGTGTCAAAGTCAGCAAAGAGTCCTTTGATGTCATACTCTGATGCATAGCCGTTAGCCGAACTTTCGATTGCACTAAAGATAGCAGCTAAGTCCGTATTCAGATTAGGATTTGTGTTAGCATTCTTAGCAACATTTACAAAGAGTTGACTGGGATAAATAAAATAGCCTTTCGTTCTGGTAGCATCGTCCTTTATCTCTGGAGTAATAACATCGTCAGAAAGGTTAGCATAGTCAACACTCTCGTCTCCCCCTTCGATGAAATTAGTAAAATTCTCACTGATAAAACGATAGAAAAGCGTTCCCAAAACAAACTGCTTAAAATCCCAACCATCCACTGCGCCACGCACCTCGTTGGCTATCTTCCATATCGTAGCTTGTAGTTCGTCTCTTTGCTTTATATTTGTCATTATTATAAATTAGGTTTTGTTCTTGACTGATTTAATCTGCAAATATACTATTTTATGATGTGTTAAACGAAGAGAAAGGTGATTTTAACATGGGGAGCGACTGCTTTTCTAAATAAAATTAGCGACTTTATCTGCAGAAAAAACGCACTCATGCGGCTGTAAAAAATCCTTACATTATTTCCATGTCTACACTCTCAAAAAGGCTTAAAACGTACTTAAAAAACTGCCTTTGTAAGTTACAGAGAGTCAGCAGGTTGCACAACTGCGTTTCAAAAGGTGCTTAGTAAGGGTTGAAAAGGGCGTTAGTTGCATTGCAAAAGGGCATCTTTTGCAAGTCAATTGGGCGTTAATTGAAAGGTAAAAGAGCATCTTTTGATTTTCAGTCTTTGAAGTTTATTTACAAAATAGAAGAAATTAAAGAGGGATGCACAAGTTGATGTGCATCCCTCTTTTCGTATCATTCCTCGGCTTCCCATCACCTCAGAGTCCTTTACTCGTTCAAAAAATGAGAGTGGAAAAGTTAGTGTGGGACTGTTTAATATGAGGAGGTATGAGCGGATTAGTCGCTCAAACCGAAGAGTTCTTTATAACCAGGGTTTTGCGTTAGCTGCTTATTGAGCGCACGCTGGCTGGTAGGAACCATGCTCAAGTAATAGGTGTCTAACCATCCGCCATGTGCAAGTGGACTCTCATAGGTGTAAATCCAACCGCTTCCAGCAGTGTTGTTCTCGGCAGAAGCCTTACCACTTCTCATGATTTCTTCATAGTCTACAAACTGACCTGAGTAGGCATTAGCCTTTGGTGCATAGATGTTATCGGTAGCTGTTGTCCACAAGCCACAAGGCTGACGGTTGACATAATAGGCAGCCTTTGCCCAACGACGGATATCATAGAAGGCAAAGCCCTCACCGAACAACTCAATCTGACGCTCACGGCGAATCTCCCACAACACTGGGTTTACGTTGTAGTTGCCGAACTTTCCGCCCTTACCTGTCCACCAAGGAGCATTACCCTTGTCACGATTAGGATCGAAACTGTCGTTGATGTCAGCCACTGTCATGTGTGCAACACCAGCACGATCGCGCAGTTTGTTGATAGTCTTATCAGCCACAGCTTGGTCGAACTGCTGCAACTCCCATGCAGCCTCAGCATAGTTTAAGAGCACCTCTTCAATCTTAAAGATTGGTTTGTCAGCTGTACAGAAAGCCGATGAACCGGTTGAGAACTCCCACATATCATAGTTCTTCCAGAAGTAGTAACCCGTACGACAACGCATATATGGCACACGAGAGTCGGTTGTGAGGTTAGGACTCACCGGTGTAAGCGCAGCACCCCAGTTCTGTCCGGGACATCTCTTCATACCCTCACCGCCATAAGAACCACCACGCAAACACTTCTCGTTAGCACCCATATAGTCGATGTAATAACGATACTTGGCAGCCTCATCAGCTGTAACGACGTGTCCTTGGTTGTTATCACCCGCCTTCAAGAACTTCCAACTCTTAAAGGTGTTGACGTTATCAACAGCGCCTTTGTGAGGAGCTACAACGTAAGGAGGTTGGATATTCTGATAAAGACGAGGGTCGCGATCAGCGAAGGTACCCCACATGTCTTTGCCCTTACCACCCTGATAGCCAGAGGTTGTATTACCGATTGGCAAACCATTCTTCATCAAGAACATATCAACCGTGTACTGAGGAACGTCAGCACCATTGGCAGCAATATGCTCGAAGTCGTTATAACGATTCATCAACACATTGTTAACAAACTCCTTATAGAAGATAACTCCCGGCTTACCCTTTAGGCTCTCTGTGGTCCACATCTCGCCATATCCAGTAGCAGGTTGGTTTTGTTTGTCCTCGCCTTTATACAAAGTAGGATAAGCATCCATCAGTTCCTGCGAAACTGTTAGACACTTCCGTAGATAGGTTTCATAAGGCTCGTTGAGTCCATGATACTTTGCCCATGTACCTTCGCGGAGCAAGAAACGAGACAAAGCAGCCTTCACGACGTTTGCTGTCACTGTATTATCGCCATCGTTAAAGTTACCAATATTAGCCGCAGCATACTCCAAACGCGCCACGATACTATCTGCTACTTCTGCACGAGGAGTACGTGGTCCGTAGCTTTCTGGCGAACTCTCGTCAAGCACTTTGTTCACCCAAGGCACATCACCAAAGCGGTCGATGAGTTCCATATACCAGTAAGCTGAGAAGAAATAAGCCACCGAACGCCAGTGAGCAGCTTGTGCCTCTGTGAGCGCACCATCATTAAGATGACTCAACATAATGTTCACTCGACGGATATAAGAGAAGTCCCATCCTCCTCCATCGGCTGTTGCCGTAATGGTTTGATAGGCGTATGGGTTGCGAGCATTATCACGATGAGTCACCAATCCGCCATACCAATCACCATAGAACTGCGCATTCATATAGCTATTGTTAATACTGGTATGAATCGTAGTGTTCGTGAACATCTCATAACAAGGGTTCATAAACGCCTTGAAGTTATCGTATTCCTTAAACGCATTCTCCTCAGTGAGGTCGGTCAAAGGATATTTCTCAAGGAAATTATCATTGCATGCCGTTAGCGTTGTTGCTGCAACACAGATGGCTGTTAATATCTTTTTCATAAGTACTTACTATGATTAGAATGTGATACTTGCACCCAAAGAGATAGTGCGGTAATAAGGGTAGCCCCATGAAATGCCGTTGCTGAGGGCGTTAGCAGATGAAGAAGGTGCTGTACCTTCAGGGTCATAGCCCTTTGGAAGACTGCTAAATGTAGCGAGATTCTCGATACTTAGATAGAACTTAGCATCCTGTATGAAAGCTCTCTTCACCCACTCCTTAGGAAGTGTATATGCAAGTGTGATGTTCTTTATACGCATATAGGCTGCATTCTGCAGATACTTGTCGCTCACACGAGTGTTAGAACCCACGTTGTTTCCTTGGTCATAAATACGGAAGAGCTTACTATCTGGATTCACAGGTACCATATAGTCGCTGCTTGTAGGGTCGTAGCTCTTAGCTCTCCAATAGTCGGTTTGATTCGCATAGAGTGCTTGGAACACAGCATCTCCTGCTCCTGCACCACCGAATGGGAACAGAGCTGGACCGCCAAGCCAGTAATCTCGCTTGCCTACACCCTGTAAAAGCACTTCCAAACTCCAACCTTTATAAGCCGCACCAAAGCTTATACCGTACTGATAACGTGCTGCATCATTACCGATAATCTTGCGATCACCAGGGTTGTCAACAGTGTTATCGCCTGAATTAATTACACCATCGGCACGCAAGTCTTTAAACTTCACGTCGCCCGGCTGTGGATTATAGCCATTGATTTTTACTACACCTTCTTTCAAAGTCCAAGTTTTATGCTTCGCATCATCAGCATTAAAGTCGTTGATGGTGTAGTATCCATCCGTCTCATAACCCCATATCTCACCAATCTTTCTACCTACATAATAGTCAGAAAGCAGGCGTGACTCATTGTTGAACTTGGTGATTTCAGCCTGACTATCATAGATGTTAAAGCCTACATGATAGCTAAAGTCGCCAATCTTATCGCGCCATGTCACGTTAAGTTCCCATCCTCTGTTTTTCATGTCAGCCACGTTCTGCAGCGGAGCGGCTGTACCTACAACCTTAGGAATCTCTATACCAGCTGCCAACATACCTGTTGTACGACGGTCGAACCAGTCGAATGTAGCTGTAAGACGATTCTTAAAGGCATAGAGATCGAAGCCAATATTAAGCGTAGTCACCTTCTCCCAAGTGAAGTTGCGGCTTACCAAGCCCGGAGAAGTGATGTAAGTTGTCTTTCCTTCGCCATCCAAGATATAAGTACCATTGCTATGCAGACTCATTACAGGTGAGAACTGATAAGGGCTGATACGCTGATTACCCACAGAACCGTAGGATGCACGCACCTTAAAGTCGTCCAACCAACTGCGTGACCAGTTCATAAATGACTCTTGACCTAAACGCCATCCCACACTCACTGATGGGAAGAAACCGAAGCGATGGCTCTTAGGGAACTTAGAAGAACCGTCATAACGACCGTTTAACTCAAGTAAATAGCGGTCCATGAAAGAATAGTTCAGACGTGCAAAGCCACTGCGAATAGAGTACTCAGAATACTTATCATCAATGGTCTTCTCGCCTGTACCACCTGCAAACGATGGTACGGTAGGAACAGCCTGAGCAAGTACATTACCATAGAAATAGCGATAGAACGACTTTTCTTGGTTGAAACCAGCCATTGCCTTGAATGAATGTGCGCCCCAACTGTGGTCGTAATTCGTAAAGATATTCAACGCATTATACTTTGTTGTAGCGTCATACATACGATAGAAGTCCTGACCTTTCTCAGTTGAATACTTAGCAGCCAACTGCACATCAGCAAATCTAAATCTGTTAGAATAGAACTGATAGTGCTCATCAGTGCGGTTATAGGTGTACTCACCAGTAACGGTCCAACCCGGCAACAGCTTGAAGATAGAGCGCAAAGAGATGCGTGGAACAGACTGCTCACTAAAAGCAGAAGGGGCATTGGTCAACATATTCAGAGGAGTCTGCGATGGTAAATCGTCTGAAATACCAAGGATTTCACCAGGGATAAGACCTTCTGGATAATAGTTTATCAGTCGAGTAGAATAGAAACCACTCATGTTACCTACATTCTCAGGCGACTGTCGCACTGAATTGGTATAGGTAAGGGTTGCCTCTTGAGTAAACCATTTCTGCAAATCGGCTGAAACAAAGCCGCTGATGGTCTTACGTCTGAACATATCTTTATCCGTAACCAATGGTCCGTTCTCACGGCTCAAACTTCCTGAAACACGATAACGTATCTTGTCAGTACCACCAGAGATGGTCAGATTATGATTGGTAATAGAACCCGTTGTGAGAATATTCTTAGCCAAATTCTTCTCTGACAACCAGTAGACACGGCCATCGGTGTCTTTGAAGATACCATCGCCAACGGTTGCAACAGAAGAAGGGTCAGCCTGATACTTCTGCAAATAGTCGCGCCACTTGCTTACATCACCATTACCAGCCCAATAAGAATTAGAGTAACCTGCCTCAAGATAAGCATCCAAATACTGCATCAAAGAAGCCTGCTCCAAATGGTTGAGCGACTGTTCCCATCCTAAACTAAAGTTATAGTTAGCTGTAAAACGGGCGTCATTCTTCGGATGTTTCAGTGTTACCAATATCACACCGCCTGCTGCACGCGCACCATAAATAGCCGAGCTGGCAGCATCTTTCAATACCGTTACACTCTCGATATCTTCAGGGTTCAGCATACTCAAGTCGCCTTCTACGTTGTCAATCAAGACTAACGGACCACCTCCATTGATAGAAAGCGTACCACGTACGTTCAATGACTTAGAATAACCGGGACCAGAACCACCACCGATAGTAAGTCCAGGCATAGCTCCTTGCAGTGCTGCTGCTGCGTTCACCACAGGTCTATCACCCAAGACGTCGCTCATCTTCACTTGAGAAACAGAACCAGTGAGGTTGGCTTTCTTTTGTAATCCATAACCAACAACGACCACTTCGTCAATGGCTTTGACATTACTTTTCAGTGTTACAGCCATATTAGTAGCTGCTTTCTGCTCTGACTCGTCAAAACCTACGTAACGGAAAACCAGCGTAACGCCAGTTGGCACCTGTATAGAGAAGTGTCCGTCGAGGTCGGTAACCGTTCCGTTTGACGTTCCTTTCTGCATAACAGTTGCACCCACGAGTGGTTCACCCTGACTGTCTTTAACAGAACCTGTGATTGTTGTTAACGTTTGCGCATCCACACACAGTGGGACAAGCAACAGCATAATGAGCAAAAGCCTGCCCATCGCTTTCATAGTTCGATGTAGATAAATGTTCATTTGTATAAATTTAGGTAAATTGTTTTCAGTTATCTATAGCTTCATTTTAGGTTGGCTATTCGCCATTATGTGCATTCATATCGCCATCTCTGCGCCATGTCACACACATAAGTAGTATGCCTTTTCAGGCTTAACCCCGCTTCTGTTTAGTTGACTGCAACAACGTTCAAACTATTCCTTTACTTGTTGTGCGTTTAGGTTTATTCTTGCTTGCAGATGGGTTAGTAATTGTTTAGGGTTGTAAAGATATATAATTACAACAAATAAAAGGGGTATGCTTAACAATTATTAAGCATTTCAAGGCATGCACTTCATTATATCTTACAAATGTTGTAGTGCTTTTATGGCATTATATTAGACTTAAGTTGTTTTCATACAGAGAATATATTGCAAGGGATTTGGTACTCCGCACCATTGGTGCTAAGTATCCACACGACACGTGCTAAGCATCCGCACCACATGTGCGGAGCATCAACACATCAATAGAAAAGACTAAGAGAAAGGCTTAATCAGATATTATTAGATACGAATGACAAAGGTTTGTCGGAATTATTGACCTATCAATATTATTTTATTGCAATCCTCTTCCTACACTAACCACCCTACCCTGCTTGTCGGTCTTGATAGTAAGGGGATAAGTACTGCGACAACCTGACATGCGGTAAACGTCATAGGAGGTGTTTGGTCGTAAGGGGAGGCGACGAGGAGACAAGGTGTCGCCATGTAAAACGATACTACAACAAGTGGGAAGGTTATTGATTTCAAGGATAGATGGGTTGTAACTATCATACCAAAAGGCGTGTACACCCTTATTATAAATGACAGAGAACTCATCTGCAGCATCTTCACCGCTAAAGTATAAGCTACCACCGCAGACACAACCTTGCTTCACAACGAAGGCTTGTTTATCTATGTCAAAAGCAAGACCTTCGCCATCTGAACAGCCATGTAGGAATACTAAGATGAATTCTATCATCAACGTTGAAAGGAACACTGCGATAAAAAGTGTTTTATTCCTCGTCTTTAATACTCCTTTCTTCATCTCCTAAAAGTTTACTCGTAGTAAGATTTTTATAAACAAAAAGGCCAATGTAAACAGCAGTATGCTTACATTGACTTATAGTTGGAGAAAATCAATATTCCGTTTTATCAGCCTTTGCTGTCCATTGCTTAAAGACTTCTAAGGCTTCATTGCGCAAAAGAATCTCTGATGGTTTCTTGCGATATTGCGGTTGTACGGCTATCTCCTGATAGATGAAATCGTCATCAAAACCTATGTCGGCAGCATCTTTGCGGTCGTTAGCATAGTAAATCTTATCGAGGTGTGCCCAATAGATAGCGCCAAAGCACATCGGACAAGGTTCGCAAGAGGTATAGATTTCGCAACCACTGAGGTCAAAAGTATTCAATTTCTGACACGCTTTGCGGATAGTTGATACTTCCGCATGCGCTGTTGGGTCGTTGTAGAGGGTCACACCATTGCTTCCTTCGGCAATAATTTCACCATTACGGGCAATGACAGCACCAAATGGACCGCCCCCATTTCGTACACTATCGGCAGAGAGTTCGATAGCTCTTCGCATCAATTCTTCTTTCGTCATTTCAGTTGTATTTTGTTAGTTCTTTTCGTCTTGCTCACGTATCTGCTGATAGATGCGATCAAACACCTTTCTTAGCTCCGCCTCACTGTCAATCGTCTTACGGATTGTTTCAAGATTCTTTGCATTCGGTGAGCCTGGAATCCATAGTTTCAGATAACCAGAACGACCATATTTCTCTTTCATGTGGTCGCGGAAACGCTGCCACATCTGTTCATCATTCTTCTCTGGATAGTTCTCAATACCAAAGAGAATGGCACGTGAGAAGACGACTTCTGGCTCAAGGTCACGGTCAGCCTCAGCAACAATCTTACCATAGATGCTGCGTGGTACACGTGAACTACTTGCACGATGGTCTTCAACTGCTTCCTTCATAATCTTCAACTGTTCGGCAGAGAACCATTTTCTCAATCGTGCATCAGCAATGAGAATCTTACCACTGGTGATATGATGAATGGCACGTGGGCCAGCCATACCAAGGTCGTGATAGGCAGCAATGACATATACCATATTCACATCGGCACCCGTTACGGCTGCCAAAGCAAGCGAACTCTTAATGACACGCTGCACGTGTCCGAGTCCATGACTCTGTCCAAAGTCATTATAGCGTGGGAGAATCTGTCGCTCCACAAAGTTCATTATTTCGAGATTCGGCTGGGACATAGGGATTGGGTGAGAGGTGATGAATGTTGGGTGTTGATGAAATGAGGGGTTGGGGGATAGGTGATGAATGTTGGGTGATGATGAAATGAGGGATTGGGTGAGGGGTGTTAAATGTTGGGTGATGATGGAATGAGGGATTGGGTGAGGGGTGTTGGATGTTGGGAGATGATGAAGTGAGAGGTTGAGTAAGGGGATTAAGGAAAGGTTTATGAACTAATTATCGAAATCGTGGTTGCTATACCATAGATTAACATATTCCGAGCGGTTTGCGCCAAGATGATATTTAGGTCCTTACCTTTCTTTATCTTCTTCATCAGCATGGCTGTCTTGTAATGCAAGATATTATAAGGTGCAAAGATGATGACCAAGAAAATAAAGGTAAGAAGATTATGCCTATCTTCTAAAGAGAGAAGGAAAGATAACTGAATATATGCCATAAGCCCCAAAGCTAAATAGAGTTTTTCTGCCTTTTCCTCGCCTATTCTCACAATGAGGGTTATCTTTCCGTCACGTTTATCATTCTCTCTATCACGGTAGTTGTTGACAACAAGCAGGGTATCTATCACCAAACCGCAGATAACTCCCGACATAATAACATCAAAGCAAAGAGCTTGAGAATGGTCAGGAAGGATGACGTATGTGGTGAAAACGACTGGTACAATACCAAAGAAGACCAGCACCAAGACATCGCCTAAGCCAAGATAAGAAAAGAATGTGGTGTAGAGGAAGGCAAAGAGAACACAAGCTGCACCAACGAGTATCATTTCCCAACCACCAAAGAAGATGAGGGGAATACCAACAAGAGAGGCTAATAACGAAGTGACAACAAGTCCTATGCGCATGGCAGGAAGGGTTATCCAGCCCTCAGAACAAGCCCGCTTCGGACCTAAACGAGTGCTACGATCATCATTACCTTTCAAACAATCGAAGTAGTCATTGATGAAGTTGGAGTCTATCTGCATCAGAAAGGCAAAGAGAAAACAAAGAATGGCAGGGACAACCCGAAAGTTCTCCCCGCCACTTAGCTTCCAAGCCCAACCAGTTCCTATCATTACGGGTACCATTGCACCTGTGAGCGTCTTCGGACGCGCAGCAAGTACCCATGCAGAAAGACTGTTGGTCTTTATCTTGTCATTCTCTGAAATCACGTATTCGTATGTCTAAACGATTAGTTAAAGAAGTTCCAGCTGATACCAAACTGCAATACACGCTGGTTCAATGGGTAGTGAGGTGTATAGAAATACTTACCGCCTTCACCACTATTCACATGCGTGAACATTACGAAGAAGCGAGTATGCTGCAACTGGAAGTTAGCATAAGCATTCAAATGTGGATAGTTGCCAATCTTTGTACGGCTCGCATCGGTCTCTTGTATACCAAAAGCACCGATTCCAGGTATGTACTCTGGCGCATAATAACTTGTGAAGTAACGGCCGTCAACACCAAGATCAACATCCAACACACGTGCTATCTTGAATCGTATAAACAGATTACTATAAGCGTTGAATGTCGGTACTGGGAGTATATCTTCCTTACTTGATTTCTGGAAAGTCAGCACATTTTGCCAGTTTAAGATACCCAAACGGAAGTCTTGTTGTAGCTGTAACGTCAGCAAGTTGATAGGACTGCTGGACTGACGAACATTCAAGTTGTTATGCTGTACGAGGTAGTTATCACCGCTTTGAATGCGGTCGTTTTGTATACCAAAGTAGGTATAATTCTTGAGAACATCATAGCCTACACGCAATTTGGTGCGTGTCTTCTTCAAAGAGAACTCACCCAAGATGCGAGAATGTATCTCTTGATTGAGGTTATTGTCCCACATATAATGCTTACCAAAGTACTGACCCATATAGAATGATGGAACAGAACGATGGAAGAAAGCTGTTGCAGCGAGTTGAACTGTGTCACCCAAAAGAGGGAAACCGAGGTCGGCATGACCATCAACGTGGATCTGTCCTGCCCTACTACCAGCCAACCAAGCCTCAGCACTAACATCATAATGGAACGTCTTACCCAGTGTCTTCAACAGCTGACCACCGACAGAAATATCATGTTGGTTCCATGTCTTATCCCCGTTATAGAATGCTACCGCAGAGCCACTTGGCGTTATCATTGAAGGAAGGGCATAATGTCGCAACTCATAGGAAAGGAAAGCTTTCAGTCCAGCCTTCGCCCATTTGTTGAATCCCTCAAGCAAAGCGACAGCAAAGGTATTCTTCAATGACCAGTGCTTTGTCGTATCATAAATCGAATCATTGGCTGCAGTACCATAGTTAAAGTAGTTCTGTGCATAGAAATCAGTTGGAGTATCGTACGCTTGATAGATACGACGGTAATTATCGAAACGTGCTGTATGAATGAAACTCGTCACAGGAACATACTCTTCTTTCATCCATTTCTGAGTGGAATCCTTAGCCAAAGCATCCTGCTTCTTGAGGTTTGCCATCTGAGTAGAGTCCTCCAAATTAACCGTCATACGCTCATTGGCATTAGTATTCTCCGCTGTTGTCTTCACTTGTGACGCATCACCAGCAATGACAGCATCGTCAGGTCGACCTGCAGAACGCTTCTCCTTATCGTAAGCCTCCTCATCAAACTTCTCACCCTTTGCCTTTGCACGACGACGAGCCTTCTCTTTATCTTGTTGTGCTTCTTGTGCTTTCTGAGATTTAAGTGCAAACTGCTTCGCCTTAATCTCCTCTTCGGTCATTGGCACCTTACGGAAGAATCCGAGGCTATAACGATGATTGAAGAACACATGTTGATTGTCATTTCTATTCCAATTCTGCTTCAATATGGTAGGAATCTCTTCTTCGCTATAACTATCGCGGAACGATTCTGGATGTGTGATATAGGCATCATTGGCAATACCACCATTCTCTGCAACCTTCTGATGATTCAAAGAAAGGAGCAAATGTGCCTGATAGCG
This sequence comes from Prevotella melaninogenica, assembly GCF_003609775.1. Taxonomy (NCBI): domain Bacteria; kingdom Pseudomonadati; phylum Bacteroidota; class Bacteroidia; order Bacteroidales; family Prevotellaceae; genus Prevotella; species Prevotella melaninogenica. The sequence continues at coordinate 243,090 of NZ_AP018050.1, forward strand.
TTCACCTAAATAGCTTCCCCACATTGAGTAGTTGAAGTGAGAAGCACTCTGACTGCTATAATATCCACGTCCGTATAGGTAATCAAACTTAAAGCCAAAACCCCACTCCTTACCTGCATTCACCGCAAAGAGTGCCTTAAATCGGTCTTCTCCGTTGTTTCTGTTACCAGCGGTATTATAAGAGAGAACCGTGATAGGCGAAAGAGTTGAGGTGAACTGGAACTCATTTGGCTGTACGATAAACATATCATAGGGGTCGAGGAAGAAGAATTCTGACATGGCTGGACGGTCAATAAAGATACGATTCTGACGTGGAGAACCCAAGTTACCTAAGGTGTTATACTCCCCTCGCTTTCCGTAAGTGAGGTTAGAATTCATATACATATACGACAACGTATCGGGAACAGCAGGCTTGCGGTCACCGAAACGCTCATCAATCGTCCACACCTTCAACCCACGTGGTATCTCCTTGTGCTCACTTTGTATAGAATCCGAACGTCCTGCGTTACGATTGTTTCTATAACCATCAGCCGTGAAAGTACCATCATCATACGGAGTGGTATCGTCTGTCTGTGCCATAGCAGCATTAGCCACCAACACAAAAAGGGAAAATAAGAAAGTAAGTTTCTTCATTTAACGAATAAAACGGAGTACGCTTTCGACCATCTTAAAGACCATCGAAACAAGAATAATAATTGTACCAGTCGTAGTGTTATCGGTTAAGAAATAAACAATCACACCAACAAGCGCACCTAACATAAAGATAATGTTAAGCCATTGGCGGATAGGCAAGAACCTATCTTCTGTCTCACGTTTATTACGACGACGTTCTGGACGACGTGCCGTACTATTCTGTATTTCCATTTTCTCTTCTTTATTGTATTAAAAGTGTTTGTCAGCAGCTTTGTTTTAACGCTTTAATCAGCGCATTAGAATAGGCAAAGAACAAACGTTCATAAGGTCGTTATCCCTACCCATCACCACTGACACACCCAAAAGTATATCCCTTCTTTGTCTTACTTCAATGCCTGAGCGAAGCCTTCAAAGATACTATTCTTACGATCAACCGTTGCACGACGGAACTTACCAGATACTGGCAAGAGACGAGTCTGCTTCTTGTTCACTGCATACTTATCGGTAATCCACTGCTCTGCCGATAGGTCAGAAACATTGCCTTGAACATCATAACGATAAGTCAAACGGTTCATTGTCAATGTTGCCTGTCCATCACTACAAGTAGCCTGAAGAACATAATTGAACTGAGTATAGTCCAATGAAAGGAACGAAGATGAGAAAATCAACTTCTCACGCATCGTTGCTACAATGCTATGCTCACCCTTGTTCACCAAAGCAACCTTACTACCACTCAACTGATTGTCGCCCTGCGTGAGTTCTGTAAGATAAGCAAACGCCTTGTCATAGAGTTCGTCAGCAGTTGCTCCAGGTACATTAAACGTTTCAGTCCATACCACCTGACCGTTCACCTCTGGTATAATACCCTTCTGAAGATAAAGGTCCTTGTTTGCTTTACTATCCGCACTCACATTCTTATTGGCACGTGCTGCAGCAGTAGCTGGCGTTGCTGGAACAACCCACGCATCTGAAGAAGTGTTGCTAACAGTCTTTGTAGTGGTTGCCGCAGCCTTTGTCACTGGTGCAGCCGTAGTCGTCTCAGCCTTATTAGCAGCCTCACTAAGTGCCGCAGCCTCGCGCGACAATCGCTCAGCCTCAGCCTTCATGTCAGCAATTTTCTTTTCTATATCCTTTGCTTTCGCCTTATCCTCAGCTTCTTTCTTGGCTCTTGCTTCAGCCTCAGCCTTCGCTTTTGCAGCGTTTGCCTTCGCCTGTTCCAAGGCTGCCTTAGCCTCCTCTAACTGGCGTTGTGCCTGCTCTAACTTCTGTTCTGGAGTCAGCGTAGTCTGTGCCGCAGCCATCATTGGAAGGCACAAAAACAAGAATATCAAACATTTCTTCATAAGTTCAAACTTTATCTAATGATAATTTAACAAGCAAAGATACAAAATATTGTTTGCTTTATCGAACCTTTCAGTAAGTTTTTATCTTTTTTTTATTGACCATAATAATGAAAAGACAAAGTAACAGGAGAACAAAAGAGTTGGATAATATTATAAAGACAAAGTAACAGAAGAACAGAATACAGGATAATATAAGACAGAATAAGCATAAAGACAAAGTAAAAAAGAACAAAAATAGGGTAATGCAAAGACAAAATAGAAGAACAGAAGACAAGATAATGTAAGACAGAATAAGATAAAGACAAAGTAACAAAAGAACAAAACAGGGTAAAGCAAAGACAAAGTAACAAAAGAACGAATGTTTATAGAGGTATAATTTGTCCTATATTTTCATATCCCACTTTCCAAATCATGCTCTTTTAGCTTCTTAAAGACGCCCAATTGCCTTGCAAAAGATGCCCTTTAAGACCCTTACTAACGCCCTTTTGAAGTCCAATTAAGCACCTTTTGAAAAGCTGTTTTATAACCCACTGATTTACACAGGATTGTAAACTCACTTTTTACACGTCCTTTTTGCTTTATTACAAGGAACTTTTCTTAAATATTTGTAATTATTTCTCAAATCTTCCGCAGCGAGGTATTAAAGTTACATTTGCTTTGAATGTTGTAAAAGTCTAATTACTATTTGATATTAATATAATACGGATAAAGCTCTTCATACAAATCATTTCTTTCCAAACAAATAACCTAAAGAAAGAGTTATTATAGGGCTAATACTTGTCCACATACTTTTTATAAAAGCTATATCTTGTTTTTTATAATATACCCAACATGATATGACTGACACCCCTAATATTAACAATATACATATAGAGGCAGTTATATTTTTTGAAGCATGCTCAGCACTTCCCAAAAGCCGACCTATAAACCCTAAATTTGTATTTAACAAATCTTTTTCATGTTTCTGATCTCTTTCCTTACATTTTAATTGAAACTCGTGCTCTTCTTTTTGGGTAACTTGCTCGTGTTGCATTTGAATAGTAGGAACGGAATAAGAATTTTTTCCATTTCCTTCATATGAGTATTGAGAACCTTGCATATCCTAATAACTTTATTAAATCTATTTATTTTTCAAGAAACCACGTATAGTAAAAAATTTTATCTTCTTTGCACTTGTCACTTTGAATATTTATCGAATGTATGCAGAATTTTAAATATAACTTTTTTCCATTTAACGTCGCTAACTGAAGCATTGACTTGGTTGAGGAAAAAAAAGATTGATTTTGATTATACATTGTAATTTTCATAAAATCCACTTTAGACTCTTCATCTTTCTCTAAATTAATAAAAAAATGTCCTTCTGTTAAATCGCCATTTTCATCCTTTTCGGTATCAAACACAAATCTAAAAGTTAAATTATCAAATTTGAATTCTATATTATTTGATGATGGAATAATTAGTGAACCCGAAGAAAGCACTATATACTCTCCTATAAATATTTTTTGATCAACCGAAAAATCATTACTACTCATAACTTATAATTCTTTATTTAAACCCAATCTGAAACAAGATGTATTCGCATGACATTACATAAAACTCTGATAAACAAAATAGTATACAGACTTTTTTGCCATATACAGAGATCTCACTAATTTTAATAGCATAAACAAAAAGTACAGATTCTATATAACATGACAAAGGTAACAATAAAATACGAAAACATCATCTCATACGGTATTTTTTTTATATATTGAACAAAAGAAAACTCACTTAGGAACAGAGCAAACAGATTTTTGCGGATCATTAAAATACGTAGAGACCAGAAATACGGTAAGTATATAGCACATAGAAGGATACCGGAAAAGTATGCTACCTATGTAAGAACAACTCCCAAACTATCAACGCACAGAGTAACTTTATAATATCATCACAACCTCCATATTCACGAAATTCTCCGTGTAAAAAATCTCTACATTGAATTTTGTATATTAAACTCTATACTTTCCTTTCAGACATCAGTAATCATAATTATGAATTAAAATCATGTCTCCCTATTTCCCCTCCAACTCCTTCTGCAAACGTATTATCTCATCACGATACTGTGCTGCCTGCAGGAAGTCAAGGTCTTTTGCTGCCTGCTTCATAAGGATAGTTGTATTGGCAATACTCTTCTCCAACTGCGCCTTGCTCATCTTCGCAACAATTGGGTCAGCAGCAAAGAGAACACCATTGTTTGGTTCAACGTATGCCTGTCCGACATTCCGATTGATAGAAGCCGTCTGTGCGGTAAGGTTCGACTCACCACCCACTGGCAGTGTTCCCTTAATCGCTTTGATAATCTGAGTTGGTGTAATATTGTTTTTCTCGTTGTATTTCAACTGTTTCGTACGTCTTCGCATCGTTTCATCAATGGTTCGCTGCATACTCTCTGTGATGTTATCGGCATACATAATCACCTTTCCATTCACGTTACGCGCCGCACGTCCTGCCGTCTGTGTCAAACTTCTATGACTACGAAGGAAACCTTCTTTATCAGCATCGAGGATAGCAACCAAAGAAACCTCTGGCAAGTCCAATCCCTCACGCAAAAGATTGACACCCACAAGAACATCATAGATACCCGCACGGAGGTCGTTGATAATCTTGATACGATCAAGGCTGGCAACATCACTATGGATATAAGCCGTACGGATATCGTGATTCAGCAAGTACTCGGTCAACTCCTCTGCCATTCGTTTGGTCAACGTCGTCACTAACACACGCTCTTCCTTCTCTGCACGGATTACAATCTCGTTCATCAAGTCGTCAATCTGATTCTCCGATGGGCGCACCTCTATCTCTGGGTCGAGCAAACCAGTAGGACGGATAAGTTGTTCAACGACAACACCTTCTGATTCAGCCAACTCAAAGTCAGCTGGGGTTGCCGAAACATAGATAATCTGATGTATCAAATCATGAAACTCCTCGAAACGAAGCGGACGGTTGTCAAAGGCTGCAGGAAGTCGGAAACCATATTCCACAAGATTTTTCTTTCGGGCACGGTCGCCACCATACATCGCTGAAATCTGCGGTACACTCACATGGCTCTCATCAATCACCATCAAGTAATCTTCTGGGAAAAAGTCTAACAAACAGTAAGGACGCATTCCCGCCTCTCTACCATCGAAGTAGCGTGAATAGTTCTCAATACCAGAGCAATGACCGAGTTCCTTAATCATCTCAATGTCATACTCCACACGTTCCTTGATGCGTTGCGCCTTAATATTGTCCCCTATCTCGGTGAAGAAATCAACCTGCTTCACCAAGTCATCTTGTATCTGACGAATGGCTCCTTCGGTCTGCTCCTTTGACGTAACAAAGAGATTGGCTGGGTAAATCTCGTAAGCATCGAAGGTAGCAAGGCGATGGAAATCAACAGCATCCACCTCTTCTATCGAGTCTATCTCATCATCCCACCACGTAATGCGCAGGACATTGTCGTTATAAGCCATTGCAATATCCACCGTATCGCCCTTCACACGGAAGTTTCCACGCTGCAACTCGATGTCATTACGCATATAAAGCGCATCAACCAAGCGTCTTAAAAAATCATTACGATCAATGACTTGACCCTTCTTGATAGAAATGACATTTTCCTTCATGGCTATTGGCGCTCCCATACCATAGATACACGAAACGGAAGACACAACAATAACATCCTTACGACCTGACAACAAAGAAGATACAGCCGACAAACGCAACTTATCAATCTCGTCATTAATCGCAAGATCTTTCTCTATATAGGTATCCGTCACAGGCATGTAAGCCTCTGGCTGATAATAGTCATAATAAGAGACATAATACTCCACGGCGTTATCAGGAAAGAAAGCCTTCATCTCCTCATAAAGCTGTGCTGCCAAAGTCTTGTTATGCGACAAGATAAGTGTGGGTTTATTGACATTTGCAATTACATTAGCAACAGTAAACGTCTTACCCGAACCCGTCACACCCAACAGTACCTGACTCTTATCGCCACGCTCCAGTCCGTCCGTAAGTTCTCTGATTGCCTCTGGCTGGTCACCCGTCGGTTTATATTTCGATGTTAATTTGAAATCCATTTTCTACACGTCAAGTGAATCAATCTTTGATTGCAAAGATACAAAAAAGCACTGATAGTATATAATTAATAGTGATTTTTTGCTAAAAAAGCGGACCTCCTTTGCGTATTTATAGAATAATATGTAACTTTGCAGTTCAAAGTCAAATTATGAAGAAAAGAATTATCGTTGGCATTTGCGCTATTTTGCTATTGACAAGTTGCGCACACGAATATAATCAAGTCTACAAGACAACTAACAACGATTATAAATACGAATTTGCAAAGGAATGCTTTGCAAAGGGAAAGTATGGCTTTGCCGTTCCCCTTTTGCAAGACCTTGTGACAATCGAAAAAGGTACTGATAACGCACAAGAATGTCTCTATATGCTCGCAATGGCAGAGTATGGCTTGAAAGATTATCAAGCTGCTTCAGAAACATTCAAGAAGTATTACCAGACTTATCCACGTGGCCAGTATGCTGAAATGGCATCGTTCTATATCGGACAGAGCCTTTATGAAGGCACACCAGAACCACGTCTTGACCAGACTCCTACCGTTGCAGCCATCGCAGCTTTCCAAGAGTATTTGGACATCTTCCCAAATGGTAAGATGAAAGAAACTGCTCAGCAACGCCTCTTTGCTTTGCAGGATAAACTTGTCCGCAAGGAATATCTTAATGCAAAGTTGTACTATAATCTCGGCTCTTACTTTGGTAACTGCACCAGCGGTGGTAACAACTACGAGGCTTGTATCGTCACATCACAGAACGCTCTGAACGATTATCCTTATAGCGACTTACGCGAGAGCTTCGCAATCCTCCTTATGAAGAGCAAATTTGAATTAGCTCAAATGAGTGTTGAGGAAAAGAAAGTACAACGTTTCCAAGATGCTGAAGACGAGTGCTACGGATTTATCAACGAGTACCCAGAGTCAAAGGAACGCAAGACAGCTGAGGAATATATCAAGAAGTGTAAGCAATATACAAAAGATTAAAGAATAACAGACTTATAAAATATAGACAATTAGAATGGATTACAAGAAGTCAAAAGCACCGTCAAATACGGTAACCCGAGATGTTCAGGAACTTTGGAAAGATACTGGTAACATCTATGAGAGTGTTGCTATCATAGCAAAGAGAGCAAACCAAATCTCGGTTGAAATTAAGCAGGACTTGAGTAAGAAACTTGCTGAGTTTGCTTCTTATAACGATTCTCTTGACGAGGTATTCGAGAACCGTGAGCAGATTGAAATTAGCCGTTATTACGAGAAACTGCCAAAGCCAACTTTGTTAGCTACTCAGGAGTTCTTGGATGGCGACGTTTACTGGCGCGATCCTTCTAAGGATGCTCTGAACGAGGAAGAAGATTAAACTATGATACAGAGAAAACAAACTGTATTCTTGTTTCTTGCATTGCTTACTACCATTGCGTGTCTTTGTCTGCCTGTAGGTAGCTTTGAACCAAAGGGTATGGGTGCGGAGAGTATGTTAATGAATCTCTGGATAAGCGATGCAAATGGTGGTAAGGACTTTAATGTATGGGCATTGTTTGCTATTCTCTTAACAACCTGCCCAATTAACCTCTTCGCCATCTTCGACTACCATAACCGCAAGCGTCAGGCTCGTTTCTGTGCTTTCTCCATGCTGATGATTATTGGTTGGTACGTGGTTTATGGTGTGTTTAGCCAAGTGTTGATGACTGGTTTCAATTTCCACATTGAGTTTGCAGCCTGTCTTCCACTCGTAGCTTTCATCCTCTTGTGGCTTGCACGCCACTCTATCCTTGCTGATGAAGCCTTGGTAAGAGCAGCAGATAGAATTAGATAAAACAAAAGATTCCAATATAAAAGCAACAGCATTAAGGGATAGATTCTATATATAGTATAAGTATAGGAAAGGTAAACAGATTTTGATTTAACAATAAATCTGTTTATGGATTGTATTGTCAGACCCATAAACAGACTTATGGAATCAAATCTTTTCGATTATTAAATCTAAAGATCCTTCTTCAAGAGAGTTGTACTCATCAAGATGAAGATGAGTTCCTATAGGAACCGATGATTGGGATAAATTTAGCAAGTGATTTGCTAAAGAAACTAATCCCTCGGTATTAGCCTCAATTGAGACGCTCCCATTTATATCGGAGACCTTAATTGTGAAATTACCTTCCCAATTGAGTGCCACTCCGGTATCAGGGGAATAATTCGGAACATTTAATGTGACTTTTTTCATTCTATTATTCGGTTATGAAAACATGATAATTTTGATCAACCATCATCTTTCCAGGTTTACCTTTGATGCTGTCGCTTTTTTATTATTAGGCTTATTAGCCTAATTGGGCCAATTAGCCTAATATCCTCAATAAAAAAGACAGGCAATCACCTGTCTTTACTTATCCTTAATCCTTTGGTATTAAGCCTTCAATATACTTACAGAGGATATTAATACCCTTTACATTATCGCCTCCCTGTGGGATAATCACATTTGCATAACGCTTGGTTGGCTCAATAAACTGCTCGTGCATTGGTTTCAACACTTCCAAATAGCGGTCTACAACCATTGATACAGTACGACCACGGTCTATCGTATCACGCTGGATATTGCGGATAAGGCGCTCATCAGAATCACAGTCAACAAAGATTTTGAGATCCATCATCTCACGTAGACGTCTATTGCTCAATGCCATAATACCCTCAACGATAATTACAGGCTTTGGTTCTACGTGAATGGTCTCTGGCAAGCGATTGCTGAGAATATAACTATAAGTTGGCTGTTCAACAGCATTTCCCTCACGCAATTCATTCACCTGCTTAATCAACAGTTTCCAATCGAAGGCATCTGGATGATCAAAGTTGATTGCCTTGCGCTCTTCATCGGTAAGCCCTGTTGTGTCATTATAATAAGAATCCAATGGCACAACAGCCACATAATGAGGAGGAAGACTCTCTACGATTTTCTTCACTACGGTGGTCTTTCCCGAACCGGTACCACCAGCTATTCCTATGATTGTTACTTTATCCTTCATCTTAGTTGATTTTTATTATTCTTATTATTGGGCTTATTTGCCCAATTAGGCTTATTAGCCTAATTAGCCTAATATCCCTAAATCCCTAAACATCCTTTCGTAATACTCAGCCTTCTTCTCGACTTTCATCGGATAAGCACGACTACTACTTGGCTCACGGTAAAGGCGTAGTGTGCGATTCTCAAAGCAAAACTCTTTGTAATCACCCATCTTCATCTTACGTGCATCAATACCATAATGTTCTGTAAAGACCTTTGTTGCTAACTGACCTGCAGCTAACACTGCCTTACATTCTGGTAATGAACGAAGCATACCATCAAGGTCAGCACGCTCAATGATTTCTAAGTCTTTATCAGACGCCGTACCTGTTGTACGATAGATACGCAAGGCAGTATCGAAGATAGCTATTCCCTTCTCTTTCAAAAAAGGCTTGAGCAAATCGAGTTTATAGGTCTTCTTTTCCTCATCTACAAAATAGAACTTATCACCGAAGAAGATATGACCGAAGATGCGCCACATATCATTCGTGTAATTAGGATAATACCACTCCATACACCATCGCTTAGGAGCTGGTGGAAAAGTTCCTAACAGCAATAGCTTGGCATTCGATGGGAGCCATGGTTCAAAAGGATGAGTTTCTATTTCCATTGTTTTATTATCAAATTGGGCTTATTGGGCTAATAAGCCTAATAAGCCTAATAATCTTTATTGCTGCTTAGCAAAGTAAGTTACAACTGGTAAGTGGTCTGAATAACCATCAAGCCACACACCACCAGCAGTAGTACGCTTAGTATTACCCTTATACTTACCTGACTCCTGGAAGAGATAATCGCGACGGAAGATTTGATTCTTCCAGAACTTCAACTCTGAGAAGTCTTTTTTACCATCCTTATTCAATAAGTTTGGAGTCATAATAATCTGATCGAAGAGATTCCACTTACCCTGATACTGCAAGGTTCCTGTTCCCTCCTTTACAAGGACATTATACCAAGGATTGTACATATCATCTGCTCCAACCTCATTGATTTCGCCCTTTGCAGACAGACACTCATACATACTCTTATTGGTTGGATCATCATTCATGTCACCCATCACAAGCACCTTCACCTTTGGATCGTCACGAAGAAGTGAGTCCTTCAATGCCTTTACCTGCTTACCACCTAACTCACGATAGTAAGAACCAGCACCACGACTTGGCAAATGGCATACAACAATAGTCACGTGTTCACCTGCCAATGTACCGCTTACTGTTAGAAAGCCACGCGTCGCATGAGTACTATCTTTAGGAAGATCATAAACATAAGGCACTAACTTTGTATCTCTTACCGTAAAGAGCTTTGGATTATAAATCAAAGCACAGTCAATGCCACGACGGTCTGGACCTTCAATGTGAACATACTTATAGCCACGTGCTGCCAACTCTGGCTGCGCTGTAAGGTCACGCATTGCGTGGTCGTTCTCAACCTCAGCCAAGCCAATAACCGCACAACCAACATTTGGAAGGACATCTGTACCCATTTCTGCCAACACCGTTGCCATATTGTGCAACTTATGACTATACTTCATCTCGTTCCACTGATAACTACCAGTCGGTGTGAAATCGTGGTCATTTTTTCCTTCATCATGTGTTGTATCAAACAAGTTCTCCACATTATAGAAGCCTATAGCGTAAACAGAAAACTTCTTCTGGGCAGATACTGACGTACCGAAAAGCACGGTACAGAAAAGAACTAATAGTAACTTTCTCATTATTTTTTATGTTGTTGTTTTTTATCTGAGCATCTAAACGAAGACATCTATTATTCTGGAAATCAGCAACAATACAAAAGCAAGAGTATAAACAGGCATCACTTGTCTATTAAATATAGACACACAATGCCTAAAACTGAATCCAGAAACACAGTCACATTTAGTTTGCAAATATCGGTAATTAATCCGACATTTACGCATAATTCTCGAAAAATTCATCAAAAAGACTTTCTATTTCCAAATTAATTTCGTTACTTTGCAGTCTATAGTATAACACCTATTTAATGTAATCAACTATGCAGAAAAAGCTGAAACTTGCCGTTTTAGCACTATGTAGTTCGTCTATGGTAGTCGCACAAAACACCGACACAAAGACGAACCAGCAGGTGCAGACGGCCAACGCTATGGATGAATCGGCGTTCACCTTCACTGAAGCGCAGTTAGGTGAGAACAATGACATGAACGAAAATGTAACGATTCTCAACTCAAACAGTAACGTCTATGCTTCACAAGTGGGTTTCTTGTATTCGCCCATGCGTTTCCGTTACCGTGCTCTGAACCAGAAATATAACGACGTTTATATCAATGGTACACCTATGAACGACATGGAAAGTGGACAGTTCCGTTATTCTATGGTAGGTGGTATCAATCAGCAGACACGTAACGTTGACTATGCACTTCCTTTTGAGAACAACAACTTCTCAATGACGGCCTTGGCTGGAAGTAACAACTATGATTTCCGTGCTGGTTCAATGGCTGGCGGTCATCGTCTCACGCTTTCTGCTGCTAACCGCAACTATACCCTCCGTGGTATGTACAACTATGCGAGTGGATTCAACGCTAAGGGCTGGGCTATTGCTGCCAGCGTTGCTTATCGTTGGGCTAACCGTGGTTACGTTGAAGGTACTTTCTATAACTCATTGTCTTACTACTTCGGTGTTCAGAAGAAGTGGAACAATGGGCATTCTTTATCTTTGTCTACATGGGGCAATCCAACTGAGCGTTCTACACAGGGCGCAAGTACTGACGAGGCTTACTGGCTTGCTAATGACTATCAGTACAACCCTTATTGGGGGTATCAGAATGGTCACAAGCGCAATAGCCGCGTTGTTAACGACTTCGCACCTTCTGCCATCCTCTCTTGGGATTGGGACATCAACAAGAAGATGAAGTTGACAACAAGTCTTTTTGCTCAGTATTCTATGTATAAGAGCACAAAGCTGAACTATAACAACAGCGAGAACCCACAGCCTGACTACTGGAAGAACCTTCCAAGTAGCTACTATGACGTGTGGGATCAGAGCAATGCACGCTACCGCACAGCACAGACCTTCTCTGATTGGCAGACAGCTGTCAACTGGTGGGGCAACAAAGAGAACCGCCAGATTCAGTGGGATCGACTTTACTATGCTAACCGCCAGGCTGCAGCCAACGGTGAGGATGCACTTTACTACGTGCAGGCTAAGCACAATGATGCTATGACAACCGCACTTTCTTCTACACTTACAAACCGTTTTGGTAAGAACAAAGTGCTCAATGTTGGCCTTTCACTCGGTCAGACTTTAGCTCGTCATTACCAGACAATGGAGGATCTCTTGGGTGCAAAGAGCTTCCATAATATCAATACTTATGCCCTCGGAACCTACGCTGCAGCTGACCCACGTGTTCAGTATGACCTTAATACTATGGGAACTCAGGGCTTAGGTAAGCTTGTCTATGAGGGCGATAGATTTGGTTATGACTATAATATCAACGTACGCCGTGCTAAGCTTTGGGCTAACTATGCGCAAACTATTGGCAAACTCTACTATATGGTAGCTGGTAAAGTTGGTTATGACAACATGTATCGTGTAGGTCACATGCGCAATGGTATGTTTGCAGACAACTCTGCTGGTAAAGGCAAAGATGCAAACTTCCTCACAGGTGGTGTGAAGTCTAATGCTACCGTTACGCTTGGTGGGGGCAATGCACTCTCTCTCGGTTTGGGGTATGAGCATCGCGCACCAAGTGCAAACACTGCTTTCTCAGCACCTGAGATGAACAACGACTTCGTTCTCAACCTCCACAATGAACGTATCTTCTCAAGCGAACTTAGCTATCAGTACTCTGGCAGTTGGCTCCGTGCTAATCTCAGTGGCTACTACAACCACATGACAAACGTCACAGAGTGGCAGAACTTCTACTTTGATGATGCTAACTCTTTCACATACGTTAGCATGACTAACATGAAGAAGAATTACTACGGCATTGAGTTGGGACTTGATTTCAAACTCACAAGCTTCCTTAACTTCAAGGCTCTTGGTACTTGGAGCGAGGCTAAGAATGCTAACAATGCTGATGTTATCTACTTGAACTCTACAAAGAGCACTTATAACAAGGATATTGTTTACAATAAGAATATGCACGAGGCAAGCACTCCGCTGAGTGTTTACAGTGCAATCCTCAGTTATCACAAGGGTGGTTGGTTCATCGATTTGAGCGGTAACTACTATGATCGTATCTACCTCTCTTACGCACCAAGCCTCCGTTATGGCAACACACTCCGCACAATGGGTACTGCGCTTGGCGGCATGGATGCTAATGGCAACTATACTCCTTACGCACAGACTGAGGGACATGGTGGCTTTATGCTCGATGCATCTATCGGTAAGAGCCTTTACCTCCGCCATGGAAGTTTGTCAATCAACTTGATGATTACCAACTTACTGAACAATCAGAAGATTGTAAGTGGTGGTTATGAGCAGGGCCGCAGCAACTACACCGTCAACAAGACGACTGGAGCTGCTACAACTCGTGCTTACGACTTCTATCGCAATCCTAAGAAGTATTACGTGAATGGTATCAATGGTATGTTGAATGTAGCTTACAAATTCTAAAACTAAATACAGGAAACGATTATGAAGAAACTGAAATATTTAATGATGGCAGCTGTCTGCGCACTCTTTGCATCTTGTATGGGTGATAGTTACGCAGAGCCAGCTGAAACAGGTGCTGCGCCATACGGCAACAATGAACTGACCGAAACAAATGTCATTTCTATTGCTCAACTGAAGAGTAAGTTTGCTAACTATATCGCTACTGACTACCGTGATGGCGTCAGCTATGCTAAGGTTACAGACGATATCAAGATAAAGGCTATCGTTACAAGTTCTGACGTTGCTGGTAACATCTATCAGGAGATAGCTTTACAAGACGCAACAGGGGCTATTATCGTTAGTGTTGCACAGGGTGGACAGCATGGTCCTTTGCCTATCGGTACAGAAGTCTTGGTAAGTCTGAAGGACCTTTACGTTGGCAACTATGGTAAGCAGGCACAGATTGGTGTTACTTCTGTGAATGCTGCTGGCGCAACTACTATTGGTCGTATCAGCCGTGCTGTTTGGGATCAGCACTATAAGATTCTTTCTACAGGCAACAAGGTTGAACCTACTGAGTTTGCTTCTGGTACTAACGCAACAACTTGGGACCTCGATACTGATGGCGGTAAGCTGGGTATTATTCGTAACGTAAGCTTCAAGAGCAGCAATAGCAGCAAGGTTACTGATACCTTCGCAGATGCTAATGGTGGTGCGGGTAGCGTTAGTTGGACTTTGAACGAGCAGGATGGCAAGAAGGTTATTGTGTACAACAGTAACTTTGCTAAATTCGCTAATAGTAAGGTTCCGACTGGTAAGGTTGACATCGTTGGTATCTTCAAACGTTTCAACAACCAGTGGGAGATTATCATCCGTTCTCTTGATGACATCAAACCTGCTGAGAAGGTTGATCCATTCAAGGGTCTCCCTGGTAAGGGTGATGGCACACAGGCTAACCCATTGGATATCACACGTGCTTTGGCATACGCTAAGTTGAACAAGAAGGACGCGACTACCTACTATATCAAGGGTACAATCTCACAGATTGATGAGGTTTCAACTCAGTATGGTAATGCTCGTTACTACCTCTCTAACGATGGTACAACAACTGACCAATTGCAGGTATTCCGTGGCTTGTACTTGAATGGTGATAAGTTCACTGACCCTTCACAAATTAGTGTAGGAAAGAAGGTTCTTATCCTTGGCACCTTGGATTTCTACGAGACAACTTCAACTCCACAGGTTGGACGTAATAGCAAGATTATCTCAATTAATTAACAAGACAAATAACTATACAGAATATGAAAAAGATTATTTATTCAATGATGGCGCTGGCGATGACAACAACTGTCTTCACAAGCTGTGAGGATGTTCCAGCTCCATACAGTGTTACTTTTGAAGAGAACACCAATACCAACACTAACACTCCTACCACTCCTGCTACGGGAACTGGTACAGAGGCTGACCCATTCAATGTTGCTGCAGCGTTGAAGTACATTGATGCTAGTCAGAACCTTGATAAGGAGGTATATGTTTCTGGTACTATCGTTAGCGTTAAGGAGATTGATGCTGCCAACTATGGTAATGCTACTTATCTTATCTCTGACGACGGAACAACTAACGGACAGTTGACTGTATATCGTGGCTATGCGCTTGGTAACAAAAAGTTCACTGCGAATGATAAACTTAACGCTGGCGATAAGGTTGTTGTATATGGTAAACTTGTAAACTTCAAGGGTACTAAGGAGTTCACTCAGGGCAACTATATCTACTCACTCAATGGTAATAAGGCTGCTCAGCCAACACCAACAGCTGACTTGAACACTGAGGCTACTGCATGGACTGTTGCGGAAGCTGTACAGAAGATTCAGGCTAACCAGACTGCTACGGGAGAGGCATACGTAAAGGGTATCATCTCTGAGGTGGTTTCTTATAATGAGAAGTATAAGAGCATCACTTACTATATCTCTGATAATGGTACAGACAAGACACTCCAAGTATTCTCTGGTAAGGGCCTCAATGGTACTGACTTCGCTGCAAAGACTGATCTTCAGGCTGGCCAGACTGTGGTTGTGAAGGGTAATCTGAAGGCGTTCACAAACAAGCAGGGCACAGTAATCATGGAGATTGATAAGGATAACAAGATTATCTCTATCAGCAACTCTGCAACTACTCAGCCTACTGCTACTGGTCTTACTGCTAAGTTCGAGGCTGGTATGGATAACTTCACTATCAACAATATCACGCTCCCTTCTGACCTTACCTTTGTATGGAAGCATGATGCTACTAACAAGTATATGAAGGCGTCTGCGTTTAAGAAGCCTAACAACTATGCTACTGAGAGCCGTCTTACATCTCCTGCTTTCAGTCTCGCAGGTAAGACTTCTGCAACCCTTTCTTTCAAGCATGCAGCTAAGTTCTTTGCGAATGCAGCTAACGAGTTTAAGGTACAGGTGTCTACAGATGGTACAACATGGCATGACGTTGCAGTTTCAGCTTATCCTACAGGTGCTGACTGGAATTTCATCGATGCTACATGCAACCTCTCTGCTTACGCTGGTAACGCAACGGTTTACATTGGCTTCCTCTACACCAGCACTGCTACTAAGGCGGGTACATGGGAAATCAAGGACGTAGAAGTTAAGTAAATTCCCTTATCTTATCTACGTGCGGAGGCCCCGCACCAATGGTGCGAATGGTAAACACCAATGGTGCGGAGGCTTATGACAACATAAAGAGGGTAAAAATTTATGCCATAAATATTTTTAGTTGTATGCAAGTTCCAAAACGAAGTGCAATAAAAGAGTGTCCCTCTCCGAGAGATGCAGACGTTCTCGACGCGTAGCGAGAGGTTGTCTGCATCTCTCGGAGAGGAAAAAGAAACAACCAGCAATACAAATAAAAAAGGAGACCGAAGTCTCCCAAAGATTAACTAACTTTGTATTGCAAATGTATCATCAATTAATCTCGGAGCAAAGGTCGCAAATTTTTGCCTTACTCCAAAAGAAAACAGCGAGAAAAGAAATTGCCGAGATCGTCGGTATTAGTCAGTCAACACTCTCACGTGAAATCAAACGCAACAGTACGCCTTCGGGAAAGTATATCTGGACGAAGGCGCATGATATGGCTATGCAGCGCAGAAAGAGCACGGTAACTAACGCCAAACTCTCCGACGAATTAGTTTGGAGAATTAAAGAATATATTATCAACGACCAGTGGTCTCCAAGACAAATATCAGGGTATCTGCGCATAAATGAGAGTATAGAGGTCTCCCACCAGTCCATCTATAACATTATCCACAATGACACAACAGGGAAGCTTGCAGAGCACACAAGGCATAAGATGAAATACAGGCATCGTCCCCAAGGCGGACATCTTCCAATAAAGGACAGGGTGAGTATCCATGAAAGAAGTAAGGAAGTTGACGGGAAGAGATTCGGAGATTTTGAGATGGACTTGATCGTCGATCCTGCCCAGCACGCCATACTCACAATAGTGGAGAAATCCACCAATATGTTGTTTATGCAGAAACTGCCATTTGGAAAAATGTCAAAGCCTCTGGTAAAGGTGGTTAGGAAACTACTGCTGCCATACAAAGACAGCCTGAAGACAATTACAACAGATAACGGACCTGAATTTGCAGCACATAAGGACATCACAAAATACTTAGGAGTGCCCGTGTACTTCGCTGACCCATATTGTTCATGGCAAAAGGGAACTGTTGAGAATACAAACAAATTAATCAGGCAGTATATACCTAAAAAGGATTCGTTTGATAAATATACGGACAAGAGAATTATGTCCATACAAAAGAAATTGAACGAAAGACCAAGAGAAAAATTAAACTTTTCTAATCCAAAGTGCGAGTTCTTTAAACACGTTTTGTAATTTTGCACTTGCTGGTTGACTCTGCGGTATCAATCGAAATGACGAATGAGCCTAAAAAACAACTTAAAATATTTGGCTACCTACAGAATTATTCGTAATTTTGCACCCTGAAAAGTGTCTGTATCCTTTTTAGTTAAAGGAAAGACTACAGCAAGTATATTATTAACAATTAGATAACAATAAAATGAAACAAGGTATTCATCCAGAAAACTATCGCCCCGTCGTATTTAAGGATATGTCCAACGGCGATATGTTCCTTACAAAGTCTACATGTAAGAGTTCAGAGACTGTAGAATTTGAAGGCGAAACTTACCCAGTGGTAAAAGTCGAAATCTCAAGCACCTCTCACCCATTCTACACTGGTAAGAGTAAGCTTGTCGATACAGCAGGTCGCGTTGACCGCTTCATGAGCCGTTACGGTAAGTTGAAGAAGTAATCGATAATACCCCTCGACATTATTACATACAAAGTGCGAACAAACGTAGTTGCATATACGTTTGCTCGCACTTTTGCATTCAACAGAACAGAAACAAATGTTGTTCTGTCTACAGATTGTATTTAAGAAATAGATAACAGAGGATAACCTATAATTGAAAGCTTCATAGAAAGCTTAAGATTGGGGATAACATGGAGAACAGACATTAGATGTCTACGCATAATCCGTCTGTTTCAAATTAACTAAAACTTCACAGTCAGCCATCCAAAGAAAAAGAATGAATAAGATAATACGATACACAGCTGTATGGGCGTTTACACTCCTTACAGTTAGCACAATCACATCGTGTAGTAAGGACGATGATAATTCTAATAATTCAGGAATTGCAGAAACTATAACCAATAACACAAACTCAAATCTCAAAGATTTGCGTACAGCAACGCACCGCTTGGAGTTTCCAAAGCTAAAGGGTGGGCACAGTACTGTCCTTACTCATAAACTAAGCAGTGGTGAGATTAATTATAGCGTTGAATGGGACATAGAAAAAATGTCTAACCGTTGGACATGCTATCAGATTTACGCAAGCAATGCTCAACAAACTGTAAAGAGAAAAAGTCAACAGAGTGCTGACCTCTATCCTATGGACCCACTATGGCCTTCAAACGCTTTCTTTTCATACGATCCTTATCGCGGTTCTGGCTACGACCACGGACACCTCTGTCCTTCGCAGGATAGAGTGAACACCAGAGAATCTAACGATCAAACTTTCTACCTCAGTAATATGCAGCCACAAGTGCACGGCTTCAACGCTGGTATCTGGGAACTGATGGAGAGAAAAATGAGAACATACATCACCTATACAAGTGGCTCTAAAGATACATTATTCATCTGTCGTGGCGGTACAATTGACAAACAAGATCAGTTCACCTACATTAAAAGTAAGTTTATTGTTCCATCTTATTTCTTCTCTGCAGCACTGATGAAATACAAAGTGAGAGGACAAGGAGATTGGCAATACAAAGCTATCGGTTTCTGGTTCAAACACGAAAACAACAATGGAACATCACTCAAACCATATATTATCAGTATCAAAGAACTCGAAGAGAAAACAGGCATCGACTTCTTCTGTAACCTTCCTGACAACATTGAGCATGATGTAGAATCGAAAACTCCAGCCCAAATGATTCTCACTTGGAACATAGTGTAGAAGAACTACATTATAGAAAACAAAAGAGCACATTAAGTATTGCCATTACAGCTTACTTAATGTGCTCTTTTATTCTCCTATGAGACTCTATATAAATACTCAAATTTGCATACCAATAAAATAAACCATCAAAACATCACCCCAAATCCGATTTAAGCTACTTAAAAGATTCGGACAAGCTTCTATCCACTAATAACAAGATTAGCCCTATCTAACCCATTAATCTCAACCAATAAGTAATTAGGCTTATTAAACTCATCAGCCGTAATAACAAAAGCATTAGCCCTATTAGGCCCAACAGCCATAATAAACAAAAATATTAGCCCTATTAGACTTATTAGACTTATTAGCTCAATACAACATCTTCCCCCTATCAACACATCATCAATACTTAACACTTAATATTCAACCTCCATCGCCCAACACCCAACAACAAACTTATTAGATTAAAGCAATAACACTATTAGGCCCAGTTGCCGTAATAAACTAAAGTATTAGCACTATTACGCACAACAGCGATAATAAACAAAAGTATTAGCCCTATTAGACTTATTAGCCTTATATTAGCCCAATACAATTAGCCTAATTAGCCCAATTAGCCCAATACAATATCTTCCCCCTATCAACACATCATCAACACCTAACATTCAACAACCATCATCCATCCCCATCACCCAACAACAAAAAAAAGAGCCCCGAAGATTTCTCTTCAGAGCTCTTGTAAAAGGAGGCGGCCACCTACTCTCCCGCATTGCATTGCAGTACCATCGGCGCAGGCGGGCTTAACTTCTCTGTTCGGAATGGGAAGAGGTGGGACCCCGCCGCAATAACCACCTGATATTTCTTTCGGTTGACTAGT
Organism: Prevotella melaninogenica; assembly: GCF_003609775.1. Classification (NCBI taxonomy): domain Bacteria; kingdom Pseudomonadati; phylum Bacteroidota; class Bacteroidia; order Bacteroidales; family Prevotellaceae; genus Prevotella; species Prevotella melaninogenica. The sequence continues at coordinate 263,161 of NZ_AP018050.1, forward strand.
TCACAGTTGATAAGTTGACTAGTTATTTGTCTTTATCCTTGTCTTCTTTCTGTCTTCTTATCAGTAGATCCGTTGTTAAACATTGTCCATAGAACTAATAACTTGTTTACTCGTTATCTTGTCAACTCGTCTACTGACTTGTCAGCCATATAAGGTGACGTATTTCCACAAGCAAAACATATATAGAACCTATCTTCTTACTTTAAGAAGAATACACAGCTCAAAGTCTGAGTCACTGGTCCCCGCACTCCAAACTTTGGAGGCGGGAGACCCGAAGAAAGTTTCGGGCAATTAGTAGTGCTCGGCTTTGACGTCACCGTCTTTACACCTACACCCTATCAACGTCATCGTCTATGACGACCCTTATGAGGAGTTCTCATCTTGCGGCTGGCTTCGCACTTAGATGCTTTCAGCGCTTATCCAATCCAGACTCAGATACCCAGCGGTGCACCTGGCGGCACAACTGGTAAACCGGAGGTCTGTCCAACACGGTCCTCTCGTACTAGTGTCAGCACCACTCAAAACTCCAACGCCCACGATAGATAGAGACCGAACTGTCTCACGACGTTCTGAACCCAGCTCGCGTGCCACTTTAATGGGCGAACAGCCCAACCCTTGGGACCTTCTCCAGCCCCAGGATGTGACGAGCCGACATCGAGGTGCCAAACCACCCCGTCGATATGAGCTCTTGGGGGGGATCAGCCTGTTATCCCCGGAGTACCTTTTATCCTTTGAGCGACGGAGTTTCCATACACGTCCGCCGGATCACTATGCCCCAGTTTCCTGCCTGCTCGGCATGTCTGCCTCCCAGTCAAGCGCCCTTATGCCATTGCACTCTATAAGGCCGGTTACCAATCGGCCCGAGGGCACCTTTGGAAGCCTCCGTTACGCTTTTGGAGGCGACCACCCCAGTCAAACTACCCACCAAGCAGTGTCCGCGCAAACAGCGCGTTAGACCTCAGACAGCCAAAGGGCCGTATTTCAAGGATGGCTCCACGAATGCTGGCGCACCCGCTTCAAAGCCTCCGGCCTATCCTACACATCGGATGACCAAGGTCAATGCTAAGCTGTAGTAAAGGTTCACGGGGTCTTTTCGTCCCATCGCGGGTAATCGGCATCTTCACCGATACTACAATTTCACTGAGCTCATGGTTGAGACAGCGTCCAGATCATTACACCATTCGTGCAGGTCGGAACTTACCCGACAAGGAATTTCGCTACCTTAGGACCGTTATAGTTACGGCCGCCGTTTACCGGGGCTTCAATTCAATGCTTCCCATTGCTGGTGACATCTCCTCTTAACCTTCCGGCACCGGGCAGGTGTCAGGCTGTATACATCATCTTTCGAGTTTGCACAGCCCTGTGTTTTTGTTAAACAGTTGCCTGGACCGATTCTCTGCGCCTCATATTGCTATGAGGACCCCTTATCCCGAAGTTACGGGGTCAATTTGCCTAGTTCCTTAACCATGAATCTCTCAACGCCTTAGTATATTCTACCCGACCACGTGTGTCCGTTTGCGGTACGGGTCGCATATACATTAAGTTTAGCGGATTTTCTCGGAAGTATGATTACCTGCACTCAAGTTATCCCGAAGGATTACCTGTACTTTCATGGTTCAGCTCGGAAGGTGGATTTGCCTGCCTTCCTCATAGCCTACGCACTTAAACGCCCTATTCCGTCAGGGCGCGGCAGTGTCACTGCTCCGTCTCCACATCACTGTATATGCGAGTTGCGGAATATTAACCGCATCTGCCATCGCCATCGCCATTCGGCTGAGACTTAGGACCCGACTAACCCCGGGCTGATTGGCATCGCCCGGGAAACCTCGGTCTTTCGGCGAAAGGGAATCTCACCCTTTTTATCGTTACTTATACCTACATTTGCTTTTCCATAAGCTCCAGGATTAGTTACCTGCACCATTCAACGCTAATGGAATGCTCCCCTACCGATACTTTTAATATACATTACTATCCCGCGCCTTCGGTATCTGACTTATACCCGATTATTATCCATGCCCGGACCCTCGACTAGTGAGCTGTTACGCACTCTTTGAATGAATGGCTGCTTCCAAGCCAACATCCTAGCTGTCACGGGGACCAGACTTCGTTAGACTAACTTAGACAGAATTTCGGGACCTTAGACGGCGGTCTGGATTCTTCTCCTCTCGGGGACGGACCTTAGCACCCGCCCCCTTACTGCACGACTGCAGTCCATAAGCATTCGGAGTTCGTCAGGTCTCGATAGGCGGTGAAGCCCTCTTGACCTATCGGTCGCTCTACCTCTTATGGAGATCGTCGCACGCGGCACCTAAATGCCTTTCGGGGAGTACGAGCTATCTCCAAGTTTGATTGGCCTTTCACTCCTACACTCACCTCATCGGGAAGCTTTTCAACGCTTATCCGTGCGGTCCTCCATTCGGTGTTACCCGAACTTCAACCTGGGCAAGTGTAGATCACTTGGTTTCGCGTCTACCCCATCTGACTTGACGCCCTATTCAGGCTCGCTTTCACTGCGGATGCGCGTCTCATGACGCTTATCCTTGCCAGACATGGTAACTCGTAGGTTCATTATGCAAAAGGCACGCCGTCACCGCTTACGCGGCTCCGACCGCTTGTAGGCGCATGGTTTCAGGAACTATTTCACTCTCCTCATCGGAGTGCTTTTCACCTTTCCTTCACAGTACTCGTTCACTATCGGTCTCACGGGAGTATTTAGCCTTACCGGATGGTCCCGGCTGATTCGCGCAGAATTACACGTGTTCCGCGTTACTCAGGATACCACTACGTCTCGTCATGCTTCGAATACGGGATTATCACCCTCTATGATTGATCTTTCCAGAACATTCTTCTCACAATCTAAGTACGACAACGTGGTCCTACAACCCCTGCTAAGCGTTGCCACAAAGCAGGTTTGGGCTCTTCCCCGTTCGCTCGCCACTACTAGGGGAATCATTATTTATTTTCTCTTCCTAAAGGTACTAAGATGTTTCAGTTCCCTTCGTTCGCCTCACTACAGACATGTAGTGATAACAGGTCTTCAACCTGCTGGGTTGTCCCATTCGGAAATCCTTGGATCAAAGGTTATTTGCACCTACCCAAGGCTTATCGCAGCTTATCACGTCCTTCATCGCCTCCGTGAGCCAAGGCATCCGCCATGCGCCCTTTCTTACTTTCTTCGCCTTCTCTGTAATTACTCACAGAGAATGTAGCTCATACTTTCAGCTGTTGTGTGATTCTAAAGAATTTGAAGTTGTTTCTTCAATAATTAGAATACTAATTCTTCCCATTATAGAAAGAATAGTTCTACATTACAGTCTTGCTTGTGTCAATATGTCAAAGATCTTATGCTGTAAAATACAGCGAAGTGGAGAATAACGGATTCGAACCGTTGACCCCCTGCTTGCAAAGCAGGTGCTCTAGCCAACTGAGCTAATCCCCCAAGGGATAGAGAAGAAGTTAAGTCCATCACACATTGGCTTACGCCGATGTGTAGTCCCAGGCAGACTTGAACTGCCGACCTCCACATTATCAGTGTGGCGCTCTAACCAACTGAGCTATAGGACTGAGTTGGAAGAAAGCACTGCGGCTTTTACTGCCAGACTTCCTTTCTCTTATTCTAAAACAGTATCAGTGAGTACAAGAAGAAAAACGAACCAAAGGTTCTTTATATCATCTTGAGTACCGTTAAATTGTCAACTTATATAATTAAATACGTATCAACTCAATAACTAATAAGCATTCTCTCCAGAAAGGAGGTGTTCCAGCCGCACCTTCCGGTACGGCTACCTTGTTACGACTTAGCCCCAATCACCAGTTTTGCCCTAGGCCGATCCTTGCGGTCACGGACTTCAGGCACCCCCGGCTTTCATGGCTTGACGGGCGGTGTGTACAAGGCCCGGGAACGTATTCACCGCGCCATGGCTGATGCGCGATTACTAGCGAATCCAGCTTCGTGGGGTCGGGTTGCAGACCCCAGTCCGAACTGGGACCGGCTTTCAAGATTTGATGCAATTTGCATTACACCATCCCTCTGTACCGGCCATTGTAACACGTGTGTAGCCCCGGACGTAAGGGCCGTGCTGATTTGACGTCATCCCCACCTTCCTCACACCTTACGGTGGCAGTGTCTCCAGAGTGCCCAGCATCACCTGATGGCAACTGAAGAGAGGGGTTGCGCTCGTTATGGCACTTAAGCCGACACCTCACGGCACGAGCTGACGACAACCATGCAGCACCTTCACAGAGGCCCCGAAGGGCGTCATTATCTCTAAATCCTTCCTCTGCAATTCAAGCCCGGGTAAGGTTCCTCGCGTATCATCGAATTAAACCACATGTTCCTCCGCTTGTGCGGGCCCCCGTCAATTCCTTTGAGTTTCACCGTTGCCGGCGTACTCCCCAGGTGGGATGCTTAATGCTTTCGCTTAGCCGCTGATACCAGGTACCAACAGCGGGCATCCATCGTTTACTGTGCGGACTACCAGGGTATCTAATCCTGTTCGATACCCGCACCTTCGAGCTTAAGCGTCAGTTGCGCTCCCGTCAGCTGCCTTCGCAATCGGAGTTCTTCGTCATATCTAAGCATTTCACCGCTACACGACGAATTCCGCCAACGTTGTGCGTACTCAAGGAAACCAGTATGCGCTGCAATTCAGACGTTGAGCGTCTACATTTCACAACACACTTAATCTCCAGCCTACGCTCCCTTTAAACCCAATAAATCCGGATAACGCCTGGACCTTCCGTATTACCGCGGCTGCTGGCACGGAATTAGCCGGTCCTTATTCGTATGGTACCTGCAAATAGGGACACGTCCCTAACTTTATCCCCATACAAAAGCAGTTTACAACCCATAGGGCCGTCATCCTGCACGCTACTTGGCTGGTTCAGACTTCCGTCCATTGACCAATATTCCTCACTGCTGCCTCCCGTAGGAGTTTGGACCGTGTCTCAGTTCCAATGTGGGGGACCTTCCTCTCAGAACCCCTACTGATCGTCGCCTTGGTGGGCCATTACCCCGCCAACAAGCTAATCAGACGCATCCCCATCCATTACCGATAAATCTTTACTTCATATCTGATGCCATCAACGAAGACTATGCGGTATTAGTCTGCCTTTCGGCAGGTTATCCCACAGTAATGGGAAGGTTGGATACGCGTTACTCACCCGTGCGCCGGTCGACGTCCAAAGAGTGCAAGCACTCAATGCCGTTTCCCCTCGACTTGCATGTGTTAAGCCTGTAGCTAGCGTTCATCCTGAGCCAGGATCAAACTCTCCATTGTAAAATATGTTTTGGTGATAAGGATAGGTGATAAGTGATAATGAATACCACGTTAACCCAAACGCTTCACCGAGTAATCTCTGTTTCAGAACGCTTATCCTAAAAGTATCAAGTAAAAAGCACCTTTTCTTTTGTTCCTTAATTGTTTTGAGGCAATGCCTCAAAAGCAGGGACAATGAATTGATCGGTTCGTTTCTTTTACCCATCCATTTGATATAAAATCAAACAGACGCTTCTTGTACTACTTCTCTGTTTATGTAAATCTTTTCAAAGAACTCTTTCTTTTGTTGCTTTCAGTAACTTGCCAGGTGGCTTGTTTTGTAAAGCGAATGCAAAGTTATAGACTTTCCGTGTAACCTCCAAATGTTTTGAGGGAAAATTTTATCAAAAAAGTGTTTTTTTTCAGCAGAGAGGAAATAAACCCTATTACACCTTATTATATATTATAGTCCACGGAAGAACTTTTTGTCAAATTGAAATTATGTATAAGGTGTTAAAGTCATTGTCAAATCAAGAATAAATTAATTTTGTAAGTATTTTGTAAATTCCTTCATTAGACATCCAACTCCACCCCACAAAAGAAGCTTATAGAGGGCTCCTCATTTATCGATTAGACGATTTTAGCAGATGCCAAGCCTCTCTAACCCATAAGACCAGAGAAGAACCTATCAAGATTATAGCCCAGTCCTCAACAGACAAACCACCCTTAACGATATTAAAGAATTTCTGTAAAATAGGAAGTTCCACCATCGCAATCTGTCCAATGAAGATAATTGAGATAATAAAGAGCAATCCACGACAGCCCTTAAAATGAAGCGCACTCCGCCCTGTTTCGAATGCACGTGCATTAAACAGATAGAAGAAATGCGTCATCACAAAGATTGTAAAAATCAAAGTCAGTTCGTATGGATTAAGCCCATTAACCTTACCAAGCTGCAGATGGAGTAAATCTCTCAATGCAGTAATATCAGCATGTTCAAAAATATAGAGCAATACCAACAATAGCACAAAGAAGAAGCCACCCACACCAATAATATTCCAGCCCATAGAACGATTGATAATAAAGGCATTCCTATCACGTGGCGCATCCTTCATCACCTTTTCAGATGGAGGCAAAGAAGCCAACGCCATTGCCGCAAAGGTATCCATGATAAGATTAACCCACAGCATCTGAGTCACCGTTAATGGAGACTCCGTACCCATAAACGCACCAGCAAGCACAAGAAAACAAGCTGCAACATTCACCGTAAGCTGGAAAAGTAAGAAACGCTGAATATTCTGATAAAGCGAACGACCCCACATCACAGCCTTACCAATACTACTAAAAGAATTATCAATAATCGTAATGTCCGACGCCTCCTTAGCAACAGACGTTCCATCACCCATGGAAAGTCCAACATGAGCAGCATGGAGTGCAGGCGCATCGTTTGTTCCATCACCCGTAACGGCAACAACCTCATTGCAACGCTGCAACGATTCAACAAGACGCTTCTTATCCAACGGACGAGCACGAGAAATAATCTTCAAATCCTTTACACGTTTATCCAATTCATCATCAGAAAGAGCAGCAAATTCAGGACCAGTAATAATATTCTTATCACCATCATGACTTGTCCACAACCCAATCTGTCTACCAATCTCCTTAGCTGTCCTTGAGGTATCACCTGTGACAATCTTCACATCAATACCCGCGTTCATACATTCACGAACAGCATCAGGCACATCACTTCTCACAGGGTCACTAATAGCAACAACACCTTGGAAAGTTAAGTTATCTGCAACAACACATCCCTCCTTAAAGACCTCTGCCTTACCATCTATAATCTGATAGGCAAAGCCCAGCGTACGCATAGCCTGTTCCTGATAGCCTTCCAACTGACGTTCAATCTCCTCTTTCGGCACATTATAATCCGTCTGTTTACAGAGTCCATAAACAATCTCAGGCGCACCCTTTACATAGAGAATCTGTTTATCTTCTATCAAAGAAGATTTTACAAGTACTGCCATATACTTTCGCTCCGTAGTGAAAGGAAGTTCCTCAATAACTTGTACATCCTCTCTCAACTTCTGAAACGGAACCCGATGTTCATTCAGCCAAAGCAATAAAGCCCCTTCAGTAGGGTTACCCAAAGCCTTAGGATTATTAGCATCCGTATAATCTAATGCAGCAGTAGAATTAACAGCAATTCCCTCTTTCAACAAACGAGCAGCAAGACTATCATCCAACGTCTGATTATCTAAAGAATAAAAATCAGTTTGATAAATACGCATCTGATTCTGTGTCAGCGTACCCGTCTTATCCGTACAGATAACCGTTGTAGCCCCCATCGTCTCACAAGCATGCATCTTACGTACGAGATTATTTGTCTTCATCATTCGTCGCATACTGTAAGCCAAACTCAGCGTTACAGCCATAGGCAAGCCCTCAGGCACCGCAACAACAATCAGGGTTACGGCTATCATCATTGTATTCAGCGTATGTGCAAGTAATCCAGCCATACTTTGATTGGGTAAGAGATAATTGTGAAATACAATCACACTACCTATCAAAATACAAAAATAAGATACAGTGACTATCGTATTCACATACCACTTCCAACGGCCAAACTTTCTAATAACAAGCCAGAAGAAGATAATAGTAGGAACAGTCAATGACCATACAATAGGACTCCAATGGAAGAACACCATTAACCTACCAACAATAATAAGACCAGCAAAGACATAACTTATTTTGGTAATGAGAACACTCAGTCCACCAAGCTGTTCACTAAGAGGAGTTTTTACACTATCATCAATTTGTGCAGCTTCAAACACCTTACCATTCTCAGTGCTATCACCAACAGCCTCGACCTTAAAGACGCCATGTCCCTCCATCACCTTTGTTCCACGAAGCACCTGATTCGTAGCATAAGAAGCATCCTTCTCGAACTCCTCTTCTTTCGTAGATTTATAAGCAGGAACACTCTCTCCATTCAGTGTCGACTCATCAACATGAAGCGAGGTAGCCTCTAACAACCTACCATCTGCCGGGATTTCTGCACCCGTATTGATGATAACAATATCCCCGACTACAATATCCTTTTTAGCAACCGTTGTTGTATTCCCGTTTCTAATCACCTCAACCTCCTCCTCATCGTTCACCTGATTGAGGATAGAAAACTCTTTATCTGCCTTCAATTCAAAGAAGAAAGCAATACCAGTAGCCAAGAAGATAGCTATAAAAATACCTACCGGCTCAAAGAAAACAGCAGCTCCATCTTCATTATGAAGCCCCCAATATTCCCAAAAAGCAATACAGATAGAGAGAAAACCTGCGATAAGCAGAACAATAATAAGAGGATCTTCAAACTTCTCTAAGAATTGCTTCCAAAGAGGATCCTTCTTTCGAGGAGTTAAGACATTACTCCCATGTAAACTACGACTCTCCAACACCTCTGTGTCAGTCAAACCTTCATAATGTTTTTTTTGCCCCATAAACAATCTTAGCAAATTTATTTAGATGGAATTAATTCTGTTCTGCAAGCAGTAAACACATATAATCTATGGCAAAGATAATAAATTATGAGGAAGTAATGAAATAAAGGAGGGGAAAACTTTATCGCGCAAAAGCATCTTATCAAAGCAAACGACAAATTATCATTATTTAACTTAATTTGGTCACATTTGTTATCCTCCTATTTGCCAAGAACACAGTACCTTTGCATTAGAAAATAATAAATTCAGTAACAAAGTTATGGCAAATAAGATGAAAGACTTTCTCCCAGCAATTGAGATGGAGAAAATGCAGGCAATGCTTGAGCTTGAAGAAAAGTATGAAACAGGACAGCTCTCATTAGAAGAAGCACGCGAAGTGATGAAGACAAAGGTCGGAAAGATTCGCCCTTATCACCTTGCTTTCATCGAACAGAATATGAAGTCGCGTGAGGACGACGAGTGTATCCGTGCCGACATGCGCAAGGTTATCGAACTTGTTGAGGGATTCATGGACTACAGCCGCCCTGATGTACCAGAGGACCATCCATTGTCACATTATTATAAAGAGAATGACGAGATGCGAAGATTGCTCCTTGCAGTGGAGGATCTTGTACAATATCCTGTCGTTAAGAACCAGTGGTTAGAACTCTACGACCAGATTCGTCAGTATCCTATCCACTATCAGCGTAAGCAGAATCAGCTCTACCCACTTTTAGAGAAGAAGGGATTTGACCGTCCAACCACAACAATGTGGAACTTTGATGACATCGTTCGTGATGAAATCAAGGATTCACTCCGTCTGTTAGAGGCTGGTGATGAGGAAGCATTCATTGCAAAACAAAATGAGCTTATCGCTTATGCACGCGACTTGATGGAAAAGGAGGAGACTATCCTCTACCCTACATCCTACGCCCTTATCTCTGCAGAGGAGTTTGAGGATATGAAGTCGGGCGACCAAGAGATTGGTTTTGCCTTCTTCAAAGTGGACACTCCATCAACACCTAACACCCAACAATCAGCACCACAACAAGGCTTTGCAGAAGACCTTCAGGCATTACTCAGCAAATATGGCTATTCTGCAGGACCACAGCAGGAGTTGGATGTAGCAACTGGTAAGCTGACCTTAGAGCAGATTAACCTTATTTATAAGCATCTGCCAGTAGACATCTCTTTCGTGGACGAAAACGAGTTGGTGAAGTTCTATTCAGATACCGACCATCGTGTCTTCCCAAGATCAAAGAATGTCATCGGACGACAAGTGTCTAACTGCCACCCACGTAAGAGCGTACACATCGTTGAGGAAATCGTAGAGAAATTCCGTAGTGGCGAACAAGATAAAGCCGAATTCTGGATTAACAAACCAGAAGTATTTATCTACATCGTTTACTTTGCTGTACGCGATGCAGAGGGTCGTTTCCGTGGTGTACTCGAGATGATGCAGGATTGTACACATATCCGTGAGTTGACTGGTTCACAGACCTTGCTGACATGGGCTGGAAAAGAAGAGGAAAGTGCAGCAAACACTACTTCTTCTGACAATGAGGGCGACGATTCATCTGCCGCTCCATCAGATGCTCCGATAGAGATAACTCCAGACACCCGTCTGAAAGACCTCTTTGCAGCCTATCCAAATCTGAAGAAAGAACTTGCTTCTCGCTATCCATCTTTCAAAATGCTAAATACCCCATTGGGTAAGTTAATTCTCAAAAAAGCTACTGTCCGCACCGCTTCAGAGCGTTCAGGCTTGGGCGAAGAGAAGTTTATCAATTTGATTAAGGAGTGCATTAAAGACGCCTAAAACGGTCTTGACACTCTTTCTGGGAGAGACAGTGTAACTGATTATTTCTCAATAGTTTCTCTTGAGGATGCACGTTTCGTGCATCCTTTTTTTATTTCCACCGTTTTTATCCTAACTCATTAGCTTTGATAAGCTACGTGTTAACGCCTAACACCAATGGTGCGAAGCCTCCGCACCATTAGTGCGCAGGGTCAACACCACTTAAATAGAGCCTTAATTACGAGCATACTAATTATAGATTCATGTTCGATTAGCGATTTTATGGAATAGAGAATCTACTTCTTTATATCCTATCCGTGTCCTTATAATCTGTTATTATTACCCCACTTGAAAAACTATCTTTTGCACTTCATACTTGCAGGGTTCAAAGAAAATACGTACTTTTGCCTACAAGAATTACGTATTATGACAAGAAAAATACTTTGCATATTAAGCTTAGGCTTGATACTTTTTGGTATCACAGCCTGCAAGCAAGAAAAGAAATCAAACGATATTATCACTAAGATAGCACCAAAGCCAAAGGTGCCAAGTGGTCCACAGCCAATGACCGATTTCAAGTATGAGAAGAAGATTGAATGGATGGGTGGTACTTACACTATTCGTATCCACCGTTACGCAGACAAGTCATTGACTATCGTTAGTGACGAAGACGGACGTAAATACTATGATAACAAGTTCCAAGTACAGATTTTACGTCAAGATGGTTCTTCTTTCTATGATCGTACACTTACGAAAGATGATTTCAGAGAGTTTACTGATAATCAATATGGTAAGAATGGTGCACTTTTAGGATTTATGTTCGACCGAGCAGAAGGTAACACGCTCTACTTTGGTGCAAGTGTTGGTTCGCCTGACCCAAAAAGCGATGAGTATATTCCATTAGATGTAACCATCGACAACATGAGCCGTATGCGTATCAACAAGGCTACCCAACTTGATACACCAACTGACCAACCAGAACAGCCAAAGAGCGAGTTGGAGATGGCGGAGGAAGATGGAATGTAAAAAAAACTCCGAAAGCCTCCCCCGACCCCTCCGAAAGGAGGGGAGCCCAAATAGATTAAAGTGGGGTACAGTGAAGTTGATAAATAGATAAGGGTAAAACTCAAAGGTTAAACCTCAAAGTTCAAAGGTTAAACGCAAATCATAAAGTTCAAAGTTCAAACCTCAAAGTTCAAAGGTTAAAGGTTTACCCCTCACGCACAAAGTCAAGGGCTTCCTTAACTTCATCCTCACTAACAGACTGGTTGATACGGATATCACCAATACCCCCTAAAAGGGTGACATTGATTTCATGACCACGATTCTTCTTGTCATGGTGCATGAACTCAATGAGCTTTGGATAGTCATTACATGTAATAGGTAATGTGCCATAATACTCACGAATGAAGTTGACCGTTTGGCGCATACGTTCTGTTGGGAAACCAGCCTTCACAACAGACAGATAAAGCTCAGCTATCAAACCGAAAGCTACTGCATAACCATGAAGGATTGGACTTTTTTCTAATGACCATGACTCAAACGCATGACCAAAGGTATGTCCGAGATTTAATGCCTTTCTAATACCCTTTTCATGTGGATCTTCCTGAACAATACGCTCCTTTACACGTACACTCTTACCAAGCATTGCGCTCAATTGCTGCAAGTCTGGCTGAGCAAGATTAAAGTTTATCAACTCTGCCCACATGGCTTCATCAGCTATCAAGCCATGCTTCAACATCTCAGCATAACCACTACGGATGTTTTCGGTGTCCAATGTCTTGAGCCATTCGGTATTAAGAAGAACAACATCAGCCTCACTAAACACGCCAATCTCATTCTTCAATCCTCCGAAGTTAATACCCGTCTTACCGCCCACACTGGCATCTACCATCGCAAGCAGCGTCGTTGGAATATTAATAAAGTTGATTCCACGCTTGAAGGTTGAGGCAGCAAAACCACCAAGGTCGGTCACCATACCACCACCAAGGTTTATCAACAATGAGTGGCGTGTAGCCCCTCCCTGCTGCAATGCTTCCCATACAGAAGCCAATGTGTCAAGCGTCTTACTACTATCAGTCGTACCAATCGTAATTACTTGTGCCTGCTTCAGACAGAAATCGTCTTTGATAAGTTCCCAACATTTCTCATGTGTCGTTTCATCAACGAGTACAAAGATTTTATCCTTCTCACATTCTGAGATGGCTGTTGCCAATTCACTCTTGAACTGTTTTGATATAATAATATTCTGTCTCATAAGCTTTCTCCTTTAATATTCAATACAAAAATACGCCTTTTCTTTTTACTCAAACATAGGAATACATAGTTATTTCACACTCTTTAATAATCAAATCAACGTTTTTGCGCACAACACTTCCACTGTGTGCAGTGTTTGCAAGTTGTTTACTATCAAAAGACTTCAGCACTACAAAAGAATCAGCTTCATTCTTCCTTAGACTTCAAACACCTCTTATATATAAGCACCTTGAAATATTCTTTCAACAAAATATTAATCCACATTAAACCTTATCACGTTCGCATCGTCATATATAGCGTTCAACGACAAGATTTAGAAATTAACAATAAACTTATGGTAAAAAGACTGTTGACATTCGTTCTACTGCTGACTGGTTCTATATCGATGCTGGCACAGAATCGAACAATTACGGGTTCACTCTATGATGGAGAGTTAAAAGAGAAAGTACCATTTGCTATTGTTCAGCTGTTGAAGCAGGACAGTAGCTATGTTGTCGGTGCCACATCAGACGAAGCAGGAAGCTTTAAGATTACGGCTCCAAACAATGGACGATTCATTTTGAAAGCCTCGTATGTAGGCTACAAGACTATTTTTCAAAACATTACGATTGCCAATGAGCAAGACGTATCAGTGGGACAGTTAGACTTCCAAGTAGACTCACGCACATTGAAAGAGGTCAAAGTTGTGGCAAGTGCACCGAAAGTTGTCGTAAAGGCAGACACCTTCCAGTACAATGCTTCGGCTTATCGTGTGCCAGAAGGTTCAACAATTGAAGCCCTTGTGAAGAGATTGCCCGGTGCAGAAGTATCGAGTGATGGAACCATTAAGATTAATGGTAAGGAAGTTAAGAAGATTCTTGTTGATGGAAAGGAGTTCATGGTGGGCGATACCAAGACCGCTATGAAGAATCTCCCAACTTCTATCGTACAAACCATTAAGGCTTACGATCAAAAGAGTGACTTGACTCGTGTGACCGGTATCGATGATGGTAACGAGTCTACTGTTCTCGACTTTGGTATCAAAGCGGGAATGAACAAGGGTTTATTCTCTAATATTGACCTCGGTATCGGTACGCATAACCGCTATTCAGAGAAGGCAATGGGTGCCTATTTCAATAATAAGTTCCGTATGATGGGCTTTGCATCAGCCAATAATGTCAACGACATGGGCTTCGGTGGTGGTCCACGTGGCGGTTTCGGTGGCGTACGTCAGGGATTGAACGCAACCAAGATGGTGGGTCTGAACATGAACTATGACAACGGAAACACCTTGCAGTGGGATGGTAGTGTGCGTTGGAACCACGCTAACGGCGACCTGAACACACGTGTATCAAGTGAGAACTTCGTAGCACAACAGGGTTCATTTGGCAACCGTCTCGCACAAGAATACACCAGAACAAACTCTTGGGATGGTCGTTTCCGCTTAGAGTGGCGTCCTGACTCTGTATGGAATATTATGTTCCGTCCTAACTTCAGACTCACTAAGAGTGACGGACAGGTGGTTAGTTCTTCTGCTGCCTATAACGCTGACCCATACGAAACAGTGGATGATCCATTGTCAACAGCCTCTATCGCACAGCTAAAATCACTGGGTTTGATGGTCAATACACAGCGTAACATGACGATAAGCTATGGTAATTCAACCTCATTGGGTGCTATGCTGCAGGTAAATCGCAAACTCTCAAGCAACGGACGAAACGTTACCTTGCGTGTAGATGGTAATTATAGTGACTCGGATTCAAAGACATTCTCAACGCAAGATATTCAGTATTTCCAGTTGCAAGATGCACTCGGAAATGACTCTACTTATCGTGCATATCGTTACAACCTTATGCCAACAAAGAGTTGGGACTATGCTTTGCAGGCAACTTATAGCGAGCCAATAGCCCACAAGACCTATCTGCAGTTCAGCTATCAGTTTAAGTATGGCTTCTCAAAGAGCGACCGTGACACCTACGATCTCTCTGCTATGCCATCAGGAACCTTCGGTAGTCTGCAGCCTACTTACCGTTCATGGGATAACTATCTCGGATTGCTTACCAATCCTTTGGCAAGCTATCTCGATGATAACCTGAGCCGTTACTCTGAGTATCGCACTTATACACACGACATGCAGGTGATGATGCGAATGATTCGTGACAAGTGGAAGATGAACGTGGGTGTGATGTTCCAGCCACAGCATTCTACTTATATGCAGGATTACCTTGGTGTACACGTTGACACAGCACGCACAGTATTCAACTGGAGTCCTACTTTCGACTTCCGTTACAAGTTCAGCGAGCAGAGCAATCTGCGTATCAACTATAAGGGTACTATCACTCAGCCTACGATGAGTCAGCTGCTGAGTATCGTTGACAATACTGACCCACAGAATATCTCTGTTGGTAACCCTGGACTGAAGCCAGCCTTCACCAATAACTTCCGCTTGTTCTATAACACTTACAAGCAGAGTCATTCGCAGGCATTGATGACCTTTGCCAACTTCTCTACAACACGAAATGCGATTGGCAACAGTGTGACTTACGATGCGATTACAGGTGCACGTACCATCCAGCCTATCAATGTAAATGGTAACTGGGATGCAGATGCGGGATTGATGTACAATACAAGTATCGACTCAGCTGGAGTATGGAACCTCCATACCTTCACACGTGCTAACTTCAATCGCTACATTAGCTATCTGCAACTTAACAGAACAAGCAACTTAGAGAAGAATATAACTAAGTCGTTGACCTTTGGAGAGCGACTTGCTGCCAGCTATCGCACCTCTTGGTTAGAATTGGAGTTAGATGGTTCGGTTGACTATACTCGCACTAAGAATAATCTTCAGAGCGTTAGCAACCTACGCACATGGCAGTTTGCCTACGGTGGTACGTTGAGTCTTAACCTCCCTTGGAACATGAGTATCTCGACCGACCTTCACCAGAACAGTCGTCGTGGATATAGCGACGCGTCATTGAACACTAATGAGCTGCTTTGGAATGCGCAAATATCACAGAGTATGTTGAAGGGTAATGCACTGACATTCAGTTTGCAGTTCTATGACATCTTACGTCAGCAGAGCAACCTCTCACGTGTCATCAACTCTATGAGTCGTACAGATACTGAATACAATAGTATTAACAGCTATATCATGCTGCGTGCAACCTACCGTTTGAACCTCATTGGTGGCAAAAACGCTATGCCTAAACCAAAGGATAGTCCAGACTTCGACCGCAATGGTCCCGGAATGGGTCTACGTGAAGGTGGAAGGAAAGGCTTTGGAGGTGGACGTCCTTCAGGTCCTCCACCATCAGGCGGTGGATTCTAATACAGCCTCACCCCCAGCCCCTCTCCGAAGGGGAAAGAAGAAGCCTCACCCCCAACCCCTCTCCGAAGGGAGAGGGGAGTGATTACTGTGATATCCCTATAGAAGATACTAAAAGGTATTATACAAATCTATAATACCAATCCATCTTGTAGGGTATATCGGTGACTACTCCCCTCTCCCTTCGGAGAGGGGTTGGGGGTGAGGCTCTTGCACAATCCTCTAAAAATGCTTACCTTTGTCTGCAAAGATAAATCATTCAAAGGATTAAACCCAAATAAACAAATAGATTGAAGATACAAAGACAAACAATGAAGCATATCAATAACTTTATCGTAGCTGTGGGCTTAACGCTCGCACTCTCTGCTATCGCTAACAACGCTCACGCACAGGGAAGTAATATGCAGGAGAAGGTGAAAAACTACTTCCTTCAAACGCTTAAAACGAAGCAGAATGAGGAGCAGCAGAGCAAAGATGCCTTTCAACGTAATAAGACTTATACTACGGATATACAGAAACTGATTAAGAACAAAGATATCGCTCAAAACCAAAAAATGGTGTGGGAGGCATGGTGTGAGGCGAATCATGAGTTGAATGAACAGAAACTTGCGAAGCCTGAAGACTTGCAGAAAGGCGTAAAAGCATCGTGGAACCTACCTGAAGCATTGGAAAAGAATGCCGTCATGCCTTACTACTATGGTGTAAAGGGAAGCACAGCAGGAAAGCTACCATTGTTCCTTTATCTGCATGGTTCTGGTCCAAAGGAACATGAATGGTCGACTGGACTTATCTTAGGAAACAGATTCCAAGATGGTCCTTCACTTTATTTCATTCCACAGATTCCTAACGAAGGCGATTACTATCGCTGGTGGCAAGTAGCAAAGCAGTTTGCTTGGGAGAAACTAATCCGACAGGCACTTGTCGAGGATAATGTTGATGCCAACCGCCTCTATGTCTTTGGTATATCTGAAGGTGGCTATGGTAGTCAGCGTCTTGCCTCTTTCTATGCTGACTATTGGGCTGCAGCTGGTCCAATGGCTGGTGGCGAACCATTGAAAAATGCACCCATAGAAAACTGTGCTAACATTGGTTTCTCATTCCTCACAGGAGCGGATGACACTGGTTTCTACCGTAATACTCTAACTTACTATACGCAGATAGCCTTTGATTCTGCTCAGTTGGCACGTCCGCTTGATGCTGACAAACGCCCACTCTTCGTTCATCGCATCAATCTCTTGCCCGGTATGCAGCATCATATTAAATACGACCTCACTACCCCATGGCTAAAGAATTTCGTGCGTAATCCTTATCCAAAGACAGTTCTTTGGGAAGACTATGAGATGGATGGTCGTCATCGTTCGGGGTTCTATAACCTACAAGTGTTAGCCTCTCCTACGAAGAATCGTACTTACTATGACATGAATATCCATAATAATGTGGTGACGATTAATATCAAAGAGGTGGAATATACCGCTGTTGAGAGAGACAAGCATTGGGGTATTGAAATGAGATTTAACCGCAGCTACACAAATGCAAAGGGTGGTAGACTCCGCATTTATTTGAACAGTGAACTCATAGACATGAAGAAGCCTGTGACGGTTATCGTCAACGGAAAAGAGCTCTATCGAAAGAATGTGAAGGCAAACCTCAAAGACATGATTAATAGCTGCACCGAATATTTCGACCCTTATAGAGTTTACCCAGCTTCCATTGAGGTTAACTATTAACCCAATGGCAGCAGTGGGCACACTCGCCTAACTGATGTTTTGTAATAAAAAATCACAGCCTCAAAATTAATTCATGCTTAACAGCACTCGAATTAACGCTTAATTGGCTTCTTAAAGATGCTCTTTTGACCTCTTAAAGACGCCCTTTAAGGACCCAATTAAGCACCTTTTCCCAAACAACTTTGTAACCCTCTGGTTATAGGAAACTTACAACGCCACCAAAATCCACGTTTTTCATGCCCATTTTAAGCGTTCTAAGCGAAGTTATTGTAAATATATTTCACACCACACCTTTAACTCCTTAACAAAACCATAGCATAAACATCAATACCCTATTCTGCTACTTTATATTTAATTATCCTATTACCATGTCTTTAATTACTCTGTTACCATGTCTTTAATTACCCCATCTTCATCAGAAAAGATAGGGCACAAAAAAGAGTTGACAAATTAACTATCCCAAGGAGCTATAATCCTCAAAACAATTAACTTGTCAACTCGTTTATTTGTTTACTTCGTCTACTAAGAAGACACGTCTACTTAAAGACTTCTCAAACCTTTCATTATCTTTTCTTCAAGAACGCTGCAGGCTTAGCACTTGTGCTTAAAGGATGGAAAAGCATCACAGGCTGAAGCAGGAACAGAGGACCATTAAGGTATAACTGGCTTCCCTGCTGGTTGTACTTATAAATCGCGAAGGCATTTCCATTAAATGAA
Organism: Prevotella melaninogenica; assembly: GCF_003609775.1. Lineage (NCBI taxonomy): Bacteria > Pseudomonadati > Bacteroidota > Bacteroidia > Bacteroidales > Prevotellaceae > Prevotella > Prevotella melaninogenica. The sequence continues at coordinate 281,697 of NZ_AP018050.1, forward strand.
TTAAGAGGGAAACCCAAAGGTCCTAAATACGTTAAGCTCTTAATGTAAGCAGCATTCTTACCACTATCCTCAAGCATACCAGCAACCATTTTATCTGCTTTTGAGTACGCCATTTTTGCTGTCATTGTCAACTGATTTGATGCATAATAGTTAAAAATACCAGGAACAACCTTCTGGAATTTAGCAAAATCAGCATCACTCACCTGACCAGAACGATGTGCTTCAGTCTGCTGACGAATAAGCTTCATGAATGCACTATAATGATTGATGTCCCAAATAGCAGTTCTGTAGTGATAAGTAGTATCATTCATTCTCTTTGAAAGAACATATTCACCAGCATTCAATGTCAATGACACGTTAGCAGGGTCAAAGGTAAGCGTCATCTTCATACCCGTGTCACTTGAATTAAAGGTCAACTCGGTATCAGATTTCTTCTCAAGTGTACCAACAATCTGTGTAACCAATGTGCTAATATCAGTTGTAGATGATGTCATCTTAAGAAGATCGTAACCATAAAGACTATATGTCTTACCTGCAAGGTCGTCAATGCTACCCTGTGTTACAGTGATAGTATCACGGTTCTGTTGATTCTTCAAAATGAGTGAGATAGTACGAATCTCGCCTGTTGTGTTTGCACTAATGTGTGCCACAAAAGCAGAGTCTTTATCCTCAATAGATGTCACGGCAGAAGCATCTGCAGCATCAGCAAGTTCCAATGTTGGCGTAGCACCTAACTTTGAATAAGGCAGGGTGAGAGTTGTTGCATTGTCATTCATAACATAAGACTTAGCACCCTTGTATTTGAATACAGATCCTGACTGCAAGATAGACAGATTAGTTGAATCACTACCATTCTTGATTGTCAACACAGCAGAGCGACTGTCAACACCCGGGTTATTGGTTACGCTAACAATAACAGAGTCATTCTGCAACTGAGCTGTTGCCCATGAATCACTGACTGATACTGATGAGCCAGCCGGTGCGGTAAACTTTACACCACCCTTCTGTGCTGCAGCATTGAAGAAGAGGTTTGAGCTTACTATCTTCACAGTGTTCTCACGCAAGTAATTACTACCAGCATCGTTGTCGTCACTGCAGGCAACGAAGCCTGCAGTAACAGCAAGGAGAAGACAAATATTAAATATCTTTTTCATAAAACATTTACTTGTTTAGTTTTACTTGAGACGCAGCAGATGTTGTGAGGAATGAGTTCCAATCTACATCGAAGCGCGCAATACGGTTTGGCAGATACTGTGGCATCAATACTGACTCAGTATTGTCGAATGACTCCTCTGGCAAGATAGAAGGCTTAGCAGGAGAAGCGGTAGCCTTCTTGGTGATGACTGGGTTAATCCAGTAATCCCACCAACCAGCAAGGTTCTCAGAGGTGAACGGTTCACCAGTGTATGCCCAAAGCATGATACGCTCAGTAGTTATACCAGTATACTGTACCTGTCCATTAATGATGCTGAACAATGGTCCACAGAGTGACGCACTGATATCGCCATTGTCTGCTACGGTAAAGGAAATTAGGTTGTAAGCACCCGTACCCGTACCTGTACCTCTCTTCTCATCAATATTAAAGGCATTACCGATGTAATAGGTTATGTTTTGACCCTGTAGGGTTATCACCTTCTGTCCACCCTGCATCAAGAACGCATTGGCAGAAGCCACGTAGGTCAATGGGAATACATAGTCTGAACCATAATCACTGTGAACGTTGAGGTAGAACTTGCGGTTCGCACCAGAGCCTGCATATCTCAATCGTGCTGTACGTGTATTCTCAAAGAAGCCTTTCTTTCCATCCTTTGATACAAATGAGGTCATCGTGAGCTCATAAGTACCCATGAGAGCAGAAAGGTCAAACTGCAAGATCTGTACCTGTGCCTCGGCAGTACCATTTGAAATCTTAAGTTTTGCAGCACGTGCATTCGTTGCTATTGGGTTAGCATCTACCTTAATAGTGAGCTTATCGCCATCCTTAGAGAGGTGAACCCATGATGCATCACAACTGATGTCGAGTTTGTTAAGATATGGAATGGTCTTCGTAATAGTCTTTTCACCATTAGAAGCATTGATAGCACCAATCATATTCGCAATGAGGTTAACATCAACGTTTGAAGCAGTAGACTCTACACCGGTTCCAGTAAACTTAGCAGTAGCCTTATCAAGAGTTAAGTCGTACAACTGTACACCATTCAACGTAATAGGCTCATACAAACGGATTCCCTTATCTGTAAACGCATAAGCAGACTCAGCAACAATCTTATCACCATCGTAGATAGCTAACTGACGATTGTTCTTATCTGTAATAACGAGTGTATAAGGCTTTCCACCAATGTTAAGAGCTACATCAGAGAAAACAAAGAGGTTGGTGAGTTCGGTCACCTTCTCCATATATTCTGAGCTTTCGCCAGAGAGTTTGCGGAGATACATAGTATTCAACGAACGCTTGCCGTGAATCTTGATGCGGTCAGCGCCAATACTATCGATAACGAACTCGAAGTCGCCTTCCTTACCACGATACTCACCCGACTTTGGTGTTGCATAGGTGTGGAGGAAGGTATTGTATGTATCAAACGACAAAACTGGTCCGTCGTCTTCCTTCATCTTATACAATGACTTTACTTCGCCATCATCAGGTTTGTTCTCATAACGCACAATCGCATTATCACGAGTGAACTTGATAGTATAAGCCACACCACCATAAGACTGGTTGCTCTTTGGATAATAGTCTAAAGCCCAACCGTACTGAGATGCCACCAACGTTTCTTGTGCCTTCTGAAGGAAATCGTCCATACGCTCAGAGTAAGACTTATCGAAGACGTTCTCCTCTTCAGTCTGACATGACTGAAGGAAGAGTGTTGGCAAAGCAAGTAGGAGATATATAAATAATTTATTTGCTTTCATATAATGATCCTTTCTTAATAATTAAGATTTGTCAGATTATAACTGCCATTGACTACGTTATTCTCGCGCTCGATGACTGCATCACGTACCTTGTCAAGGTCGACATTAAAGGTATCTTTATAGTAACGTTTAGCAATCTCGAGTTTCTTCTCAATAGCTGTTACACCTGGCTGATCCGCTGCAGCTGCACCATTCGCATCCACGACGGTTGCTTTCTTGAGGATAGCGTTCCACTGTGCATCGGTAGAGATAATGTAAGTACTAACTACCTCAGCAAAGTCCTCACGCTCTTCCTTCTGTGAATAAGCTGAAACAAAGCCACGCTGCTCATAACCTGTCCCATACTTCTCAGAAAGCCACGAGTCATTAACATAACCTGTTGGGGTTATCTTACCAAACTCACGTGGGTAGTCCTTTGTCTGGTTCACGATGTGAACAAACTCGTGGTGAATCGTCTTAAGATAATATTCATCCAAAGCGGTACGATTGTTCTTGACTTTATCAAGATGATTAACACCCAAGAGACGAATCTTCTTTCCACCCTCAGCAGTACCGAGTTTTATACTACCATTGTTTCCATACTCGAACTCACCCAAGAAGCTGAAGAGCTTTGGGAAGAAGCGACGTGTGAAGTCGATACCAGCAGCTTCAGTATAAGCCTCAACACAAGTGTACTTCACAATATGCGCTAATTGTACAGACTGAGCTGAATCGGCTGGTACATCATAGTAAGACATATCCGACTCATTGTCCTCATAACGCCACTGTATCTGAATGTTATAAGGTACTACGAAGTTCTTATACAGCCACTTATCAAAGGCTGTGTCTGCTGCCTTAGAAGGCTTGATTACGCTCTCGCTTGACAAAGTATCGTCCGAACAAGCTGTGAAGCCTGCCGCAACTGCCGCCAACAGCGATAAAGCTAATATGTTTTTCTTCATTTCTTAATTCTTTAATTAGCTATTAAAAAGTGTGTGCACTTACTGGAGCAGAATACTGATTGATCGCTGAAAGTACTGGTAATTTGTACAGAGAAAGGTCAACAATCTTTGCACCTGCTGCAAGAGCCTTGACTGGGTTGCCTGCAACACCAGACTCACGAATACTCTGTGGAATCTGTACCACCTGACGTGGGTCGTCCTTCTCCAACCAATCAAGGTTCTTTGAAGGTCTACCATTAGCACCAATCAGACGACGTGGAATCACGATATTGTAACGTCTGATATCCATCCAACGCAAACCCTGGTGTACAGTTTCGATACGACGGAAGTTAAGCAGACACTGCAAGAGTGACTCCTGCACTGAGCCTTCAACGTCAATTGTGAAGCGAGGGCTAATATGCTTCTTGAAACTTGGCACCATCTTATCGGCATCAGCGTATGCGTATGGAACTGTCTTGAAGTAAGTTTGTACACTTGTTGGGGTAAGTGTTACATTGGTATTGAAGAAGTTCTTCATCCAGATAGTCATATCTGCACAAGCAGCATCATTCTGACCAAGCATGATTTCAGCCTCTGCACGGTTGAGCAAAGCCTCATCCATGGTGAAGTCAACATTCAATGTGCGAAGATAACCAGAGCCTGTTGTTGTATTAACAATCTCCATCTCACGTGGAAGTTTCATCAACAAAGCAAAGTTACTCTCAGCTTGATTAACGGTAAATGGCTTCCAAATGAGGTTTGAAGATGTACCCCAAATGTTATTGCTCTGGAACAATTCTGTCTCTGACAAATAGTTAGTGAGTGTATAACGCTTACTTGTTAACCATGGTGCAAGAGCCATACCAGCATTGCTGACACTGGTTTGAATAAGGAGATTACAATCTGCAGAAGCACTACAATAAGCCTCAGCAATCTTTACTGCCTGCTCTGACTTACTCAGTGGCATAGCCTGTAAAGAAGCGTAATCACGCAAAGAAGCGGCTGGGTTGCTACCTAAGAGCTTATCAGCATATTCCTTTGCCTTCTCCCACTTCTCATAATAGAGGTAGAAACGAGTTGCAAAGGCGTAAGCAGCCTGCTTATTGAAGTGGTACTTTGGTACCTCGTATGTATCATTAATCAATGGAATACCAGCCTCAATATCTTCAGCTATCTTTGCATAGACATCAGCTACTGTACCACGAACACTCTGTTCTGCAGCAGCAGAGAAGTCTGCAATACCTGTTGCATAATAGAGTCCAGCATCTTTTGTACTGGTCTTACCATTATAAGGACGGCAGAACTCATTAGCAAGAACAAAGTGGTTATAAGCACGGAGAACCAAAGCCTCACCCTTTGAATTACGAAGTATATCGTTCTTTGGTCCGCCCTGATCCTCAATGGCAGCCAAAGCCTCATTCGCCTTATAGATACCTCCATAATAAAGCATCCACACCTGCTCTGGAGAGTCATTACCACCCTCTGTCTGCTCCTGCCAGAAGAAGTACTGGTCACCACCACGGTTACCCTGGCTATTCTGTGCTCCCATGTAATCGGTATTGTCAGACATCCACTCATTAAAGAGAGTCGGTGTACGATCCGGATAGGCTGTCACAAGTAGACCCGCAATCTTCTTTGGTGTGTCCAAAGTCGTACGGTTGTCTGGCAACGTATCCAATTGGTCAGCACAAGATGCAAGTATCGCTACAGATGCAAGCATCATGCTGCCCTTATATATGATATTCTTGATTTTCATATTCGTTCTATATTAAATTACTTCTGGTTCTGATTCAGCGTCTTTCTTTTAGACTGGTGACTGTCATATTCCTACCACTTGCCTTGTGAAGGTTTCCTATATTACCATCAACATTTGAAAGATTCCCAGCTGAACTTAAAGCCTCAGTTAAAATATTAAAGACCTAATCTCAATGTCATGGTGAACTGCTTTGGAACTGGGGCAGCCACACCACCTGTATTGAAGAACTCTGGATCCTGACCGTTCAGCTTCTGATCTGAATAGAAGAGGAAGAGGTTAGTTGCCTGAAGCTTCAAAGCCAGACTGCTAACACCAATACTTCTAATCATTGCTGCAGGGAAAGTGTAACCCAATGAGATTTCCTTCATACGAACGAAGTCACCCTTAGCGATACGAACATCAGAGTAGTTATAAGCATTGTATGCTACATCCAACTGTGGATTGTTACGATTCTGACGACGTGCAGCAATAACAGGAACATTAGTCACAGCCTCATCACCACTGTATGTCCAACGATTGCGGAACTCCTTAGGCAAAGCATCCATATCGTCATAGCGATTGCTGAAGATATGGTTCAAACGAACCTTATTACCAAAGCTATAAGTAACGAATACGTTGAGGTCCCAGTTCTTATAACGGAGGATGTTACCGAATGAACCCGTTGTTGTTGGGTCGGCAGGACCTTCATACTTCAGATACTTAATCTTCTCCTGATCACGTTCCTGAAGATTAAGACTTGAGTTAGTTCTTCTGCCATCCTCATTCATAAATGTTGGCAGACCCTCACCATCAAGTCCAGCAAATGGGATGCTGAAGATAGAGTTTACTGGGTAACCTACAAGACTATAACCAGTTCCCTGTACGAGGTCGATAACACGTGCATGGGTGAAAAGACTTGTAATCTCATTGTGTGTCCATGAGAAGATAAAGTTAGATTCCCAACTAAAGTCCTTTGTCTTAATGTTATGTGTATTCAAAGACAACTCCATACCATTTGACTTCATTGAAGCAACGTTGGCAAGGTTATAAGAACCCAGCTGTGGATGGCTCACGTAACCGATGAGGTCTCTGTTGCGACGCCAGTAGAAGTCAGTTGTAAGATTGATACGGTTATCAAGGAAACCAAAGTCGAAACCAAGGTTGAACTCACGCTTCTTCTCGTAGGTAAGATTCTTATTACCAAACTGCTCTTTGTATCCTGTCTCCTGAATAGAAGTAAATGGACGCCAAGGCACAGTTGCACTAAAGATTGGCAATGAGTTTGTTACAGGAGGACGGTCACCAGTAAGTGAATAGCTCAAACGGAATGTAGCATGTGTCAACGCCTGCTTGAACATCTTATTAAACCAACCTTCCTCATGAGCATTCCATGCACCAGAAACGTTATAGGTTGGCAACCAACGAGCTGAAGTAGCTTTACCCAGATAGTTAGTACCCTCATAACGGAAAGTACCAGTCATCTGATAGCGACCCTTATAAGAATAGGTACCTGTACCGAAGTAAGCAAGACTACGGATGTGAGTATTAGATAAACCATAGTAGTCAGAACCCTGCTCCTGGAACATCTTGAAAGCACGATAGTTCAGCTTAGCAATCTCACCAGCATCAAACATCATACCCCACTCACGGTCGAAAGTTGCCTTACGGTCAACACTATTACTCTCAACACCAGCATAAAGGTTTACGATATGTGTGTCATTGAATACGTCGTTGTAAGCAGCAGAAAGACGGGTATCCCAACCAAAGAAGTGATTACCTGATCTGTCAAGAATACCGCCTTCTTTAAGAATTGATTCTGGAAGAGAGAATGGATTATCTGGATCAGTATAAAGATAAGGATTGGCATCGCGGATAGTTGTTGTACCCATTGCACGATAAGCCAAAGCCTGATTAGAGTTTTCACGAACGATATGCTCCATCGTTGAAGCAGCACTCTTAACAGCTACCAAAGCAGTAAGCTTCAACTTTGTAATTGGCTTATAGTCAATACTTGTCTGTATACGGAAGTCGTGTACATTCAAGTCCATATAGTTATTGTTCAACTCATTGAAGATGTTGAACGGAGCATAGTTACGTGTATATGACTCGGTTGGGTCGAGTGTACGTGAAGTATTCAAAGAATAAGAGTATGGGTTGATATCAAATGCACGACTAACAGCACCTGTTGAAGGGTCAATCGTACGGCTCAACGAACCTGGAGCTCTCTGCTTACGATAAGAAGCGTTAGCAATAAGGTTCAAACCTATCTTCTTATTAATATTGTAAGTCGTATTGATGTTACCAGTGTAACGCTGAACACGGCTTGACTTATACCATCCCGGATCATACATCGCAGAGAGTGAAGCATAGTACTGACCCTTGTCTGTACCACCAGAAGCACTCACTGAGTGGTTGTGCATGATTGAACTTGAGAAAAGTTGGTCGAACCAGTCTGTATTGCGATACTCAGCAGCACGCAGATAAGCATCACGTGCAGCCTGAGTATTCTCAAGACCGAACTGTCCCTTAGTAGCGTCATACTCAGAGATAAGCTGATACATACGACCATAAACACCACTTGTAGAGGCGTTAGCGATTTCGGCATAATTCAAATAGCCCTTCTTCTCTAACTCACGATAAACCTCCATCTGGTCCTGTGAGTTCATGATATTAAAGTTCTTATAGCTTGGCTTCAAACGAAGAGTGTACTCACCAGTATAGCTCAAATGGCTCTGACCAGCCTTACCCTTCTTCGTTGTTACAACAATCACACCCGCCATAGCACGAGCACCATAGATAGATGTTGCAGAACCGTCCTTCAAAATCTGGAAGCTCTCAATGTCGTCAGCATTCAATCCAGCAATAGCTGAAGAAATCAAAGTCTTTGCATCACCTGATGACAAAGAGCTTGCATCAACATTAGCAATGTCTTCCATGATTACACCATCCACAACCCACAAAGGTTTTGACGAACCGAAGATTGACGTGTTACCACGAACACGAATCTTAGGAGCAGTACCGAACGTACCTGATACGTTCTGAACGCTCACACCAGCAGCACGTCCTTCAAGCGAACGGCTCACGTCTGCCATACCATCGAGCTTTGCTTTTGAAGCATCAATCTTGGTTGCAGCACCAGAGAAGAGGCGTTTGTCTTGCTGGGTCATACCCGTTACGACGACCTCAGTAAGCTGATGATTGTCATTAGAGAGGACAACCTTCATGCCATCTTTTGCTGTTACGGTCTGTGTGACCATACCAATGTAACTGACTACGAGTTTCTTTCCTGCAGGAACGTCGATAGTGAAGTGACCGTCGATATCGGTAACTGTACCCATCGTAGTACCTTGTACCATGACAGATGCTCCGATAACGGCTTCTCCATCGCCCTGAGAAACTACGGTTCCATTAATCTTTGCCTGACCAAACGCTGTTCCTAATGACAGAATAAGACCAAACAAAAAGAGAGTAATTCTTTTCTCCATAGATCTCTTTTGATTATTAAAATATTATTGTGTAACTGTTTCGCTAAACTTTACGTTTTTGTTTCCTAATGAAACTTTTAATTAGAGATAGGTCATAAACTTGAATGTATTGCTGCTTTTTCACAACATACAAAGATTATTACTTTCATGGGATGCAAATATATATATTATTTATAAAAACCGCAAGCATTTTTCGTGCAAAATTACATTCTCTACTAAAATTTAATTAAATACTTAACAATTTCAACAAAAGAGTACATAAAACACTTATAGTTATAAACAAAAGAGTGTGTAGTTGACAAGTTAATGTATTTAATTGATAAGTAAACATGTTTACAAACAAATAAGTCATTTACTATGATGAAAGACAAAATGCACAAAAAGAGACATAATGACATAAGAACAGAAAAAGACAAGATAAATAGAAAATAAAAAGACAAAATTACAAAATATTTGGTTTTCCTTTTTACTCTTGAAAATACAAAATAAACTCTAAGTTTGCAACAAGAAAAATAAACAAGTTATAAGCTCACTTAAAAATAAAATAGATTTATCACCTTATTATAAAAGGAGAGAACAGGAGGTATAAAGAAAATAATAAAAGGACGATTTTCTTTTATAACTTTACACCTGACAACATCTTTATAGATGGTAAATCCCCAAGCAAGCTACAAGATATAATGTAGAAAAACAAATAAATATATTGTCTACCCATTAACAAGTTTTCCGCTTTCTACGAATAACTCATCTTCATACAAAGCGAGGTTTGTAAACTATTTATTCTATATACAATCAGATGAAGTTTTCTTAGATATAATTTCAACAGATTGAATAACCCCCGAGCGCATCCAGTGCTTGACCCGAATAATATGTGCATTTAAAAGCATGTCATGAGTTGCATCATTAATTTGAAGGCGATCGCTGCTTATCATGTCATGTTTGCCATCAAATACAATATGATAAGTTCCATAACTCCGACGTCCTTGACACATGATAAATGTACCTTCAGTTATTTGTGTTTCTCCTGTAATGAGATCGAAAGAAGCATTGTAGAAGTTTGGGAAAGAAAATATGAAGACAAACACCCCATAACCTAAAAGAACAATCATACCAATAAGTTGTTTCTCACGTTTAATAAGTACAGACAAAAATGCAGCAAGAAAGAGTATAATAAACCACCCATTGAGTAAAATTATATCTATCAGTGCCAAAATTCCTTCATGCCAGTCGAAGATCCAAACAAAGGTAGAATATAACATACAGATACATAAGGACAAAATAATAATAAAACAACCTTTCAAGTCAGAGTCTTTTTTCTTCTCTTTCTCCTCCCGTTCGAAAAATGGATTCTGCTTTAAGAATTCCTCATGTGCAGTTTTTACACGTTGGTCTTCTTTTACTATATTAATATTCATACCCTTAAATATGTTAGGCTGTATATATCTACACTCTACAATAATTAATAAAACATTAACGCAAAGTTTATTAATAATATTGTTTACACGTCCACCTCATCCTTCATAAAAATACTTTCTATATATTCGAATAAGCTCGCACAGCACGTTACAACTGATTATGATTATTAGAGTATGCTAAAACTGATTACCATAAACAATAGGTTCACGTCTAAGTAAACTACTTATTAACTATATATCCATTAACAATCCACCCTCAAAGAGGCGGAGTGGCTCTGATTTGTTCTTAGTTAATTTAACCCAAATATCTAAGTATGCAATATGAATTGCAAACTTAGATATTTGGGTTAAATTATCAGTGAACAAGATATTCCTTTCAAAGAAGGATTGTTAGATAACAGAAGTAAAAAGCAGACTTGATATAGAGCACAAAAAATAAAAGGGTAGCAGAGTTATATTTTACTCTGTTACCCTTTTACTTTCCCTTTGGGAGTTTGTCTTAGGAACATCGTGTATCTCCTCCCCCTTCTTACGAGGGAGGGGCCAGCTGGTGGCTGCTTGCTTGAAGCGGCTTCTTTTCCTTTATCAAATAAACAGCAAGCCCACTTGGAAGACCACAGCACTGACCATCCAAGCTAATGCCGTTGTGTAACCTGCAGCAAAGAGTGCCCACCCCCAGCTGCCAGTCTCGCCCTTAATGGCAGCTATCGTAGCGACACAAGGGAAGTAAAGCAATACAAAGAGTAGGAACGAGAAGGCTGTCAGCGTTGCAATAGGCTCTGCTTCCTCGTAGCTGATGTGATGCATAGTTGCTACATCCTTTGTAATCAGATTATGTAGCTTTGAGTATTTGCCTGTCTCACTACTATAACCATTGTCGTCAGAGAAGCTATCATCATTAGAATAGAGTACGCCCATTGTTGATGCAACAATCTCTTTTGCACCCATACCAGACAACAAGCCAACATCCAATTTCCAATTGAAACCCTGTGGACGGAACACTGGCTCAACGGCTTTACCGAGTCGTCCAATATAGCTTTGCTCCTGTCGTGCCTGATTATCCATATTTGGGTCGTCAGGGAGTGGGAAATAGCCTAATGCCCATACGATGATAGATGCAACGAGGATAATACCTCCCATCTTCTTCAGATACTGCTTACCTTTCTCCCACGTATGGCGGCCAATGGCCTTCCACGTTGGGAAGCGGTAAGGTGGTAGCTCCATCACAAATGGTGTATCCTCACCTTTGACTACAAAGGTAGAGAAAAGTCTACTCATCACCACTGCCATTAGCACACCTATTATATATAAGGAGAGCATGGCAAGCGAACGATATTTTAAGGCAAAGAACGAACCCGTAATCATCACGTAGATAGGTAGACGAGCCGAACAACTCATTAATGGGAGTATCAGCATTGTTATCAACCTACTTCTCCGACTCTCAATCGTACGTGTTGCCATCACCGCTGGCACATTACAACCGAAGCCCATGATTAGTGGGATAAACGACTTTCCATGTAGTCCCATCTTGTGCATCAATCGGTCCATGATGAAGGCTGCACGTGACATATAACCGCAATCCTCCATATAGGAGATAAAGAAGTAAAGTATCAATATCTGAGGTAGGAATACGATAACGGCTCCTACTCCACCGATAATACCATCGACAACCATATCCTTTACTGGACCGTCAGGCATATTCGTAGAAATGAACTTGCCTAACCAGCCCACACCTGCCTCTATCCAATCCATAGGATATTGACCAATGACAAAGGTTGCAGTGAACATCACCAACAACACAAAGAAAAAGATTGGAAAACCAAAATACTTATTTGTCAGTATGCGGTCGATAAGGTGAGTTGTCTGATAAGTATCTTTCTTATCGCCTGTCGTGAACTTTGCTTCCTTCAGCGCACCATTAATAAAACCATACTTAGCATCCATGATGGCTGTTTCGCTGTCGTTACCAGTCTCTTCCTTTACTCGAGCATCTGCCGTATCACGATGATTGAATATCTCAACCGAATCGCCCAGTGGATTGACGAGTTGTTCTACGTCCTTATCATGTTCCAACAGTTTAATGGCAAGATAACGAGTAGAATAACGACGGCAGAGTTCAGGATATTTCTTCAAATGCTCCTGCATCTCTTTAATACCATTCTCTATCTCATGTCCGTGGTTGATATGGATATGGCGGAACTTCGACGACTCGTCTTCTTTCCCTTCATAAACGGAGATAATCTGACGGAAAAGTTCCTTCACACCTCTACCATTGGTAAATACCGTTGGAACCATTGGCACTCCAAAGAGTTCAGAAAGCTTTTGTGCATCAATATGATCACCACGCTGTTCTGTCTCATCAAACATATTGAGAGCACAAACCATACGTATGTGCATATCTATCAACTGGGTTGTAAGATATAGGTTGCGCTCAAGATTAGACGAATCAATCACATTGATAACTACATCTGGGGTCTTGTCAACCAATTGCTTACGCACATAGAGTTCTTCAGGACTATAGGCAGAAAGACTATAAGTACCTGGGAGGTCAACAAGGTTAAAGACATAGCCATCAAACTCAGCACGTCCCACCTTCGCATCAACCGTCACTCCCGAATAGTTGCCTACTCTTTCGTGTGCTCCTGATGCAAAGTTGAAAAGCGATGTCTTACCACAATTCGGATTACCAACAAGTGCCACATTGATTGTACGGCTCTTACGACGCACTGCATCTGACAATACCTCTGGCGTTAGTTCCTTGTCTGTGCTATCGTATGCGGAGGAGTCCATCTCAACCTTATTGTCTTCATGCCCCTCTCCGTTATCAGCAGTACGTGTCACAACCTCCGACAACACCTCAATCTGGTCAGCCTCACTGTGACGAAGACTAACCTCATAACCCATAATCTTATATTTAACAGGATCCTGCAAAGGTGCATTGAGCAATACCTCAACGGTCTTGCCCTTGATAAATCCCATTTCTATGATTCGTTTACGAAAACCACCGTGTCCCGATACCTTTACGATAACACCAGTTTCTCCCGTCTTTAATTCTGATAACTTCATAGCTTTGATAATTCAGAATTCACTTTTGATAATTCATAATTCATAATTATTCGAACGAAGTTCTCATCAGTACGTCAAAATCCATAATTATGATTACTACTGTATGCTGTATTTATTGCTGCAAGCAACTTGTTTACTCGTCTACTTGTTGGCTTGTCAACTTTTCAAAGTTCCTTTGTCTTCTTCTCAAGCAACTTGTTTACTCGTTAACTCGTCAACTTGTCTACATCGTAAGAAACAAAGATAATGAAAAAAATACAGAAATAAAAGCGTTTACTATGTAAATACCTAATAATGGGGATAGTCAACAGCATAAACAAAGGTTCTAAACGATAGATTTCTTCACGTTATAATAACGATAGCTTGGTCTGAAAAATAAGCTTATAAAAATTCAAAACAAGGAAAATACTATCACAAATCTTACAAGAATAGTTTTGTTTTCGTTTGCCGTCACTTTTAACACTTCGCTTTATAGTACTGTAAACGAACAAGTTAAGTAATAACCATGACTGAGAGCAATGACAGCAAAAATCGTTTTAGGATATTTCCTTGTTTGCAGATTACAGCAATAAAACGTACATAAAGCCTCCAATCATTATAGTGACATCAACAGATTTATACCAAGACAAAAGCAGAATACAAAAACAAATAACACATCGATTAGTCGTATAAAACCGTATAAAACACAGTTCCATAAACGAACAACTGCACCCTACGAATAGAGTGCAGTTGTTAAAAGAGTTGCAGTCATGACTATCGCCTGCTGCTAAAGATTATGTTTATTCCTTGATAGAGATTACGCTTGCGCCCCATGCCATATTCTGGAACATTGGGAAATCATGTACAGAATGGACATCCTTTTTTAGCACTAAGTCCTTCTGAGAACCTCTTGCTAATGCAAAGAGACCATAATAACCTGTATAAACTTCATCTCCACCAAAGTTACCAGGACCTATCTTCTTCTCAGATGACCAATAGTAACCATTAGTACCCTTATTCTTAACTGTGAAGTCATCATGGCTAAGAACACCTGTAAGCGGAGTAAATGCAGCCTTACCATTATTACCATTGTTGATCTTCTCGAATTCAGCCAAGCGAGGTACACGGAAACCAACTGGGCTTGGGTCATACACAGTCTTTACAAAAGTGCCTGTATATCCATGACCTTGTCCGTTGTTTGCATCCCACAAGTTGAAATAAGTAGTATTTGCAACAACACTTTCTGAATAATAAGGTTCACCATTTCCTATATCTGCAGTACTAATTGCCATCCAGTCCCAATTACCCTTAGTTGTAGGGTCTGACCAGAGTTTACGTGGTCGTGCCATAACAGATGCATATTTCACAGAATTTATCAGCGTAAAACCTCTTCTGAGTGCATCTGGATTAGTACCTGGAGACTGTAATGCCATAGGAGATGTTGGATAGAGTGGATCCTTACGTCCCTGCTGATAGTACATAGCCTCACCCTCTCTTTCCATAGAAGCAGCTTTTTGAGTGAACTCTACCTGCGCAGTCTTTCCAGTACGAGTCTGAGTAAAGGTAAGACGAACCTTACGATCCTGTTGGTAGCTTGTACCCTGCCACTTTGTATGACGGAAACCTAAAGGTTCACGCATAAAGTAACCATTATCTGTATCAACAACATCCTTAGAAGTAATCCAGATATGCCAGCTCCAAAGAACATTTCCTACACCATATGACCCATCAGGATCTGAGTTCTTGATGCCAATAATGACACTTGCCTCCTTCATGTTAGCCTTGTTAACTTTGAACTCAACATTGTCACCATTTATTGCTACGTCAGAGACAATACCAGGAGTGCTGCTCCACAACACTTCAGCCTTTGTTGCACCAGTGATTTTAGAACCAGTGATTTTAGTAGCTCCCCAAAATGGGTTTATAGCTACAGCAGAACCGTTTATACCTGATGGATTAAAAGCTTCTGTATTATCAACGCCATTCTTTTTAGCATTACCATATACCATTGGGAACGAATACTTACCACTGGCTGAAACAATATAACAGTTAGCTGTTTCCTGTGGACCATTCACCTTAGAAAGGTCTACTGTACCAGTCGCCTCAGGTGCCGCCTTAAGTGCCGCCTCACGCTCTGCCTTATAGTCATGGAAATCATTAGCAAGTGTCATCACACGAGCTTCAGCAGAAGTACCACCATTACCACTCTCAGAACTCATAGCAGCAACCATTGAAGGCTTGCCCTCTGTCCAAGTAGTACCATCAGCACTGAACTCATACTTTGTAATTGTCCAAGGCTCTGGCTTTTCAATGCTACCTGGTTTTAGACTCTTACTATAACTTGTAACTGTGAATGGAGCATTAGTTTCATCGTAGTTAAACGTTGTCTTAGCAGCCTTAGCGGTAATATGAAACTCTCTATCCAACTCATCTTTCGAATTAGAAATCGAATAAGTTCTGGTTGTACCAGCAACCCACTTCTTACCATTACCACCAATCTTTGCAACGACGCTCTTACCACTTAAGAAAGTAATCTTCACATCTGCATCTGCTGGAATATCCTGAGGAACCATGAAGAAAACACCATCGCCATCATTCATGACTTTATTTGAAATGTTTGTTGGAAATTCATCCCCTGAATCAAACTCAAGCGCAAAGTTCTTCTTTGTTGTACTTGGAGTCCATGTCTTTGTAGCAATATCGTATGTACCACTACCAAGAACATTGCGAATCTCAATCTTCTTCACCTTCTGATTATAAGAGAGATCACTACCCACCTTGAAATAAACAGCAGTTGTTGCGTGTGAGAATCTAATAGGAATCTTCTGGCTTATATAATCATCGTAATTGAATGCTTCTGTATTGGCAACCAAAACGTCAATATGCTTCTTAGCATTAGCCTCTGGCGAGTAATTAACAACTGGGTTTGTACCAGATGTTGTTGTTACCAATGGGTTTGATCCGTCTTTAGCTGGATGAACAGCAAAGAACTTCAACTTTGAAGACTCGCTCTTCTTCCACTTTACAGGATTAACCATAGTACCATCAACCTTCACCTGCTCATTGTAGAGATAGTTAGCAGCTGTGCTACCTTCCTTAGTTGCAAAGATTGCGAAATTCTTATTGATTGTCGCAAAGTTACTCATGTCTGTTACCAAAGCACGTGTAGCTGCTGGAATATAAACTGGGTTAACACCTTCAACCGTGGTCTCTACCAACTCCAGACCCTGTGCATCACCCTCAAGTGGTGTAAAAGTGGTTTCGTAAACAGATGGAGCCTTAGTCTTTGGAAGTGAAGGCTCATTGATGTTCTGAATATCAGATACAGCAAAGCTAATACCATCCTCTACTTTCTGCGTCTCCTTTACTGTTTCATTATCAGTACAAGAAGTCACAACAAATGATGCTAAGCCTACGAAGCCAGCCATCAAAGCAAATTTAAAATTTCTTGATTTCATTTCTTTGGGTTTAATTTCTTAGGTTTGTTACGGATTAGTTAGATGGTTCTGCATCAATTTCCTCTTCTCCTCCATTTTCAAATCCACCTATGGATGCGCCAAAACCTGGTTGATTACCAGAACCAGCCAAAATCGTCTCTGCCTCTACAATGTTATACACATTAATAGCAGGCGAAAAATACTTCTTTTTCATATTTTTTTACAATAGTTATCTTCTTTGTTCTAAATTACGTTTATGCTCGTCTGAGCGCAATAATACGGAACAATTTTTTGTTATCCGTTTTCCTATATATTTGTGGGTAAACTCTTTACGTGGATTGATATTTATTTTAGTCAAGTGCCTGAAAACGGTGCAAAGGTACTACATTTATCATATATTGCCAATAAAAAGAGATTAATTTTTAGAGAATTTTAACCTGATTAACAACCTAATATGAGTATAAAAAAACAAGAAAACCTTTAATTTTGCAGGGGGTTCCAATAGATGATATAGTCTGCTTAGATTAAAGAGTTTTTAACACAACACAAGCATTATTCTTAACTTTGTAAATATAATTCACAACCTCAAAAAATAAAGACCGTCTTTTAGCTTTGAATCAACGCTCTTTTGGCTTACAAAAGATGCCCTTTTGAGTTCTAACTAACGCCCTTTAAGAGTCCAACTAAGCACCTTTTATTTCGTTCACCTATAACTTACTGATTACAAACAACTTGCAAAGACGATAAAAAATACTATTTATCATGCAAAAGATAGCATTACAAAACATTTCTTTGTAAACATATTTCAGCCTTTATAATAGGTAAATATAATGATTTATACCGTATTAAAAACTAATAACAAACTATCCTATCTATATGATTTTTAGCTTATTAGTAATAAAAACATAAAAAATGCCACAGAGATGGTAATTAATAAATACCACACACATGGTATTTTTATCGTTCTCGACAAACTTTATAATGAATTATTAGGCAGAATAGAAAAGAAGCCCTATCTTTGCAAGCAGTTAAAGCAACGATACCACGTGCTACATGTCACACAAAGCCACACATATATAAAAGGTAGAACGGCGTAGCATCAAAGGTAAAATTATATAAATATAAAAGATTGTAAGAGATGAAAAGTTTAGAATTATTGTTTCCAAAAGTTGAAAGTACAAAAACATCCCTCCTATTATTGGCTTCACGCCTTATATTTGGATTGACATTTGCGAGCCATGGACTCGACAAACTACAGCATTTCTCAGAAACGGCTGCACACTTTCCTGCACCCTTCGGTCTTAGTGGTGACATTGCTGTTGGTTTGAGTATCTTCGGCGAGTTAGTGTGTGGTTTGGCATTTGCCTTCGGTTTCCTCACACGTTTAACACTACTACCAATGATTTTCACCATGATAGTTGCTTTCACAACTGTGTTTGGTGGATCGATCAGTGCAGGTGAATTACCTTTCCTCTATCTTGTCATCTTCGTTCTCTCATGGTTCGCTGGCGCAGGCAAGTTCTCTGTTGATGGCATCATTCGAAGCAAAATAAGTCGGGGTAATTCATAATTCACAATTCACATTTCATAATTATGATTACCGATATTAGCTGTGGTTTATCGCTACAAGTAACGTATTATCTCGTCAACAACGAATTACGCAAATGACACAAATTACATTGCAATAAGCATTAGCGAAATTCGTAGTCGCTAAAAGTAAGATAGAGTTTGCACATATCATAAAGTTCAAAACTCAAAGTTCAAAGTTCAAAGTTAATAATAGTAATCATAATTATGAAATGTGAATTATGAATTATGAATTATAGATTATGAATTATTAGCCCCAACACTCAATATCTTTTGCTATATCAGGCATTGTCTCTCGCTTGAAAACGGGACTCTGCACGCCCGCCCGTTTCTGTCTACGATAATCATCAAGCAGGCGGAAAGCGTATTTACCAAGTGTAAAGATGGCTATAAGGTTACAAATTGTGATGAGTGCCATGAAGAAGTCGCCAATACTCCACACAAGGTCAAGACTGGCAAGAGCACCAAATATAACCATTACACCTCCTGTTATCACACGCAAAACGAAAATAGCTGAAGGACGGTCGGTCAAGAAACGCACATTGGTCTCACCATAATAATAGTTTCCAATAATACTACTGAAAGCAAAGAAGAAAATAGCTATCGCAATAAACACTGGTCCAGCCGTACCCACTTCGCTCTCTAACGCTGCCTGAGTAAGTAATATTCCCGACTCAGAATTATTGGTATAAAGTCCGCTAATGATAATAATAAAAGCAGTACAACTACAAACGAGAAGCGTATCTGTGAATACACCGAGCGACTGGATAAGTCCTTGTTTCACGGGGTGAGTGGTTGATGCTGTCGCAGCAATGTTAGGAGCAGAGCCTTCACCCGCCTCATTACTGAACAATCCACGCTTAATACCATTCATCATCGTCGCTCCTAATCCACCACCTGCAACCTGTGTAAAACCAAAAGCATTCTCAATGATGAGGCGGAAGACGGACGGAATGAGTTGAATATTCATTATAATTATCACTAAAGCAAGGAGAACATAACCCACAGCCATCAGCGGAACGAGTACGCTACTTACCTTAGCAATACGCTGAATACCACCGAAGACAACTGCTAAAGAGAAGACTGCGAGAGCAATACCCATCCATGTCGGGTCAATCGAAAAAGCCTTCTCCATCGCTCCACATATAGTATTGCTTTGTATGGAAACATAAGCCATACAGACAGTCATCGTAATCAGTACAGCAAAGAGCTTCGCCATCCATTTACAATGCATTCCATGCAGAATATAATAAGCTGGTCCACCTATAAACGAATCGGCATGACGACGCTTATAAAGCTGGGCAAGCGTAGACTCGATAAAGGCTGTCGCAGAACCCAACAACGCTATGACCCACATCCAAAAGACGGCACCGGGACCGCCAATGGCTATGGCACTTGCCACACCAGCAAGGTTTCCCGTTCCCACACGTGAGGCAATCGAGACGGCAAAAGCTTGAAAAGACGATACATGTTTCTCGCCCTTATCATGCGTACCTGTCGATTCTGTCAGCAAACGAACCATCTCGCCAACCATGCGAAACTGTACGAAATGCGTCCGCCAAGTAAACCATAACGCACAAATAATGAGTGCGGCAACAAGGATATAAGACCATATAAAATAATTGACAGATACGATGGATTGATTTAACCATCCGTCTGCAGAAAACAATTCTATCATTTAATAAGAGATTAAATATTAGATACAAAAATACTAAAAACATCCGAAAGATATCAGATTTGTTCACAAAAAAATTGCTATTCACTTGACATTTACAATTATTTCACTAACTTTGCAAATTACTAATGGTTGATAAACACATGGTAAGAAAAAGAAAAAACAAGTTTAGAGATGTACGCGAATTTCTGATGATTGCATTGGCAATGCTCATCGGCAGCTTCGGCTGGTGTGCATTCTTATTGCCTCATCAAATCACTATCGGCGGTATTGCTGGTATTGCATCTGTCATTCAATGGGGTCTTGACATCCCTGTACAGTATACCTATCTCACTATCAACGGTATACTACTCTTTGTCGCATTAAAGATATTGGGTTGGAAATTCTGTATCAGGACCATTTTTGCCGTCTTGGTGTTCGCCTTTATAACATCGATTCTGCGTGAAGTCTTTGCTGGACATCCACTCTTTTCCGACGAGCCTTTCCTCGCCTGCGTGGTGGGTGGTGTATTGTTAGGTGTTGGAGTCAGCATCGCCTTGCAGTATAATGCCAGTTCGGGCGGATCGGATGTAATTGCGGCAATGATTCATAAGTATCGTGATGTCTCACTCGGACGTGTTATCCTTGCTTGTGACCTCTGTATCATCACCTCCAGTTATCTCGTTTTGGAGAATTGGGAAAAGGTTATCTACGGATACATTGTTCTCTTCGTAATGACCTATGTTGTGGACTACCTTATTAATGGTATGCGTGGTTCGGTGCAGTTCTTTGTCATTTCTGAACACTGGGGAGAGATTGGTTCTGCCATTAACAACGATGTTGACCGTGGCTGTACGGTTATCGAAGCACGCGGATTCTACACGGGTAAGAAGGTGGGAATGCTCTTTATCATCGCACGCCGTTCTGAAGCACACTCCATCTATCAAGTGATTGACGAGATAGACCCTAACGCCTTTGTGTCACAGGGTGCCGTAAACGGTGTTTATGGTATGGGATTCGATAGAATGAAGGTAGCACATAAAAAGAAAACAGCTGACGAGAAGGTCAGAACAAAAGAATAAGAAAGAAGGAAAGATTGTAAAGATGAATATTCAGGAACTCGAAGGTAAGCGTATTGCCATTCTCCTTTCTGGAGGTGTTGACAGCTCGGTTGTCGTCTATGAGTTTGCGCGATTAGGCCTGCATCCAGACTGTTTCTATATCAAAATAGGACCGGAAGAAAAGGAAGATTGGGATTGCAACTCTGAGGAAGACCTTGAGATGGCTACACTTGTGACCCGCCGTTTCGGCTGTAAGCTGCAGGTCATCGACTGTCATAAGGAGTATTGGGACCAGGTGACACGCTATACTATGGAGAAGGTGAAGGCAGGCTTTACACCTAATCCGGACGTGATGTGCAACCGACTGATAAAGTTTGGGGCTTTTGATGAGAAGATGGGGCATGACTATGACCTCATTGCGACGGGCCATTATGCACAGACTGAATGGATTGACGGACGTAAATGGCTCACCACAAGTCCTGACCCTGTAAAAGACCAGACCGACTTCTTAGCACAGATTTACGATTGGCAGTTAAAGAAAGCTATCTTCCCAATCGGCCACTATGAGAAGAATGAGGTGCGAGAGATTGCCGAACGAGAGAATCTCATCAATGCACGCCGTAAGGATTCGCAGGGAATCTGCTTCCTTGGAAATATCGATTATAATGAGTATGTACGCCGCTATTTAGGCGAACAGATGGGCGACGTCATCGAACTTGAAACGGGAAAGAAAATTGGCGAACACAAAGGACTATGGTTCCATACCATTGGGCAACGAAAGGGGCTCGGTCTTGGCGGTGGCCCTTGGTTCGTCATCAAGAAAGATGTAACTAAAAATATCCTGTACGTAAGTCATGGCTACGACCCTGCTACAGCCTACAAAAAAGATTTCCCGCTCCATGATTTCCACTTCTTGACAGAAGGTATCACAACTTTACCTGAGAAGATTACCTTCAAGATTCGCCACACACCTGAGTACCATCCCGCAACTGTTGAACAGTTGTCGGACGGTAGGTGTATCATTCACTCTGCCGAAAGCATCCACGGCGTTGCTCCCGGACAATTCTGTGTTGTCTATGATGAACAGCATCACCGCTGCTTTGGATCAGGAGAAATTACGTTATAAGTTGACAAGCTTTGAGTGATCAAGTTAACGAGTTTTGAGTGAACAAGTTGACGAGTGAACAAGTTATGTATTTTGTTGACTGCTTTGTTGTTGCAAGATGACATGTTAACGAGTGAGCCAGTTATGCATTCTACAAATTGGTTTGCAAGTTTTGTTGTGCCTAAAAAATAAAATCATAATTCCATTTGAGCTTATTTTAGAAGAGAGGAAATAGAACAAAACCGTTATTCCCTAAATACTTACAAGTTAGATTTAGCCCATATCGGTCAGCTAATAGAAGTATAAACAGCATTATTCTTTTATAATTCTACCTTATAAGGCATTCCTATGTATGCTAAACATTAAAGCCTTACGACCTTTATAACAATAGCTTTAAAATCCCTTACTTTTCGTCTTCAACAGATGTGTTGATGCTTAGCACATGTCGTGTTGTTGGTTAGCACCAATGGTGCTAAGGGCTAATCATATTGCAATTTGCTATCAAAGTAGATTCATTTTCTTATTAGAAGCGGCTTATTTTACACAAACCCTACTCATCTCTTTTGACTAAGAAGGCTTGTCGCTCCGAAACAAATACGCTATTGTTATTAAACCCCAATCAGTCATTAGACCATAAAATGTATAGTTCTTCTTACATTGGTATTGTTTCTTAACATCTTTTATATTCTTAAGATACTCCCTTTTATTTTATCAACTTCTGTACATATCTGTATATATTCTTTCGAAAAACATTTCTTACTATCACCCGTCCATATACCTTTTCAGCCCTTTCATAGACAGAAATTCGCCAATGTTTATAATTATAAGTGTTTTATGTACTCTTTTATTCGAAATAGAAAGAAATAAGACTAATTATGATTTAGAGTATAAATTTAATCGCAAAAAGATTGTTTCTTTTATAAATAATATTTATATTTGCAGCAGATATATAATAGGACGAATAACCTGTAAGAGTCTTTACTCATCAATTCCTCTTAAAATATCTTCTGCTATACGTGCAGATACCATAGAAAAAGTGTTACATTCGACATTTGATTAACTATAAATATGTATATATGAAGCAGGTTTACTATTTTATTTTCTTAGTGCTACTGGCGTTCTCGTCAGTAAACGTAAAGGCTGACACGACTGTAAAAGTCAAGGTTGATGATATCAACAGAGTTTCAGTCAAAGTAAATTACATGCCCGTTGTCAATCTTGCTAACGGAACAAATGAAATAACTGTGCCTCAATATGGTGCCTTAACCATTGAGGCAAAACAAGGTTATTACTTAAAGAGCGTTCTCAAGACGATTGATGCTGACAACTCTGTACCACAGACTATTAATAATCTAACCAGTTGCAACATCTATGTTTCGGATGCAGACAATAATAAACTCTTCACAGTTAAAAGTGCTGACTTAGCTGCAGCTCGCACAGGTTCATGTACAGTAAACGTTGATAATGCCTCAAAAGTGAGGGTGTCACGCAATGAATCACGCACGGCAGTAGAGTTGCAAAATGGTGAAAACACGGTTAAATGGATTCCTAATACCGAGAAAACGCTTGTAATTACCAATGCTAATTATGGTGATGCCCCTATATATAAGGTGACACTTGACGGTAACGACGTTACTCCTTCAAGTGGTCAATACTTTGTTACATTGACTGCTGGCTGCGTTGTTGACATTAAAGCCGATTATCCAAACGTATCTTATCCTGTAAAATTCAACTTTACTGACGAGAATGCAAAGGGTGTTATCTCAAAGGTAATGGCTGATGGTGTGGAAGTTAAGAACTACAACGATGCTGATTTTAAGCTCAAAGCAGGCACCAAACTATCATTGAAATTCGACCAAAGCAACTATGCTTTAGATGCTTTCAAGGTTAATGGAGCTGCTACTACGGTATATGGTACCTACGACTGTTATGTGAAAGACAATCTTGTCTTTGATATTCAAGCACATAAATATGCTACTGTAAAGGCTGTGCTTACTGTTGATAAGGCAGAAAATATCACCGCTTATGAGGGTCCAAGCTATAATAATAAGGTGATAACACTTAAGGATGGCAGCAATAATATTGAGTTAGGCGAGAAGAATAACCTCATCCAAATAAAGCCTAATAGCGGTTGTAAGGTTGAGTCTATCAAAGCAAATGGCACTCCTGTAACAGCTAATTACGAAGGAGCATACGAGATAAGACTAACCGAAGGTATGACGATCGAGGTTACGACATCAGCTATTGTACGTGACCAAAAAGCAACGGTCGTCATTGACGACATCAGCGTTGCGAACTATGGTTTGAGTTTCTATCGTTCTGACCGTTCGATGGTAAAGATGCAGACAGGTGAAAATACTGTGATGTTCTCAGCTGACGACAATCATTTCATGCTTGTTGCAAACGGAAATGACATGAGTAAGATGGTGATAAAATTGAATGGAACAAATCTTAACCCATCTTATCCTGGCGGCACAAGTTTTGAGTTTGATTTGAAGAACAACGACCGTCTGGATGTCCTTCTCAAGGGCGACACAAATGGTATTGAAGCCATTGAATCAGTAAAGCAAGGTAAGGCTGTAGTCTATCGTCTTGATGGCAAGCGTATAGAAGGCACCCAACTACCTAATGGAGTATATATTATTAATGGTAAAAAAGTTATAGTCAACAAGCGATGAGAAAAATTCTACTCACAGTATTTTGTTTATGTTCGGTAGGATTAGCTTACGGTCAGTCGAAGCTTGACCTACAAAGTCAGTTGGAACTGTTCAAACTCCGTAACACTTCCATTCCTACCTACAACAGTCGTACACGTTCGTTTGAACGTCCAAAGAGTGTACCAGAGAACACAATGGCAATGGTCGAACTGAAGGATCAGAACGACCGTACAGACTTAGAGGCACAAGGTGTAAAGGTGCTGCGTGTACGTGGTAATATTGCTATTGTCGTGGCTCCTCTGGCTGATATTGAGCGTATTGCAGACTTGAAGTGCGTTCGTCGTATGGAACTCCCACGTCGTGTTTATCAGAAGATGGATATCGTACGCAAGGAGATTGGTGTTGATAAGATTCATCAAGGCCTCGACCTTCCACAGGCTTACACTGGTAAGGGTGTTGTAACGGGTATTGTTGATGGCGGTCTTGACCCTAACCATATCAACTTCCTCAAGCCTGATGGCAGCACACGCTTCGGTTATATCAGTAAGATTACAGCCAGTCAGTCGAATAAGAATGGTTATCAATACGATAACTATTACCCTCGCGTCGTACTTGACACCTTAACAAACCGTGAAGATGCATACGCTATTGAGGAGTTTACCGCTGACTCTTACAATACTTTCCATGGTACACATACAACGGGTATTATGGCGGGTGGATACAAAGGCGATATGACCTACGCTAAGACTAACGATAACGACAGGTCTTATAAAGTGACAGGTCCTAATCCTTTCTATGGTTGTGCGACAGAGTCAGAACTTGTAGCTTCATGTGGTGATTTGCGCGATCAGTATATTGCACTTGGAGTTGATGATGCTGTGCAGTATGCAAAACTATCAGGAAAGAAGCCTAAGCCATGTGTTATCAACCTTTCATTAGGTAGTAACATTGGTGTACACGACTCAACAAGTGTGATGAATCGCTTCCTTGCAGAGGAAGGAAAGCATGCTATTATCTGTGTTGCAGCAGGTAATGAAGCTAACATGGCTATCGCATTGAAGAAGAATTTTACCGCTGCCGATGAGACGGTTAAAACCTTCCTCACGCCAATGCAGCCAGATACTTTACGTTCTGGAAACAAGACCTACTTTAATCTTCGTAACGGACAGATTGCAGCTTATAGTAATGACTCTACTGAATTCGAATTACAGATAGTTGTTACCAATACGGGTCGACGTAATCGTGCGGTTACAAGAATATCTCTTCCAAAGAACACAAATGGTCAACCTGTAACCTACGCATCAGGTGGTGACTATTCAATGACTGGTGCAATCATTAACGAAGGCTTTGCGAAAGCATTTGATGGTTACGTTACAGCGGCTTCTGCAGTAGATGCTGAAACAGGTCGTTACTACGCTATGGCGCAGATTATGACCAGTGATAACCAGAAAACTAACCAAGACGGCAACTATAAACTGGCGTTGGAAATAAAGAGCAAGAAGCCTGGACAGCGTGTTGAAGTTTACACTGATGCACAGTTTATCTACTTCGATAGCAATAAGCAGGATGGTTTCGTAAGCGGAACACGTAATGGTTCTATCAGCGATATGGCATGTGCAGCAAACATCGTTACCGTTGGTAGTTACAATGTACGCAATCACTGGTCTTCTCTCGATGGCTATGTTTATGGCTACAACAAGCGAGGTGACGAAGATGATTTCCCTGAAGGCGAGGCTTCACGCTTCTCTTCTTTCGGTACATTAGCCGATGGTAGAAATCTTCCACACGTATGTGCTCCGGGTGCATCTATCATCTCTTCTGTCAACTCATACGCTGTAGAGAATCTGGACTTAGGCTATACAGACATGGCATTGCAGGGTAGATTGGAGAAAGGTAGTAAGAAATACTACTGGCATCAATCACTCGGAACATCTATGGCTACGCCTGTTGTGGCTGGTGCTATTGCGCTCTGGCTTGAAGCAAACCCAAGTTTGACAGTCAAGGACGTAATACGTATCATCCAGCAGACTGCTCGTAAAGATAACTATGTTACTAATACGGGCGACCCAGTACAGTGGGGTGCAGGTAAGTTTGACGCTTATGCAGGTTTGAAGCAGGTGCTAAAAGAGAAGAATACCAATGGTATTAATGGCGTAAGATATGCTGAGGACAAGGAAGTTCCAGTTATCACAATGACTGGCGAACGCGCTTTCACAGCCTTCCTTGCTGGTGCAAAGCAGCTGAACCTACGTGCCTATTCACTCAGTGGACAGTTGGTTCACTCACTCTCTGCACAAGGTGACGAACTTAACGTTAATGCCTCTTCATGGAACAAGGGCGTTTACTTGATTCAAGTAAATGGCGGTAAGGCACAACGTATCGTTATCTATTAAGGCTTGATATGTATCGAATAATATTCCCAAAGGATAGGAATAACACTCCTAATCCTTGGGAATACGATAAGTAAACGCAAGCTATAAAATCAGAACACAATAATATTTTTAATTATATGAAGCACAAATTTACTTTTCTGCCATCATTTCTCCTCTTAGTGATGGCTATGTTATGGAGCTCGCTTGCTGCTCATGCGCAAGATGAATGGATGATAAAGTTCCATACGAATGTGCCTGAAAAGGCAAAGAACACAGGTGTTCAAGCACAGGTTTCTTTTGTGTTAGGTTCTAAATCTGACAAGGCCAATGTCTACATCGACTATGGATCAGGTGAAACCGAAGTCGAGATTAAGAAAGCCATTGTTGAGAATGACAAAGGCGAACTGGCTATCAAAGGTACTCTCTGTACAAATGCTGTAACAGATGCAGGCTGGGTAACGATTTCGGGTGACCCAAACGATCTCTATTTCTTCAATGCTTCTGGTAATGAGATTGACAAGATTGAGTTTAATCCTAACTTAAAGCTACAAGTGTTGAACTTAGAGCATAATGTCTTAACATCCCTCAATATCGATCGTTTACAGAGTCTGAATGTTATCTATTTGCAGGATAACCCTTTCTCTGCCACAACTCCATTGATGATTGGAAAGATGCCTGAACTCATAGTTTTGGAAGTACCACAGATTGGACATATCTCTCCAAACTTCACCCTTAAGAACTTCCCTAAACTACGTTCGTTTGATGCTTATCACACGATTGGTCTTAAGGTAGCAGACCCAACAGGCTGTCCTAATCTGCAGCGTTTGAGCCTTGACATGACAAGCGTGGAAAGTGTTGACCTCTCAAAGAACCCAGCATTGGAGATTCTCAACGTGGGTGACTCTCGTATAAAGACGCTTGACCTTCGCAACAACCCTAAGATTACGCAGCTATATATATCTCACTCATCAGGAACAGTCAATACAGACGTGAAGTTTGAGAGCATTGATGTATCTCATTGTCCTGAACTTTACTACTTCTATTGTGGTGGTAATAATCTTAAAGAGCTTAACTTAAGAAACAATCCAAAGCTCTTCACACTCTCTTGTGACCGTAACCTCTTGAGAAAACTTGACGTTAGTCAGAACCCAATACTCTATAGTGTTAATGTACGATACAACTATATGGACTTTGCTACATTGCCTGAACCAGGCAACTGGTTTGAGTATTACCACGAGCAAAACCCTATGGAGTTGAACGATACTTATAAGGTAGGTGATGTTATCGACCTTAGTAATCGTGTGCTTCGTCCAAAAACAAATACACAGGCAAGACTCTTCCGTGTTCCAAAGGCAGACCCAACAAAGCCTGTAGAGTTAGATGATAGCTATTATTCTTACGAGAATGGTAAGGTTACTTTGAAGAAAGAACTTGATGAAGAAGTCTTTGTTCAGTTCAATAATAGCCGCCTGAAAGACTATCCTATCCGCACTGAAAACTTCCGTGTGAAGACTGTTGCAGAGTTTGGTAAGGACGTGAAGGCTATTCAGCTCGCAAGTCTTGGCGACGCAGGTTCTCCTCTGAAGATGTCTGTCGGCATCCTTGGTGCTACAGCAGCTAATCCTGTAACTGTAAAGGTTGACTTAGGCGATGGTAATACTACTCCATTCCAGATTAAGGATGAGCGCCCAGCTACAGCCAATATCGTGACTACACGCACTGGTGCTGGAGACATTATCGTATATGTTCCACAGGATAAGTACGTAACAAGTCTTGAGTCTGATGGTCAGTACATTGACAACATCGACCTCTCTGCACTCACAGAGCTTCGTACGCTTACATTGAAGAGAGCAAATCTTACTACTATCGACCTCTCTTATAACAATAAGCTTGAAAAGCTCGACCTCTCTCAAAACCAGCTTAGACGTGTTGACCTCCGTGGTCCATCATCTTACTTCAATAAGAGTAAGTTGTCTGATATCAACGTAAGCTACAATCAGATTGACTCATTGCTCTTCAATACCATCTATGGTGTAACCAAGCTTAATGTAAGTCATAACAAACTGAATAAGTTAGATCTTAAGGATGCTGACAACTTGCGTATGCTTGATATCTCTCACAATAAGTTCACTCGTCTTCTCCTCAACCACAGCGAACTTATAGAGGATGTAAACGTTTCAAACAATGAGTTGACAGAGGTGAAGATTCCACCTGTAGCACCTATCAAGAAATTGAATGTTAGTGGTAACTACTTCACATTGGCAAATATGCCTAACGACTTCGGCTTGACTCGTGGTAACTTTATCTATGCACCACAGCATGTATTGCAGATTTCAACCTCTTCACCAGGTATTGATCTCTCTGAACAGAATATTACAAAGAATGGTGCAACAACTAACTTTGTATGGAAGAAGAAAGATGGTTCATCGTTACAGTTGGGCAAGGACTACACCATCACCAATGGTTCAGCTAAGTTCATCAACCTTGCACTTGATTCTATCTATTGCGAGATGACGCATCCTGCTTATCCTGATTTCGAAGGACAGAACGTCTTCAAGACTACTAATGTTCATCCTATCGCCTTCCCTAAATACGAGTTGGCTTCCTTTACTACTGTTAACCAGACTGATAGCGTAGTATTGTCTCTTGCAAGCTATATTCCTGGTAAGTCTGTTTACTTCGAGTGGGGTGGCAATGGAAATGTCACACAGTACACACTTGGAGATAAATATAAGATTTTCCAAGCTAAATCAAAGGCGAACACAAAGGTACGTGTACTCGTTGCTGAGGCTGATGATAAGGTGAAAGTCTTCAGTGTTGCAAACGTTAATATGACTGATGTAGACCTCACTGGTTTGAAGGAAGCAAAACTCATTGCTGTAACTCGTGCTGGACTGACATCAATTAAACTCCCTGCAGCACCAAATCTTACCGACTTGAACCTTGAAGGAAATGAGTTGACTGACATTAACTTGTCAGCTTTCCCAAATCTTAATTTCATTTCACTAACGGGTAATAAGATTAAGACATTCGACTTGTCACAAGCACCAAACCTTGGTATTGCTTACCTCTCAAGCAACAAGATGAAGGAAATTAAGCTTAACAACCCTAAGCTTTGGAACCTTGACTTGAGTGATAACGACCTTGAAAACGTGTCACTTGACAAACTTCCTATGCTGGAGCAATTGTGGTTGAATGCCAACAAGTTGACAAAGGTTGACGTATCTAAGAATACCAACCTTACAGTTCTTAATGTCGTTGGTAACCGTCTGAAGTTCTCTACAATGCCATTGCCAAGCAACAACGGTAAACCATTTAATAGATACTCTTACAACCTTCAGGCACCAATCGATGTTAAGTGCGTTAATGGTAAGGTAGACCTCAGCTCTGAGGCTGTCGTTGGAGGTGAGATGACAACCTATCATTGGTTCATCGGTAATGTGACATATAGAGATGGCGAGTTGCAAGGTGAGAGATTAGAGCTAAATGAAGAGTACACACTTGAGAATGGTGTTACCACTTTGAAACTCGACAAGACATTCACCAACCTTGTTTGTGTGATGGCGAACGATAACTTCCCTAATGCTCTTATCTATACAAACTACATCACATTCACACCTGCAACTGGTATTGATGCAGTGACTACAGATAAGGATGTTAAGATTCAGTTCCTCGACGGTGCAATCAGCGTTCTTGGTGCACAGAATAGCACAGTTGCTATCTACTCAATCGATGGCAAGCTCGTTTACCAGGGTAAGGTTGCTAACGATAGCAGCCGCATCCCTCTCAGTCGTGGTACTTACATTGTACGTGTAGGAAACAAGGCAGCAAAGGTAAGCGTTAAGTAAATAATAGCTAACTAATAGACATTCCCCTTGCTTGTTGTAGAATAAGTATTCAGCAACAAACAAGGGGATTGTTTTGTATAAGCCCACGAAGTGTCAATCAAGATTCTCCTTCTGTAACAAAAATCAACGTGTTAAGCCTTAGCACCATTGGTGCTTACCATCAACACGACATGTGCTAAGCATCAACTCGCCCAGTAAAGATGACGTAAGTGAACAAATAAACAGGTGAAAAAGTCAACGAGTTATGTGTTTTTCAGTTTCGCTTAGATGTTTATTGTGCAAAAAAACGAGAAAAAGTGTTATCATCTTGTGATTTATTTCTATCTTTGCAACTCCTTTCTAAGACAGCTAACTATCAACAGACTATCTGGTATGAGAATCGTCCTACAAAACAATCGATCAGACAAGGTAGTGCGAAAGAAGAAAACCTTTAGTCTTCTATGTGTTTACCCATAAACTCTATGCGGTTATCCATTAATAAGAAATACTATGTGTGAAGTAGGACTTACCTACTCTTTTTACACCATAGAAGCGTCTAAACAAGGTTAAAAGAAAATATTAAACGATAAAATTATAATCAACAAGCAATGAGAAAATTTCTACTCACAGTATGTTGTTTGGGTATGTTTGGTTCTGCTTTTGGTCAATCAAAGCTTGACTTGAAGAGCCTGATGGAGTTAAATAAGCTCCGCAACACATCAATCCCTACTTACAACGCCCGTACTCGTTCGTTAGAACAACCAAAGACTATTCCTACAAACATTATGGCAATGGTTGAACTGAAAGATCAGAACAACCGAGCTGATTTAGAAGCACAAGGTATAAAAGTGCTGCGTGTACGTGATAACATCGCTATTGCTTTGATTCCCTTAGCCGATGTTGAGCGTATTGCTAATTTGAAATGCGTTCGCCGAATGCAACTCCCTCGCCGTTTGTTCCAGAAAATGAACCTTGTACGCAAGGAAGTTGGCGTTGACAAGATTCACCAAGGCACAGACCTTCCACAAGCTTACACAGGTAAGGGAGTGGTAACTGCTGTTGTTGACGGTGGTGTTGACCCTAACCACATCAATTTCTTTAAAGAAGATGGTACCAGCCGCTTTGCTTATGTGGGTAAGATAGTGGAAAATAAGCGGAATAAAAATGGCTATCAGTACGACAAGTATTATCCTCGTACCGTGCTTGACACCATGACACAGGCTAATAATGCGCACGCTCTTGAAACTTTCAAGACCGATAATGATGAGATTGTACATGGCACGCATACCTTAGGTATCATGGCTGGTGGATATAAAGGAAACATCACTTACGGAGAGGCTGTTGGAACGTATCAAGCAAAGTCTGTAACAGGAGTAAATCCTTTCTATGGTTCTGCAACAGAGTCAGAACTAATTGCTTCTTGTGGAGATCTTAATGACTTATATATTGCACTCGGTATTGATGATGCGATTGAATATGCTAAGACCTCTGGACCAAGCCCTAAACCCTGCGTTATCAACCTCTCATTAGGTAGTAATATTGGTGTACACGACTCTACAAGTGTGATGAACAAATATCTTTCAAAGCAGGGAAAGGAAGCCATTATCTGTGTTGCTGCAGGAAACGAAGGCGAAAAGCCAATCGCATTGAAGAAGACTTTCGCTACTGCCGGAGAAACAGTTAAGACCTTCCTTACACCGATGGATATTAGTCCTGTAGATGAAGGAGGAACCACTTACTATAACTTCCGCAACGGACAGATAGCAGCCTATAGCAAAGACTCTACTGTCTTTGAGTTTTATATCAATGTTGTCGACACAAAGCAGGACAATCGTACCATCCTAAGCATTGCTGTTCCAAACAACTTGAATGGAAGAGATGTGACTTACGCATCTAAAGCTAAGTATGTAAACAACAGCAACGATGTCAACAAAGACTTTGCGAAAGCTTTCGAAGGTTACGTCTCAGTCTCTTCTGCTATTGATTCTGAAACTAACCGTTACTATGCCTTTGCGGAGGTCATGACTGGCGACAATCAGACAACCAACCAAGATGAAGACTACAAGTTGACCTTAGAAATCAAAAGTAAGAAAGCAGGACAGAGAGTTGAGGTTTATACCGACGACCAGAATATCTACTTCGATGACAATGACGAGGATGGCTTTGTGAAAGGTTCAGCCAATGGTTCTATCAGCGACATGGCGTGTGCAACAAACATTATTACCGTTGGTAGCTATAATGTTCGTAATCACATAGCATCACTTGATGGTAGTATCTATAACTTTAACGGTCTTAGTTCTGGAGAAAGTTTCCCAATAGGTGAGATTTCAAGCTTCTCTTCTTTCGGTACACTCGGTGATGGTAGAAACTTGCCACATGTATGTGCACCGGGCGCAGCCGTCATCTCTTCTGTTAATACATACGCTGTCAAGAATAAGGACTTGGACTATGAAGACGACCAATTACAAGGTAAGTTGAAGAAAGGTAAGGATACTTACTACTGGCATCAGTCAATAGGAACGTCAATGGCTACGCCTGTCGTGGCTGGTGGCGTCGCTCTCTGGCTTGAAGCTAACCCAAGCTTGACCATCAAGGACGTACTGCGTATTATCCAGCAGACTGCTAAAAAGGACGATTTTGTCAAAACAACGGGCGATCCAGTACAATGGGGTGCAGGCAAGTTTGATGCATACGAAGGTCTAAAGCAGGTGCTGCTTGAAAAGCAGACCAACGGAATCAATGGTGTCAGAACTACTGAAAGCAAGGATGCTTTTATCATTACGAAGGCTGGCGATCGCACGTTCAACCTCTTCCTTGCTGGTGCTAAGCAGCTCAACGTACGTATCTTCACACCGAGCGGACAGCTCGTTCATTCGCTTTCCGCACAAGGCAATGAATACAATCTGAATGCTTCTTCATGGAATAAGGGCATTTATCTTATTCAAGTGAATGGTAACAAGGCACAGCGTATTATCATCTATTAAAAGCGCATCATCATACATTAAAAAGGAAAGAACCTTTCAATGATTGGGAAGAAAATGGGAACTTAAAGTCTCATCCCAATCATTGAAAGAATCAAACAAAAAAGAATTGAAGACGCTCTTTTAAGAATACATCTAATATCAAGAGGAAAGCTCCTTATCTAAGCACCTTCATCATGAAGAAGACTGTTTATTACAAAGAAACAAGCTAACTATATACAAAAACGGAAGTATGGTTAAAATTCGTCATAAAAGATTAGCTAATATGCCTTTTAATCCTTACCTTTGCACAGAATAAATAATACTTATGGACTGGTTAATTGATATTTTTTCGGCAGAGAAGCAGGATACGGTAGCCCATATTATGCTATTGTATTCTATTGTCATCGCCTTGGGTATCTACCTTGGCAAAATTAAATTTGGAGGTATTTCGCTTGGCGTTACCTTTGTGTTGTTTGTGGGCATCCTTGCAGGTCACATTAAATTTACAGGACCTATCCCCGTATTGACCTTTGTACAAGACTTTGGATTGATTCTCTTTGTCTTTATGATTGGTCTTCAGGTAGGACCCGGCTTCTTCGAGAGCTTTGGTAAAGGTGGTCTAAAACTAAACATCCTTTCGACGGTGGCAATTCTGCTCAACGTCCTTGTGATGTTTGCTTGCTACTACATTTTCTTTGACACGAAGGACTCAACAACCCTTCCAATGATGGTGGGTACGCTCTATGGTGCCGTAACTAACACCCCTGGTCTTGGTGCTGCTAATGAAGCTCTCCATAGTGTTTACAAGAATGGCATGGACTTCGACATCACTTCAGGTTATGCTTGTGCTTATCCTTTGGGTGTAGTAGGTATCATCGGTGCAACGATTGCTATCCGTTATATCTGCAAGGTAAACCTCCAAGAGGAGAATGAAAAGCTGAATGAGGAAGAGGCTGAGAATCCTAATGCAAAACCCCATTCAATGTATTTGAAGGTACAGAATGCTTATATCGCAGGACGTAACCTCAAGGAGATTTCAGAGTTCCTTAATCGTGACTTCGTTTGTACACGTCTTATGCACAATGGTGAACTCTCACTCCCAACCTTGGATACTGTCTTCGAGTTGGGCGACGAGATTCTTGTTGTCAGCGCAGAGGGTGACGCAGAGGCTATTTGTGCCTTCGTTGGTCCAGAGATTGAAGTAGACTGGCACGAGGAAGACCAGCCACAGCAGTTGGTTAGCCGTCGTATCGTTATTACCAACAGCAAGATTAATGGTAAGACATTGGGAAGCATGCATTTCCGCTCAGTATATGGCGTGAACGTAACACGTATCAGCCGTCAGGGCTTGGACCTCTTTGCTGGTCGTAACCACCGCTTCATCGTGGGTGACCGTATCATGGTTGTTGGTCCAGAGGAGAACGTAAACCGTGTTGCTGCTATCATGGGTAACTCTGAGAAGCGTCTTAACGCACCTAACATTGCAACCATCTTCGTGGGTATCATCGTTGGTATTATCTTCGGAATGTTGCCAATCGCTATTCCTCACATGCCTGTACCGATGAAGCTCGGTCTTGCAGGTGGTCCATTGGTTATCGCAATTCTTATTGGTCGTTTCGGTTATCGAATGGGACTTGTGACCTATACTACCACATCAGCTAACATGATGCTTCGTGAGATTGGTTTGGCACTCTTCCTTGCCTCGGTAGGTATTAAGGCAGGTGCAACCTTCTGGGACACCGTAGTACAGGGTGACGGATTGAAATATGTGTACACTGGTTTCATCATCACGATTGTTCCAATCCTTATCGTCGGCACTATTGCTCGTCTGAAGTATAAGTTCAATTACTTCACAATCATGGGTATGCTTGCCGGAACCTATACCGACCCACCAGCATTGGCTTACGCTAATTCAATTTGTACAGGTGAGGCTCCAGCTGTCGGTTACTCAACAGTTTATCCGCTCAGTATGTTCCTTAGAATCTTCTTAGCGCAGGTAATTGTACTATTCTTCTGCCAGATTTAGGATAGAATAAGTTATAAAAGAAAAATAATTTGGGTGTGTCAGACTTCTGATACACCCAAATTCGTTTATCTCTCAATCAACAAGGACAGTTATTTAAACCCAAATACAAAAGCCCTCAACCATCTGCTTTTAAATGGCTATGAGCTTATTATGCGTTATGAATTTTCCTTACATTATCTCGCTATTAATTTGTCAAAAAGAGGCTAAAACTCATCTTTTCCCTCACCCTTCTAAGTTACTATCTATCAAGTGGTTGTAAAACTCCAATTCAAAAGGTGCTTACTTGGACTTCAAAAGGGCGTTAGTTAGACCTCAAAAGGGCATCTTTTGCAAGCCAAAAAGGCGTTAATTAAAAGCCAATTAACGCTCTTCTTATTTTCAAACTTAGAATTTTATTTACATTATATCACCCGCCCTATACAAAAACATTATTTTGTTACTTATGTTGTTATTTACTTTGTTACTATGTCCTTAAATACTATGTTACCATATCTTCACTTATATTGTTACCATGTCTTTAAATACTATGTCTTTTGTTCATTATGTCTACCACTGAAGTAATCATAATTATGAATTATGAATTGTGAATTATGAATTATATGAGAAAAGTTTTGTATATTTGCCTTTGATTTGTATATGACCAATAGCAAAGGCTATATAAAAGTAGATGAAGAGAACAAAGACATACAGCATAATAACGGGATGGGTAGCTTGTCTATTCCTTCTATTACTTGCTGCATGTAGTGTTCCACATGTACAAGAAGTTGACGATTTGAACGATAAAGCCTATGTTTTGCACTATCGTAATCTCGACTCTGTAAGAATCTATGCCAACAAAGCATATAACTTAGCGGGGAAGTATGATGCGGGAAAGGCAGAAGCATTAAACAACCTTGCTTTTGTTGACTTGATGAAGATGCGCTTTACTGCAGCCTATGCTAAGCTTGACTCTGTTCATAAAATCACTGACAACCAAGTAGAACTCTTAGTAGCTGATATCCAGCTGATGCGTCTTTGTCAGCGTGA
This sequence comes from Prevotella melaninogenica, assembly GCF_003609775.1. Classification (NCBI taxonomy): domain Bacteria; kingdom Pseudomonadati; phylum Bacteroidota; class Bacteroidia; order Bacteroidales; family Prevotellaceae; genus Prevotella; species Prevotella melaninogenica. The sequence continues at coordinate 318,922 of NZ_AP018050.1, forward strand.
GTCACTCAATAAGGAGTTCTACGACTACTATGAAAAGGCAAAGAAGCGAATTCATCGAATTGAAGAGGATGAGAAACTCCTCTCTCCTCGTCAGCGACGTCGCATGGTCTATGCGCGCTCTGAGTTTGCCATTGTCACTTCTACTTACTACTACTATGTAGGTTTAGAGCAGCCCTCTATTAAAGCGATTAGCCAGATTAACCCCGATGGAGAGATTCAAACCGACATGGCACAGCTCTTGTCTTATTACTATAACATCGGAGCTGGTGGTATTATCAATACAAATTCGCAGAAAGCTATTGAGCAAAAGGAGTTTGAATATCTTATCCGTTGCTATATGTTAGCACGTCAGCACAATATCCCTTATTGGGAAGCCAACTCCTTGCAGGCTATCAGTGAACTGATTCTCAACGATAAGAGTAGAGCAACTCTGATGCATGATAACTTGCCTTCGTTCCAGTATATCAACCTTGACAACATGCCTGAGAAGCTCCTTGCGGGTAACTTAGCACAGCGTTCACTGAATATCTTCAAACGTTATGGAGATGTTTATCAGACAGCTGGTTCCTATCGTACACTGGCTTCATGCTATTGGCAGATAAAGGATTATCGCTCGGCTATCATCTGTTTGAACAAAGCTTTGAACAATAACCCTGCTATCAAGCAAGCCCCTGACCTCGTTGCGTCTATTCGTGAGCAGTTGAGTGTGGCTTATTCGGCTATTAACAATAAACAGCAGAGTGATTATAATCGTAACATCTATCTTGACCTTCAGGACGAAACCCGTCAGGATAGATACCTTACATCACGTGCAGAACAATTAGAGCGCACCTCAAAACAGCTGAATCTTATTATCATTGCTGTGGCGCTCTCTATCTTCTTTGTACTTGCTTCGCTCGTCCTCTTCCATTATCTTCGTCGAAGAAAAGACACACAAGGTTCGTTGGACGACCTTCTCCTTCCACTTGAGCAGTGGCGTCAACAGCATCAACAGCACATGGAAGAGTTGGCTGAAAAGTATGAAGAAATATCAGAACAACTTGTTATCAACAAGTTACACCTCACGGACAATAAGCGTAAACACCTCGAACAGCGGGCTAAGATTTCGCTTGTTAATGGTGTTATCCCACTCATCGACCGTATGTTGCATGAGATTGAGAAACTCAAGAAGGGAGGAGAAAACGAAGCTGTACAGGCTGAGCGTTACACCTATATTCGTGAGTTAACCGATAAGATTAATGAACTTAACGCTGTACTTACAGAGTGGATTCAACTTAGACAAGGTAAGCTGTCGCTGCATATTGAGAGTTTTCCAGTACAACAGGTGTTCAATATAGTGAAGAAAGGACGTATGGGCTTCCACATGAAGGGCATAGACCTACGTGTAGATGACACAAAGGCTGTTGTCAAAGCCGACCGTGTTCTGACGCTTTTCATGGTGAATACATTGGCTGATAATGCCCGTAAATTTACGGGAAAAGGAGGTAAGGTGACGATTACATCCATTGAGGAGCCAGACTATGTTGAGATATCTGTTGCCGATACAGGCTGTGGACTCACCGAAGAAGAACAACAACACCTCTTTGACCATAAACCAATTCATGACCAAAAAGATAGTGCTTCGCATGGCTTTGGACTGATGAATTGTAATGGTATCATCAATAAATACAAGAAGATAAGCCAGATATTCTCTGTTTGTGAGATTGGCGTAGAGAGCCAGAAGGGCAAAGGAAGCCGTTTCTTCTTCCGTTTACCAAAGGGTATCAGCCGTATATTATTGGCATTTATCCTCGCTACTGCCTCCCTCTTGACTGCCCAGGCTCGTCCTACAAGAGCCAGCGATAAGGCTACAGCACTTGCTAAGAAAGACTATAATACCCTTGCAGGTATCTACGCTGACTCGGCTTACTTCTCAAACATCAATGGTGCTTACAACAAGACATTGGCGTATGCTGATACTTGTCGTTACTATCTGAATCAGCATTATCTCCAGCTTCGACCTAAAGGAAAGGATTTGATGAAGCAACTTGGAAGCCTTTCTATCGTTCCAGCAGAGATTAAGTGGTATCATGATAGTCTGCCGATGAACTATGGTATCATCCTCGACATACGCAATGAGAGTGCTGTGGCAGCATTGGCACTGCATGAATGGGATGTTTATAGATACAATAACTCTGTTTACACCCACCTTTTTAAGGAGCGTTATGCCGATAACTCATTGGGCGAATACTGTCGAATGATGATGAAGTCGGAGACGAATAAGAATGTGGCTGTTGCCCTTCTGGTACTCTTCTTACTTTCGATCTTCCCCGTTTATTACGTGATGTATTATCGTCATCGTCTTTCCTACCAGTTCTGTTTGGAGCGTGTGAAGCAGATGAACACCACCCTTCTCAGCGATGTTAGCGAAGAAAACAAACTTAAAGAGATTGAGAAAGGGGTGAGCGACAGATTCCCAGAACGATTACTGGTTATCGTCAGACAGATTAAGGAGGCACTAATTGCCTCTGTGGAGGAGAACCAGAAGAGCCAATCAGACATTGAAATGCTGGAAGATGAGGTACGATGTGTGGAATACGAGAACGAGCGTTTACATATTAGTAACAGTATTCTTGACAACTGTCTATCAACGCTCAAGCATGAAACGATGTACTATCCTTCACGTATTCGACAGCTTGTAGACGAGCCTGATGGTGAACTTGAAGTGATTGACGAGTTGGCTATCTATTATAAAGAACTCTATCAGATTCTTAGTCAGCAAGCAATGAGCCAAGTAGAATCCGTGAAACTCGTGTCACGCCCAGTAGACCTCTCGACGGTCGTAAGTACTGCAAAGTTGACAACAACCTTCGAGTCTCCACTTATCAATGGCGACCCGGTCTTCCTTGCTTATTTATTTGATATACTATATCTTATCAATAACAACCAACCACTGACGGTCACAGCCGAAGAACATCAGCCTGGTTATGTAACCCTACATGTTCTCATGTCGACGTTGACACTCTCTGATGATATTTGTCGCGACCTCTTCCAGCCTTCTGCCGACCGTTTGATGTTCTTCATCTGCCGACAGATAGCCCGCGACAATGGCGAATCAACCAATAAACGTGGTTGTGGTATCTCAGCTATCGAGACACCGAATGGCGTGAGAATAGATGTGGTTTTGGCAAAAGCAAATTAAGAAACATAACTAAACAAAATATACCTATGGAGAATTTTAGAGTCATCATCGTTGAAGACGTACCCTTAGAGTTAAAAGGAACGGAGGGTATCTTCAGAAACGAAATCCCTGAAGCTGAGATTATCGGAACAGCAGAAAGTGAAGTTGCCTACTGGAAACTCATTAAGCAAAACCTACCTGATCTCGTTCTGCTTGACCTTGGATTGGGTGGTTCAACAACGGTGGGAGTAGAAATATGCCGTCAAACAAAGCAGACTTATCCACACGTGAAGGTGCTTATCTTTACAGGTGAGATATTGAATGAAAAGCTATGGGTTGACGTTCTTGATGCAGGTGCTGATGGTATCTGCTTGAAGAGTGGCGAGCTATTGACACGTGGCGACGTGGCAAGTGTAATGTCGGGCAAGCGAATGGTATTCAATCAGCCTATCCTTGAGAAGATTGTAGGCAGATTCAAGTTGAGCGTGAGCGGTCAGCTGATGCACCAAGAAGCAATGGTTAGCTACGAGATTGACGAGTATGATGAGCGCTTCCTTCGCCATCTTGCACTCGGTTATACCAAGGAGCAGATTACCAACCTTCGTGGTATGCCTTTCGGTGTGAAAAGTTTAGAGAAACGACAGAACGAACTCGTACAGAAGTTCTTCCCTGATGGTAACAATGGTATGAGCGTCAACGCAACGCGCCTTGTTGTACGTGCGTTAGAACTACGTATTATCGATATCGACAACCTCCATGCCGATGAGGAATAAGTTAGGTTACATTGTCTTAGTGCTTCTCATAGCCCAGTTAGCACTGATACTGCTCTCATGGCTTCTAACGGCAGCTTTTCCCGAGCTACCGATGCGGTCTATGTTGAGTAGTGAGGGCATCCGTTGGTTCTTTGGCTCCTTTGTCAGCAACCAACTTTCACCACTGCTCATCTACTTTATTATGACAGTGATGGCAGCAGGTGCGTGCGTTCGTAGCCGTCTTTATACTGCACTACGTGCAATGCTATCAAATATGAGAAGCAGCCTAACAAACTCCACAAACAATCGTTACAAATTCCATTATCGTGAGAAGGCAGGTCTTCGCGTGGCATTGGTCGAGTTTATCGTCTATGTGATTATCATGATTCTTCTCACAGCTGTTCCGCACGCAATTCTCCTAAGTGTGACAGGGCAGCTATTCCCCAGTTCCTTCTCATCCAGTTTTATCCCTTCTCTATCGCTCATCGTCACGATTATGTCACTAACCTACGGTGTGGCAAGTGGTACGATAGACAGCGTTGCCAAGATGCACAAGATTCTTGTAGGCGGTTTGGAAGTAGGATCAAGACTTGTCCCCACCTACCTTATTGGCATTCAATTGTATATGTCGATAAGGTATGTATTTATTTTATAGCCTCAACCAATCGGTCATTAGAGCCTAAACTTATTATGGTCTAATGACCGATTTGGGTTAAATATATACTACAATAAGTTTGTTTTCATTTGCTGTCACTTTTAACATTTTGAGAAAACTCATTGTAAATCAATTATATAAGCATTCGTTAAAGGTGACAGGAATGACAGCAAACTTATTTTAGTTCAACTTGTCTATGCAGATTAAGCACACATAAGAGCAGGAAAAACCTTAAATCATTCGTTACACTTAGAGAACGCTGTGCATATATTACAATTGCACCATGATGATTGCCTTAAACTTCTTTATCATTGTTTAGTTACTCAATGACTTACAATGACTTATAAAACACGCCCACCATTACGAGGAGTAGCCGTAAACGCAATTACAAAGATAATGATCCCAAAGCAAAGAGCTGCAGGCTTTTTTCTTACATACTACTTTATGACTGACCTTTCCTAAAGTGAGAATACTGCTAAAAGAGGAAGAAGTACTATGCTTAAAGAATTACTATATTTCTCTAACTTGCCACCTCTACTTATCCTTGTTTTAATGGAAGATACGCTCAGAGGAGAATTTAGCAATAACACAAAAGGACTTTTGCAGTCTTAATCCTTGTTTTAATGGAAGATACTCTCAGAGTGCACTTGACAACATATCTAAGTACTTTAAAGAGTCTTAATCCTTGTTCTAATGGAAGAGACTCTCAGAGAGCAAACGAAGACTACAAGAAACGAATTAAACAAGCAGTCTTAATCCTTGTTCTAATGGAAGATACTCTCAGAGTTGAATACCAACAATGAAGATTGACGAATATAAGGTCTTAATCCTTGTTCTAATGGAAGATACCCTCAGAGATAAAAAAAGCTATGTTAGAAATAATTATAATAAGTCTTAATCCTTGTTCTAATGGAAGATACCCTCAGAGATAAAAAAAGCTATGTTAGAAATAATTATAATAAGTCTTAATCCTTGTTCTAATGGAAGATACCCTCAGAGGTTTTGATAATATTGATGCTAACTGGTTGATTATGGGTCTTAATCCTTGTTCTAATGGAAGATACTCTCAGAGTAGTAACTCCTTACCAGTCTACAAGAAGAGTGAGTCTTAATCCTTGTTTTAATGGAAGATACCCTCAGAGTCAGTGCGTGATAATGTGTGTGTTGTTCACATTGCGTCTTAATCCTTGTTTTAATGGAAGATACCCTCAGAGAAGGTGATATGTGGGAGGAAGAAGCAAAAGAGTCTTAATCCTTGTTTTAATGGAAGATACTCTCAGAGCTCCACTGTTAAAACTTCAATAAGATTTAGAATGGCACTGTCTTAATCCTTGTTTTAATGGAAGATACTCTCAGAGTTTTATATTTATTAGTTTTATGTGGTTAGTATATAGTCTTAATCCTTGTTTTAATGGAAGATACTCTCAGAGATGTACCGATGAACATCAAAAAAAAACTCGGGCAGTCTTAATCCTTGTTTTAATGGAAGATACTCTCAGAGAAAGCAAAGGACGGTGATGATGACTCTATCAATGGGTCTTAATCCTTGTTTTAATGGAAGATACTCTCAGAGCTCTCGAGAAGGGTGATGTATTCATGGTATTTGGTGTCTTAATCCTTGTTTTAATGGAAGATACTCTCAGAGGGAGATATTGATGATATTTATGCAGGTTGTAGTGTGTCTTAATCCTTGTTTTAATGGAAGATACTCTCAGAGTGCGACGTAAAAAGGCTATACGGCGAAAAGATGTACGTCTTAATCCTTGTTTTAATGGAAGATACTCTCAGAGTCAGAGAGCAAAACCTAAGAATCCTTGAGTTCAGAGGTTTTGATAATAGTAAGACCTATAAAATCGGCTTTTGTTAATAGAAATTAACTGCTTTAAAAGCGAGTGCAAAGGTAGTGATTTTTAAACAAAAAGTCAAGGAACGCAGGGTTAAATCTTATTAAGCAAAGACTACTTTTTTATAAGTTCTTGTCTTCATGGGCTTTCCAAAAGTGGGAGGTGATATCCTCAAAGCTGCCATCGGGACTGCGGCGGTACATTCGCTGATTGGTGCGAGGAGAGTCGAGGGCACCGAGATGGCGGAGATAAGGTCCCACTTTGATATAGTCGAAACGCTGTTGGTCAATGAGCGGAGAGATAGCTGTGCGCCCAGTGTACCACCCGATTTTTAGTCCAGCATGATGACATCTTACGTATTCAGCGAGTCTGTCAACTTCAGCAGGGTCGGCATCGCCCCCCATAAAACCCACACAGGTAATCGTGGCTTCCGTCTCACGAATCAGTGCAGATAGTGCTTCAACCGTCAATTCCTCTCCTCTGTCTGCCCACAGAAACTGACTATGGCAACCGGGACAGCGACACGGACATCCCGAGATATTGATGGCAAGCGTCACCTCATCGGGAAACTCCTGAAAGACGATATCTGTATTGATATAACGAAGCATTACTATCTGACTATATTTGCTAAACACGCTTATGCGCAAGTGATTATCCACACCCTTGCAACATCGTGCTGTCTCCTTTTAGAAGAGCGATTTTTTACTCCACAAAGATATAAAGAAAGTATTAAACAAAGCAGACTTTATCTGGAATTATTGATAAAATCACTAAGTTTCATCTCTCTTTTAAGATATGAGGTAAAAAATAAGCCCATTATATGCTGAGATAGAAGAACTTTAGATCGCTGGAAACGGTAAGTATGGAACTGTACGAGAATAGTTATAATCTCACAGTCCAACATACAGCAGGCGTAGTTACGATGCAGCTTGCTGAATACTTGGAACATGTACTTTTCCAACTTGGAAGTAAAATACTTGCAAAACCATCAAATATACAGAATCTTTCTACTAAACCTGTATCACTCATAGAAGTGAATGTTTCTTCCTAACCACTTGATTTATAGATATAAATTTACAAAAACATCCTATTCACTCAACTTTTTATAGGTTTTCTTATACCAAACTTATTTTCAATAAAGTTTTGAACTGATTCAACGCTTTCTTCCAATTGCTTTTGTATCTATCACTCCCTTTATTTTTCCATTTGTATACCGCATTTCACTCGTTATTTGTCACCTTTATTCATCACAATCTCCACTCCGTCACTTAAGGATTTGATGGCTGAAGGTAGATGGATATTATCATTACCGTCCTTTTCCAACGACGCAAGTATATCCCCTTGTCCGTTCTCCGAAAAGTGTTCATATTGCGAGAAATACTTGTAATAGTGATACAATCGTGTTGCCACTTTTTCAAGTTCAGGAATCCTAATCAAGAAGTTTGCAACATCTTTGGTCGTAATACTCTTCACCCTCGAAAAGCCCTTATCTTTCAATTGTTGTTTCGATTGCTTTTTTATCGTCAACTCCTCCAGATTATCATCCAATGTTAGCTGTCCCAAGAATTTATCTTCCATCGTCAACTCCCACAAATGATCTATAAAGACGCCATCAAATATCTGTCCCGTATTTTTCAACTGTTCTATGTATACCTCTTTACGCTCCAACATAGAGTTGGCATACTCTATTAATCTCAGATCTAGTTCTTCATAAGTTCGTTTCTTGCCTGAACACTGTATGTATAGGGTGAATAAACAATCGGTAAAGCAACAACGCAACAGCAATCCCATCGGTAACTGAAAAAATGAAATCTTTCCAGTTTTCAAGACCTGCGCAGTTAACAGCAGTGATGAATAAAGATTTGAGTAGATACGGTATAACAGGAGTAGCTTAACCTTCTCAATCCGTTCCAGTTCATCCTGTGAATGTCCTTTCCCATACTTTTGAATCTTCTTCAACAAGGTTAACTCTTCAGCAAACAGTTGTTTTATTTCTGTCATCATCATTATAGCTCGTACAACTATTCAATATAAGGAGTTTATAACACTCCTTTTCTAATTGAATAAGCATTATTATTCAGTATCTTTTTTTCTTTCTTTCAACACATTCTTACTCATCATCTTCATCAACTCATTTTCGTCCATTTCATTTATCTGATTGAGGAATTCTTCTGAGAGTGATGGAAAATCTTTCTTCTCAAACTTCACACGTTCTCTTGACGGTGCTGGTGGTTCATTCCTCAATGGCTGTATCCTGTCTATTTCCTTACCCACCCTATAAGCAGCAGCTCCTGTTAGTCGTACTATTAACGCATGAGGATGATTACCATATTGCTTCTCTCCTACCAGACTCCAGAACAACACCAAACCTTTTTCCTCCATATATTCATCCAGTTTGCTACGTAATACCAACAATGCACGCAGAGGATCACCTGGTATATTTCGATTAATTGCTACAATTTCGTCGTGTTCATTGCGAATAATACCGCGTTCAGCTGTATGCCATCCGAACATCTCCATCATTTCCTTGCATGGCATATAAGCAGTACTCATAAATTGACATTCATCATCAATACCCTTATAATCCTCTTGTAATTGAGCTTCGTAAGCCAATTTCATTTCTCCGCCACCTTCGTCAAAGATATCGTCGTCCTCGCCTCCTAATTGCAAATAACTATCTGCCCATGGATATTCATTCCATCTGTAATCAATACTACCATTATACTCTGGCATCCAACGTCCATAGAAATTCTTGTCTGAAGCCCAGTTTCTCAGCTGCTCAAAATTATTTTTATTTGCAAACGCTCCATTGTATAACACAAATTGCTCACGTTTATCATCACCCTTCTCTTCCTTAATGGTACTATAGGCTTGTAAAACAATCCACTCATTTCCATCGTGATCTTTCAAGCTAAAATACAATGGAGGCATCTGGCGCTCATCTTGCAACCATTCTTTGGCAATTTGCTTCATTGTCGATGCTGGTCGTAACACATCAAACAGTTGGTGTGACTTCTCCAAAGTCAAATCCTTATCCGTGAGCGTAGGATCGTAGTAATCATGCTCTCTGGCATACCAAGGGTAGTTCTTTTCTGCAAATCGTTCTCGTGCAGACCAGAGGTTAATCCTTATCTGACAAGTATCGCACAGATAGGCATAGACCCTATACATACCTATCCACTGGTATTTCTTTCCTATACGTTCTACAGAGTTCTCTGCGCGAGCCTGATATGGCACATCTGAATCATATTTACCCAACTCATCATTCCATCCAAACTTATGCTTTATCAAATAAGCTATTGCATACTCAATTTTCCTCAAGCTCACGCCTTTTCCGTCGCGGAAGAAGATTCTGGATACGTTGTTACTGTTTGTTCCGATAATGTAACGGCTGAAGTCCCAATGAAACAGCGAACGGGTAATCTGCTTTCCACCATCTGTTTCACCAAAATATCCATCAGCCTCGTAGTCATCTTCGGGCATCTCTGCAAAAATATCTTCAGTTACATTATAAGGCGGTTGAGCTTTACTCCATGCATCTATTGTAGGATCTTGATGATTAGCCAACTCTAGAATCTTAAGCGTCCAATGCCTAACCATCAAGTCTTGTGGCACTTTTCCTGCTTCTCCGTAATGGTAAGATAAAATCTTTTCTGCAATAACTCTGCTGAAATCAGCTTTGTCAACAATTACACCATAAACTGCAGCATACAATCCCCATAAAATATATGGGTCATCAACTGCATGGAACTTATCAATAACATATTCCGTTTGGCAAGGATTTTCTGACAGAAGAATCTTCACCTTTCTCATTACATACGCCCTCAGATAGGGATAACTGGCACTCAACATCCATATCTCTACCGTCAGCAAGGTCTTCACTTCATGATCAAGAGTCGGTTCAAGAGCTTTTATCAAATCCATGTATATGCCCCCATCAAAGAGTCCATTCACTTTAGTAGTCCATTTCAGGTCACGTTCTGCCATTTTCATGGACATCAGTTGTCTATGCACTTCATCCATCAACCCTTGGCTATAAAGTTCCATGTTTCTCAAAATCAATTCTGGATCTATATAATCAGGATTCTGCCGGAGTATATCATCTATAATATCCGCAGTTAGTGTATTCTTGTCATCACGTAGATTCCTCATTGACATACTACTCAGCAAAAGGCTTGTCAACTTGCCATTCATGAACTCTCGTTTCTTCCAAAAGACAGCAGATGGGTTCCACACACTGAGAAAGGCCTTGATAAAATTATACTTTTTCTGCCAATTGAGTCTAACATGATAGGCAGCATCCATTTGGTCATACAATCTTTCCAACGTCCTGAATCGATCACCATCATCACACTTACGATTCAATAATCGTTCTGCTTTCAGATAGTCACCCATGGAGTCAAACTCAAAATCTACAAAATCACCTTCAGAGGTAGTATATTCGCGAAGGAGGTTCGCATCCAGGCAATTCTTCAGCAGGCTCTTGCTCCATGTCCTGAACGGGCACACCCTATATGAACGTTTATAAGCTTGCTGTCTTGGTATGTCCTCACACTGCCATTGTTCAAGCGATCTCTCTGCTACCCATAGTATATATTTTGTTGTTACATGCTGTTTCACATCTTCATCCACACCGTCAGTTATTTCGTAGTTACGCTTTTCTAAATAACGCTTATAGATAGGAAGCCTTAATACCTTCTCACGTTCTTCTTCTGTCTGACTATAGTAAGTTTCACAAAACATTCTCAGAAATAACGGATTGGTGAATTCCGTTATTTCTGTATATGGCACTTCATCCGTCATAATCTCGTATGCCTCGAAATACTTCCTGATAGCCTTTTTTCGGTTCTTAAAACCTTCTACCCTCAAAGAATGCCAATCGTTTATCAAGATATCGTTGAGTTGGTCTTCTTTCGAAAGCGTTCTAAGCGATACTATCATCTTCAGATGACTGTAACGGGAAATCTTGTTCTTTAGAATTGGTAATTGCTCCATCCAAAAGTGAGTACCCGCTCCTTCATTCAAAGCATCAATAATGATAGTTGCAGTTTTCCCTTCTTCACGTGCAAGTTTATCATCCAGTTCTTTAAGCGAATCACTACTTTTCCACCCCATAACACGTGCTATTGTTTTCTCCGGATCTTCCAAGGGTGAAAATTCCGAACCCAATAGCATATATATCTGTTGGCGATTACTTATTTCAAGAGCCTCCCTATAAAGCAAATGAGACTTTCCACACCCAGCAGTACCACTAACGTGCATGAATTGTCTTTCTTCATATAACGTCTTATTATGAAGCCATGTATATATTTTGTTATAAATGGCTTGCAACTCCTTCCTGTGGTCAGCATGGAGTTTCTTTTCGCTACCCCTCAAACAAAATAGCTTCTCCATTCCGCCTTTGACCCCATCTGTGATAATTCCATCTTGTAAATAGTTTACAAGTTGAATAATACTATCAATATATGTTAGTCTGTCACCAGCCATTTTATCATGCCAAGACTTATACTCATCATGTATTTCAAGCCGTTCTTCTTCAAAGCCATAGCCACAAAATCGCTGTATAGTCTTTTCTACTTCCTCATTTTCTACATGAACCTTGTCATTATAACGTGTTTTGAGCATGTCGGCAGTGTGCTCTCGTATGTGGTTATAACTCCTTCTCAGACCATACGGGGTGTTATCATATAAATCGTCATTCTCTTCAATTCTGATTTCTGTTTCCTTTTCAACCAGTTCTTTAATCGCTGCGATGGAAAGATAGCCTAACGAAGAGTAGAGTTGGTCTGTTTCTATACCTACAACCATTCCGAAATCATTTATCACTGGCGACCCTGAAAAACCTTCATAGCTATTGAAGCCAAAACTATCAGTTCTTACAACCATTCGGTCAAAGCCCCCTTTAAGGTCTGCTTTCTCCCGACTATTTTTCACAGTCACTCCGAAATAATCCACGCCGTTTCCCAGTTCTCTCGGATATCCGACTATCAACAAATCAATTCTCTCTTTAAACTTACTGGCTAATAATGGCAGTACATACTCATTAGGGCATATATAGTCAACACTTTCCAATATAGCGACATCAGGGTCGGCTTGATGTACAAGTACGCGGCAAACCTTGTGCTCATCTTCCACAACCACTGCAACCATTGTCTCTTTGTCTAAAATATACTCAGCTACAACATGGCCTGCTGTTAATAGGTATGTTGGCGTTACAAAGAAAGCGGTGCCACTTACATAGCCCCCACAAAATACGGGAACTACACCCTTATTTCCGTAATTGTCAATATTCAAATTCATATGTATTGTCTGTACTCAACTGTGTATGATGATTATTAAGCAATTGTATTGCCTTTTCTTTTTTCAGTTCTTTCCAAAGGTTAATTCCTTTCTCATGGTTATAATGAATCACCCGTTGTTCTATTCCCTCTGCCAGCGGTTTCATAGCTATTTTTGCAACAGTTTCAATATCTGGCCCTTCATTATCTTTCCCGCCTGTAAAAAAGTAGTGAGCTGAATCAACTTTAGCATTCAGTTCTATACTAGTATTATGCTTGCTCCCGTGGTGTGACACCTTCACAGCTTCAAACCATATTCCATCATCATCGATGTAATTTAATTCTTTCACGACTTGCGATGACACAGCATCTCCCATCAGAAGAATGCGTTTCTTCTCGTCACCACCTTCCCAACAGAAAGCGAGTGATGCTTTATTAGAATTGGTAACACCTTTTTCTTCAGCTTCTGTTTTTGCGCTCTTATTCAACGTTTCTTTAGTTATAGCCCCTGCACTGGTCTTTCTTGCCAAAGAAGGGCTTTTTCGTAGTTCTGCTAATCGTAGCATCAATTCATAGTATTTATCTTGATCTACAAATGCCTCGTTTGGAGGTGCAGAGCCTAATCTTTTGGCATATTCTAACTTCACATCGTGTAGCAAATCGTCCATCACGTCTTGTGCTGGAGACAGCACTCTAAGTCTTCCCCATTTTTCTTTATTACCAAGCGGTATCGTTTCCCCTGCCAATATCGGAGTTTGTCTCCATACGAATTTCCATTGCGGATGCTTATTTAACTCTGTGATTAAACATGCCGCATCCATTCCATTCGTTTTTTGAAATGCTTCATCTATCGTCGGCGGCAACAATTCAGCCGCTGCCTGCAGTTTTGCTATAGTTTGAGGGGGCAAAGTCTGAGGTTGCTCTGTTTGCGGCTGGAAACCGTTGAATAGAATCATACCTATTTGCATATCTGCAAAATCAGAGTTACGCATTAGCTTGGTTATACCATTTGCATGGTCACGGTCAATATGAGTAACTATGAGTACATCTATATGTTTGTCAAGTTCATCACGTATATAAGTTTTTATCTCATTTGTCAATACATTGCAGTCCATCATAATATGAAAAAAGCTGCCATCCATCTCATCTTTTATTACGAGAAAGATACAGTCGCCAGCTCCCGATTCAAAGGTTTTTATTATTGCTTTCATCTCCTATTCGTATTTCTTTTTTACTCCTATACATTTCACACATCTCCAATAGCTGCTTAAACATCTCCAACCTCTCTATCTTTAAGTTCCCATTGTTATACAACTCCTCCTCAAGATAGTGTTTCACTGTTTTCCTATCATCTCATACCATGAAACTCATTAGCTCATTACATTTTATCAACCATCGATTATTCTAAATCATATTCCGAGTGTCCTATCCTAAGTTACCCTTCCATCAGCCACTTCCACACCGGCACCACAGGTATTTCCTTTTCTGTGTCCTCCTCATCATACGTAATCAGCAGGCACTTCCAGTCTTCGTGCGTCTTGGCATATTTCACTAATGGCGACACCTCCCTATTGTAAGTAGTCTCATCCTTGATGCTATAAGACACTTGTATAGCCAACTTCTCGTCGGGTACAATGAAGTCTATCTCCTTATCCACATTCAGGAAAAACACATTCTTTTTGCCACACCGCCTACACAGTTCCACCGCCACCATATTCTCCAGTAGCGATGTCTCTGAATTCATCAGGAACAAGTTCAGTAAACCGTTATCAACAAAGTAGTACTTCTTCTGCGTCTCCTTCTCCGTCAGCTTCCCAATCTCATTTTCCATGGGTAATATCAGCCAACTGTCAGCGGCATAATCCACATAGTCTATCGTAGTAGGTACACTGATGGGCGACCCCGTTGCCACTATCACGTTCTTCAGCCTGTTATACGACAGTGGTTGCTTTACGCTTTCTGCCATCTTCTTAATCAGGATATTCAACACCCTATCGTTCTTAATATTGTTTCGGACACAAATGTCACCCAAGTAAATCTTCTGGTACAAACTCGAAAGCATAGCCCGCTTGTTCTTAAACGACAGAATCTCTGGCAGACCACCGTAATAAAAGTACTCATTCAGATGTCGCTTCACTTCGCTTCGCTGAATCGTGTCATACTCCCAATGCTTCCTCAGTTCCACCTGCTTCGCTGCCAGATACTCTTTGAAAGAATATGGGTACGCATCGTAGATAAAGAACCGTCCACCCAACGTAGTTGCCACCTCCTTACTCAGCATCTTCGCATTACTGCCCGTCACGTACACCCTGTATTTCGCATCAGCCAACCTGCGCACGAACTTATCCCAATACGGAATGTTCTGCACTTCGTCCAAAAATACCACTGGCTTTTTACCATACAGTTCCAGATGGGCTTCCAACAAACTGTTAAAGTCTTCCGGTTGGAATTCCGCCAGACGCTCATCTTCAAAGTCCACAAACAGAATCTCATCCCATCCCTTTCCTGCTGCCTGCAGTTGCCGCACGCGCTGATACAGCAGATACGACTTACCCGCATGTCTTACACCAACTATCACATAGTTGCCATTCTCTTCAAAATCTGTGGGACGGTTCACAATCACCGCCTCATCCACTTCGTGCTGCTTACTAATCAGACACTGTTTGATAACATCTTTACTAATACTCATATAAACCACATTTGATAAGAATTACGTATTCTTATAAAGTATAGTTTACAAAGGTACATATTTCCTATAAAACAAACTTAATAACCTCTGCCTTTTTTATCATAAATCATTATTTCTTATAACCTATACTTGTGCTAAGGTATATTTATGACGTACTAATGAAAACTCTGTCCGAACAATTATAAAGTCTTCTCTCACAGAATCCACAGATGAACAGAAGCAGCAGAAGCACAGAAACCTAAAGGTCATTTGAAGACACAGACACGATGGATATACATTTGCAAAGCTGATCGGTGTATTCCAAGACCTTTAGGTCTCTGAGCCTTTTATTCAGCAAAAAGGAAATCTGCTCTTTCTGTTTATCTGTGTGTTCTGTGAGAGAATGAAAACACAAAATAAACTTTGCACTTTATGATTTGACTTTTAAACGTTAGTAGCTAATCAAAATTATGGCGTACTAATGAAAACTCTGTCCGAACAATTATAAAGTCTTCTCTCACAGAATCCACAGATGAACAGAAGCAACAGAAACAAAGACTATTTTCTCTCTCACAGAGTACACAGATGAACAGATGCAACAGAAGCACAGAGACCTAAAGGTCATTTGAAGACACAGACACGATGGATATACATTTGCAAAGCTGCTCGGTGTATTCCAAGACCTTTAGGTCTCTGAGCTTTTTACTCAGCAAAAAGGAAATCTGCTCTTTCTGTTTATCTGTGTATTCTGTGAGAGAATAAAAACATAAAATAGAAAAAGACTGAGGGGAAGAAGGCTTCAACTTGTGATTTGTAATAAAAAAATCACCACTCATAAATCAATAGATGCTCTATTAGCTTCCAATTAACGCCCAATTAGCTTGCAAAAGATGCCCTTTAAGACCCTTACTAACGCCCTTTTGAAGTCTTATTAAGCACCTTTTAGAAAACAACCTCATAACTACTTTATAACAAGATAGTTACAAAGGCAATAAATTTAGTGTTTTTAGGCATTTGACAAGCTGATTTCCTTACTCATAATGTAAAGAAAATTCA
Organism: Prevotella melaninogenica; assembly: GCF_003609775.1. Lineage (NCBI taxonomy): Bacteria > Pseudomonadati > Bacteroidota > Bacteroidia > Bacteroidales > Prevotellaceae > Prevotella > Prevotella melaninogenica. The sequence continues at coordinate 335,335 of NZ_AP018050.1, forward strand.
GAAGCGCAAGGCGTAAAAAGAATAAGATTAAGGCTTAGTTAGAATCCTAACTAAGCCTTAATTGTAGCATTATGAAAATACTTTTAGAGAGATAAAAGCATTAGTTACTTCTTGGATTTTGCTCTAAATTACCCTTATAGGCATTGATAGCCGACTGTGGTATGAAGTAAATCACACGATAATCAGTTGCTGGGATGTCAACCATTGGCTGATGAGGGCCAGGGAAACGACGAGTGAGGGTGTCGCCATTGCGGAACACATCGTAGCTGCGCTCTGCCTCAAACGCCAACTCTAACTGACGTTCTTTATCCACCAAAGTCTTTGCAGTAGCAGCAGTAAACTGAGCACTCGTATAGCTTCCACCCACGATCGCACGCTCACGAATCGTGTTCACGTCAGCCATTGCACTGGCGATATTACCCAATTTCACATTTGCTTCTGCACGATTAAGATACATTTCGTCAAGACGAGAGATGATAGGCGAATACAACTGATTCTCCTTACCACCCTGACGAGAGCACTTCACCACATAGAACATAGGATAAACGCGGTTGAGCTTCATCTGATAGTCAAGCACACCACGATAGGTATGTCCCTGATAAGTAATCGAATAAAGACGCTGTGCAGGGTCGATTGGGGTGAGAACAAGTGGAGTAGTGTGTCCCGTTCCAGTGGTATCACAAGTCAAACTATTGTCTGGCTGGCGGGTATAACGCAACTGTACGTAGTTGAAATTCACCTGATTGCCACTTGCATCATAGACATTCTTGATGAAACGGAAGACAGGGACATACTTATCAGTCTTGTCTTTTACATACTGTGGCTCAATGAATTGCGCACGAATATCGGTGTACTTCTTATTAAACCAGTCGTTCTGACCCGTCTCATTAAGCAAG